>JABXIV010000043.1 GCA_013372925.1 Alphaproteobacteria bacterium
CGAAAACGCCAAGGCTAATGAAACACCACTGGCAACAGCCGCGAGCAAAGCAATGAAAGTGATTTTCAGTGTCGCCAGAAGGGCTGTGCTCAAACTATAGAAATCAGAAACCAACACCTTGGCTACAGCGCTCGGTGATGGCAGGATAAATTTAGAAATATCAAATACTTCTACTGATATGCTCCATAATAAAATTAACGCGCCCAACGCCAGAAGCGGATAAATCACTTTACGCATCGTGGCTTTCCCCTTCTTCGAGCAGAGCACCAATCTGCGCGACCGCGGCAAGAAATTCTTTGGAGGTACGTTGTTCTGACGGGCGAAGTGAGCGGTTAAGTTCAGGAATCACCATGCCAACCACTGTGCCGTTTTGCAGGACCAGAACCCTATCCGCCATGTAAGCGGCCTCATACAAGCTGTGGGTCACAAAAAGGCCTGACCACCCCTGACTTGTCTTTAAGTCGAGCAGAAGGTCATTCAGCTTAAACCTAAGAATTTCATCTAATGCACCAAAGGGTTCATCAAGCAGCAGGAAATTTGGGTTCGCCGACAAGGCGCGGGCAATCGAAACACGCATTTTCTGACCGCCAGAAAGAGTGCCGGGATAACGCGCCTCAAAGCCTCCAAGGCCTACTTGCTCTAGATAGGCCATCAAATGACACATATCAGGGCGTTGTCTGCTCAGCTTTACGGGTAGAGCAACATTTTCCAGTACGGTCTTCCACGGCATTAGGGCTGCATCCTGAAAGACGAATCCAATTTGGGGGCCGCCACTCTGATCCCAGAACACTTCCCCGCTCGTTGGCTTTAATAGCCCAGCGACGAGACGCAGGATTGTTGACTTGCCGCAGCCGCTGGGCCCCACTATTGCAACCAATTCGCCTTGCTGCACGTTTAGGTTAAGATCCTGTATGACGCCAGTATCTCCGCCATAAGAAAAACCGATCCCTTGCATGTTGAGCATGAGATTTCCTTTATGGTAGATAGTCGAGGGAATATGCGGCGCGAACGTCAACGCCTGCCGGTAGAATACCAAGCCCAGACATCTCTTCATAAAATGTCTGCCAACGATCTGCTGTCATTGTGCCGATGCATTCCTTGCAGCCAAGAAGCTCATTATCGAGCATGGCCTTTCTTGCAAAGGCGATTAGATCTTCTGTCATTTCTGGATTATCGCGTATAATCAAGGCGTTGCCTACTGCAGGATCGCCCCAAAGATAATCCCGCCAGCCTTCTATCGTTGCTGCCACGAAGGCCTTCACCGCATCTGGGTTTTGCCGCAGATAATCCCCGCGAGCCATGATCATGGCTGCGTAGCCCGGATACCCGGCATCTGCGAAAAGGAAAACCTTAGGCTTAACGCCAGCAACTTGGGCTGTGAAAGGCTCGGAGGATAGATACCCTTCCTGGACCGTGCCCTTGTTGACCAGCCATGGCGCAAGGGAATATGTGTATTTTCGTATCTGGCTGCCTTCGAAGGCGAAGCGCGCCTGAAGCCAAGGCCAAAAGGTTGCAACAGCACTGTCGGAGATAAAGACAGGCATCCCGCGCAAATCGGCTATGGAATTGGCATTTATATGTGGGTGAACCATCAAGACCTGTGGGTCTTTTTGAAATGACGCCATCACTACCTTAACGTCTGCCCCTGCAGCAACAAGGTTGATCGGCTGAAAGCTATTGGAAGCCATGGCAATATCCAGGGCTCCGGCAGCCATAAGCCTGGGATTGTCTGCTTGAGGCCCTCCGGGTCTAATCCTAACCCTTAGTCCTCGTTTCGCGTAAAAGCCCTTAGCAAGCGCCTGGTAAAAGCCACCGTGCTCTGCCTGCGCCTTCCAGTCAGTTGCAAACGTAATGTCCGTCTGTGCGTCGGCCGTAGCGGCTGACAAACATACACCAAGAACTGCTATAAGAATTTGCCGTATCATGGCTTTGACTATAGAAAAAGTTCGGGCCGCGTCAAAAGGAAAGCGGCCCGATGTTGATTACTGACGTTTTCGCCTGCGTCCCTCGTATGGGTTGGCACCTTTTTTAAGGATTATCCTTATCGGTGTACCTGGCAGATTGAAGTCCCGCCGCAGTTCATTCTCCAAATAACGTTTATAGCTATCAGGAAGATCGTCAGGCCGGTTACAGAACAGCAAGAAGGTTGGCGGGCGGGTTTTAATCTGAGCCCCATAGCGAATTTTAATCCGACGACCAGCTACTGAAGGCGCTGGATGCTTCTCAAGTGTATCGGCAAGCCACTGGTTGAAAGCAGCAGTAGGAATACGCGCATTCCAGACCTCATAAGCTTCAGCAACGGCAGGCATCAAGTGCTGTGTACCCTTGCCTGTAAGAGCCGAAAACTTGACAACCGTCACGCCTTTCAACTGTGGCAAGCTGCGTGTTAGGGCATCCATCAACTGCCGTTGTGCACCAAGGCGGTCAGGTACAGAATCCCACTTGTTCAACGCAATAACGAGCGCCCTACCCTCGTTTACAACGCGTTCGGCAATCTTCAGGTCTTGCTTCTCAATGCCAACTTCGGAATCCAAAAGCAGAACAACAACCTCTGCGAACTGCACTGCACGAAGCGTGTCGCCAACCGAGAGTTTTTCAAGTTTCTCAGTAACTCGCGCTTTTTTGCGAAGGCCCGCTGTATCAAATAGCTTTACAGGAAGACCATCCCACTCCCAGTCCACAGCAATAGAATCGCGGGTCAGTCCAGCTTCTGGGCCTGTAATCAAACGGTCTTCACCTACAAGTTCGTTGATCAGCGTTGACTTGCCTGCATTCGGGCGACCAACAATCGCCAGACGAAGCGGGCGCTCGACTTCCTTGTCGGCCTCGCGATCAACGAATTCATATTCCAGGTCACCCTCAGTTGGGCCGCTGTCAACATCCTGATGTTCAGCGGCAGACTGATCGTCTTCTTCGCCTTCATAGGGATCAATACCAACCTCTTTCAAGGCCTCGACAATTGCGCCGTAAAGCTCGGCCAAACCCTCACCATGCTCAGCGGAAAGACCAATTGGCTCCCCTAGGCCCAAGGCATAGGCTTCATAGATGCCCTCAATCGTCGCGTTGCCTTCGCATTTGTTGGCAATAAGGATGACGGGTTTGTCGCCGCGACGGAGCCACTGGGCGAAATGCTCGTCCATCGGTGTCACACCAGCCCGCGCATCGTACAGCATAAGTGCAACATCGGCTTCTTTCAGCGCAGCTTCTGTTTGGCGTCGCATACGGTCGGAAAGCGAGCCTGGCTCGCCTTCTTCAAGACCCGCTGTGTCGAAAAGACGGAATTCCAGATCGGCAATTGAACCCATTGCTTCGCGCCGGTCTCGCGTGACGCCAGGCGTATCGTCGACAATTGCGATCTTTTTGCCAACCAGACGGTTGAACAGCGTTGATTTGCCCACGTTCGGGCGCCCAACTACTGCAAGTGTGAAGGTCATAGTGTTTCGCTTCTTAAATTGGAGGTGGCCCTAACGGTAGGCCACCAGTTCACCATTTTCTGTGAGCACGATAAATGTGCCGTCAACCACAATCGGCGGTGTAGATGCTCCGGCCGGCAACTCAAGCCCGCTTAGGACGTCACCAGTGTATGGCGA
>JABXIV010000266.1 GCA_013372925.1 Alphaproteobacteria bacterium
CCTGCGTACCGGCGAATATGACGATGGCAGTGTCGGCGAAATCTTCATCGACATGCACAAGGAAGGCGCCGCGTTCCGCAGCCTGATGAACAACTTCGCAATCGCGATTTCCATCGGCCTGCAATATGGCGTGCCGCTGGAAGAGTTCGTGGATGCCTTCACCTTCACACGCTTCGAGCCATTTGGCCGCGTGGAAGGCAATGACACAATCAAAATGGCGACATCGCTGCTTGATTATATCTTCCGCGAACTGGCGATCTCTTATCTCGGTCGTGACGATCTGGCACACGTTCAGCCCGCAGACCTTGCCCCAGACACAACAGGCCGCGGCGACAGCGGTGATGGCCTGCCCGCCATGGATGAAGAAGTAACTGAAGCGCTTGAGCGCGTTCAAAAATTCGCATCTTCGGGTTATGTGCGCGGCAGCAACCTTGTCGTCCTGAAAAGCAAAGACAGCAAGGACGACAAAGAGCTTGAAACCGTTGCCGTAGCAACTGGCACCACAGGAAGTACAACAACCGTTGCCGTTGGCTCAGCCATGGTGAATGGCGGCACGGAAGTAACCGTGGACGCCAGGGTGGCTGCCCGCATGAAGGGATATGAGGGCGATGCCTGCGGCGAATGCGGCAACTTCACGCTCGTGCGCAACGGCACGTGCCTGAAATGCGACACCTGCGGCGGCACCAGCGGCTGTAGCTAGTCAAATCAAGATTACCCCACCCACTAACCCGTCCCAGTGGGTGGTTATCTCGGGGAAGGTTCCGCCTTCCCCAATTTTTTGCCCTGACCTAAACAGCGGCATTATTTTTCCTTCAAACTCAACTTGTTGTTTCCTCGCCACCTCAACGCGCCTATATTGGTCAAAAGTTGCTTGAGCCTTTACCAAATGTTTACCGGGGAATGTTCAAGTATCTGGGGTTTTCGGGCTACCGTCGATGGCCCCGTTTTTTGTCACTATTGCTTGGAGCCGGTCGTGCCCGAAACGCTTGGAAACAAGGTCTCTCCTATCGCTAATCCCGCAGGGGAAGAAGGCGCTTCAGCACGCTTTGTGAACACAAGTGCCGTGGCCGAAAGACTTCCTGTTGGGGTGCTCGTATGTAGTATCACGTCGAGCAACGTGATCGAAGCCTTGTTTATCAACCGTTTTGCCAGAGACGTTTTCGGACTTACCGATGGGGCACAGTTGCCTTGCCCGCTGGATAGTGTCTGGAGTGCAAGCGACAATCACGTTCTAGCTGGACAAGTTCTAGAAGTTTATCGCTCGGGGCGTAGCACCAGCTTTGAATGGAGCATCCGTACGAGCACCGTTGAGCGCTTCCTTTCATCGCACCTGCTGCCCCTTGAAGACCATGAAGGCAAAATCTATCAAGTAATCTGCACGATCGAGGATCAAACTGCGGAAAAGCTGGCAGAGCGTAACCTTCTGCATCATGCGTTCCATGATGCTCTGACAGGCCAGCCGAACCGCGTTCTCTTCCGAAACAAGCTTGAAGAAGCAGTAGCTGAATGCCAGCGATCAGGAGAAAACGCGGGCTGCGCAGTTCTTATCATCAACATCGACCGCTTCCAACAGATCAATGAAAGCTTTGGCCACAGCTCTGGTGACCGTTTCCTGATTTCAATGGCATCCACACTTAGGCGCTGCATCCGCAGCTCGGATACTCTTGCGCGGTTATCGGGCGATGAATTTGCCATTCTGGTTTCCCACTTCAACGACATTGAAGAAGTGGAAATGATCTCTCAGCGCATCCATGATGCCATGGCCCTGCCCTATGACCTGGATGGCAACGAGGTTTTCACCAGTGTTTCGGTCGGGGTTGCCACGACTATATCGAGTTCGACACACCCGGAAGACCTGATCCGTGATGCCGACTTTGCGATGCACCGTGCTAAATCGGCAGGCAAAGCCCGGACTGAAATTTACCATAGTGACTCTCACCAGCGAGCCAGATCGCAGTTTCACTTGGAAACTGAACTAAGGCGAGCGGTGGAGCGAAACGAACTTGAACTGCATTATCAGCCCATCATTGATCTGAAGACGTCCGAACTTCATGGATTTGAGGCCCTTACCCGTTGGAATCATAAGGACCGGGGTTTCGTCTCGCCTGTGGAGTTTATACCTCTCGCCGAGGAGACTGGCGTGATTGTCAATTTGGGGCGCTGGGCCATAGATGCTGCTTGCGCCACAATTCAAAGGTGGCTGAAAGAAACCGGCCCAGACAGAGCGGTCCCAATCAATGTAAACGTTTCCGGAGTCCAATTCGCTAGGGATGACATCGCCGACATGGTTGAGAGGGCCCTCAAGCACTACGATATTCCCGGTGAGTTCCTGCGCATAGAGCTTACCGAAAGTGCCATCATGGCAAACCCGACGCGGATTTCGGAGACGCTTTCGCGGGTAAGGAAACTGGGCGTCAAGGTTGCGCTCGATGACTTTGGTACAGGCTACAGTTCTCTGAACTATCTTCACCAGTTCCCTATCGACATCATCAAGATTGACCGCAGCTTCATTAACCAGCTTGAGGCTGGCAACGCCCCATTCAAAATCCTTGAAATGATCGGTATGCTTGCGACCAACCTTGGCCATGAAGTTGTGGCGGAAGGCCTTGAAGACCTGGAACATATCACCATGCTGCGTGATTTGAACTTCAGCTTCGGCCAAGGATATTACTGGTCCAAGCCCGTTGACGGCGATCACGCCAGCGCGATGGTAAACGGCACCCTGCCTTGGGCGGCTCAATAAGCCCTTGAAGCCTGCGATGGCATGCCCCACATGTTTGTAGTAACCTATGGTTTCACATTCACAGATCGGGATTACCATGAGCGAGGAAACAACAGACTCCAACCCTGAAACAAAGAAGGCGGCCCCTAAGAAAGCGCCCAGCAAACGCGCGTCAGCAAGCAGCACTTCCAAGGCTCAGGCTAAAAAAACGACCGCCGCTGCAAAAGGCACGACCAGAAAGGCGCCTGCCAAAAAAGCATCTGCTTCCAGCAAAACCACACCTGGCAAAAAATCAGCGCCGAAACGAAAAACCGCTGCTGCAAGCACGCGATCAAGTGCACCAAAGGTTGAGCAACCAACGCCACAAGCTGCCAGTGCAGAAGCCGCTGACACGTTGGCCGGAACGGAAAAAGCAGCTGGCGACAACACTACCAATGACCGCGCATCACAAAGTTCCAGCTTTTCCGCCGAACAGCTTAAACAGGAATTCAAAGAGAAGGATTGGGCGGGCTATGCGATCCGCGGCGCTCTCATGGTCTTGTTCGGCTTTCTTGCTTGGTTTGCCACCCTCGCCAACTTTGTCTTGGCAGGTGTGCAATTCGTCATCCTGATCCTGACCGGGCGCCCAAATGAGCTTATCCGCAGGATTATCATGGTCCTTGGGCGTTATATTGTGGATGTGATGCAATATCTAAGCTTTGAGAGCGACGAACCACCGTTTCCACTTGGAAAAGATTTTCCTGAAATGGATTGATGCTCTCTATTTTGATCCAACAAAAAAGGCGCCACTTTCGGGCGCCTTTTTTATACATAAGATATCGGAGATACTAGATAAAAAGCCCGGCCTTTTCAAACAGCACTTCCACGCCAATGCGGATAATCGCCGTAGCCAAGATAGCAGTCGCTAACCCCTTTATGAAATCAAGCATGTTTACTTGCTCCTCATATGCATCTTGTGCTCAAACTAAACCAACAGCCGTTACACTGCAATCGTTTGTCAATGGCCCGCAAGCTTGGCCCGACTTACTAGCGCCGTATCGGGGAAATCGGAAAACACGCCATCCACACCCAACGCCCAAATCGCCGCAAGCTCGCCCTCAATGGTTTCGAACATAGGCGCAACCTGATCATCCCTAAGGGTCCAAACATGTATTTTGAAGCCCAAGCGGTGCGCTTTCTCCACGATGCCGGTGGGCTTGCCTGATCCATCTACCAACAAAGCCTTGTTTATTCCAATACCAGCGATATCTGTACCATAGGTATCAATAGCCTCCTCTAAGACATAGGAACCAGTTTCCTTGTCTTCCACCCCTTCAATCAGCCAGATAAGAGGAGCGGACACATGCTGCCCAAGGAGCTTCAAAAAGTCGCCATTAAAGCATTGAAAATACGAGGGAATTCCCTTTTCAGAGAGCTTATTGAAAACCCTTGTTAGGGGCTCTGTGGGATCTAAACCCAGCGCAATGAACAGTTCAGGCCTCTTCATCTCGATATAAAGGCCTACCTTCTGCCCATTCGATGCTGCATCCTCGGTAAGAGCAATAATCTCGTCAATCGTCAGAATTGTCTCTGATCCATCGTACTGAGTACCGCGGGATAGTCGGGGCTGTCTGGCTTTCAAGCTTTTCAACTCTGCCAGCGTGAAATCAAAAACAAACCAATCCTCATGGCCTTCCAAAACGCGTTTCCTGTCAGCAAACTCATTCCTATCGGCCACATCGGTTGTCCCTGAAAGGTAAATATCATGGCGCGCGACCAGATGGCCGTCCTTTGTCATGACAAGATCCGGTTCGATATAATCGGCCCCCTGTTCGATTCCCAACCGATAGCTGAGCCGGGTATGCTCAGGGCGATAGCCACTGGCGCCACGGTGCGCAATCACGATCGGTCCTTCATCGGCATATGCTGCTGTCATCGGCTGTCCCCAAAACGCAAGAGAAACGGTTAAAAAGCCTATTAATTTCATTAACATACGATCAAAAACCTTATCTATCAAACCATTCATGGATCGTAACAGTATGCAGCGTTAGCTACCGTTTCATGACACATACACAGCTCTGCGACAATTCAAGACTTGACGGTCCATTATTTCAAGGGTCTTCTTGGGATTGGAGGAATAGATATGGACCTAGGACTGACGCTTGGCTCGCTTCTCGCGATAACCATACTGGCGCTTATTGCGGCCAAACTGTTTCCCGTGAGCAGTGGCCTTGATGAAGGCCGTGTGAAACGCAACCTCAAACGGTATGAGCCAGACCTTGAGTTTGGCAAAACCTATGTTGCGACTGGCGGCAAGATCGCGCTGGCTGAGATCATCAACAGGCCTGACGTTATTGGCCTAACCCATCTCCTTGGTGACCGTGTTGTGTGCCGTATTCTGACGGCAAGCGACATCAAAAGAGTGCATCGCGGTCGAGCCAAGCTGGCCATTGAGTTGAATGACTTCACGCAGCCAGAAATTTCCATGGTTTTTCCCACTGATGTAGCTGCTGACGCAGAAAACCTGTTAAATAGTATTTCCAAGCCTGCGGAGACAGCCCATGCCGCTTGACCTTCCAAAACCTACTGAATTTGCGGTTCCCGCCTTCATTTTCTTTGTATTGCTTGAAATGGTTTACGGCTGGAAGACAGGCCGGGCCAAATTCGAGGGCAAAGACAGCTTTGTCTCCCTATTGATGGGGGTCGGAAGCACCGTATCCGGCGCCATTACTGCTTCAATTGCCTTTGTCGTTAGCTACTGGGTTTGGGAGAACTTCGCCATCTTTGATTTGGGCCACGCACCTTGGGTATTTGCCTTGGCCTTTGTCCTGGATGACCTCGCCTACTATTGGATTCACCGCGTTGGCCACCGGTCTCGCTGGATGTGGGCGGCCCACGTTATCCACCATTCAAGCCAGCATTATAATTTGACAACAGCCCTAAGGCAGACCTGGACTGGCCAATTCACCCCAGCTTTCCTGTTCAAATGGCCAATCCTCATTCTAGGGGTTGAGCCTGCAATCCTGTTTTTCTGTGTTGGCCTGAATCTGATTTATCAGTTCTGGATCCATACCGAGGCGATAGACAGGATGCCGCGCTGGTTCGAAGCCGTGATGAACACGCCAAGCCACCACAGGGTACACCACGCAAATAACCCAAAGTATCTGGATTCCAACTACGCCGGTGTTTTCATCATTTGGGATAAAATCTTTGGTACTTATGTACCCGAAGAAAAAGAAGAGCCTTGCCGGTACGGCCTCGTAAGAGATCTCGGCACCTTCAACCCGCTGCGTGTAGCTTTTCATGAATGGTGGGGCATCATCACCGATATGTGGCATGCAAAAGGCGTTCGGAACAAGATTATGTTCCTTCTTGCCCCTCCCGGCTGGACACCGGACGGAAGCCGCAAAACAAGCGACATGATCAAAGCTGAATGGCGCGAACGTGAAAGCCGCAAGGCGCAACAAGCTGAAGCTGCAGCTCCCTCACCTGAGCAAGCCGTCTAAAGCCATCAAGACATCACGCCAAGCCTGAAACCGCCCCAATGCCTGCCATTCACGGTAATTGGGGCGGAAATATCCTTCATCAGAACAAACTTTCCTTCCCCCATGTCCCGGCGATACGGCTGAATGGCAAAGGGCTCTTTATTCCGTCCTGCCTTCAGGCCAACCTTGTCATCATAAATTCGACGATTTCTGGCATTGGCTGCGTTCCAAGCTGGATCGCCTTTCCGTTGAGGGTGGGAGAATTTTTTGTTATGCGTCGGCAAATAAGCGTTACGGTCAACCGCTGCGCAAATCACGATCTTTTCATTCGCTGAAACGATGTTTTCTTGCAAATCAAACAGCAGTCGGTCGGTCAAGGCCGTAAATTGTGTGGTTACCTGTTCCGGGTTGGACCCGGGAACGGCTTTGTAGTTTTCATCGAACAGCCCCTCCTCTGTAATCTCCCCCTTCGCCACAGCGTCCTCAAACATTCGACTGATTTTGTCGGCGGTCACGCGTGCGATCTTCACATACTTCGTATCCGGAGTTTCCACATCGGTTGCCGCGCTAACTTGCACGAGTGTTTCACCGAAAGTCACAAGGTCATTCAAGCGATGGTCCGCGTCACGTAACTTCTTGTCCGCAAGAACAGTCCCTTCCGCAACCTTTTCCAGTTGTCCATCAACCACTTGGCAAGCATCAGACATAGCCATACTTGCCGTATCGATGCGCTGGTTACAGTCTGCCGCAACGGATGTAACGCTACGCATTTCATCAAGGCTCTCAACAAGCCCATCGATGTGGGACTGCGCTGTCTGCGCAAAGCCTGCGCCGCTTCTGATATCGGTAATCAGCGCTTCTACCTGGCTGGTAAGTTCCTGAATAACAGTGTTGATGCGCTCGGTAGCGGCCTTTGTTTCACCGGAAAGCTTCTTCACTTCGCCAGCTACGACCGCAAAGCCTTTTCCGGCGTCACCGGCGCGGGCCGCTTCAATGGTGGCGTTCAGGGCAAGCAAGTTCGTCTGGCTGGCAATGCCATCGATTGCAGATGAAACCTGTCCAACTGTTTCAAGGGCATCCGAAAGGCCAGTAATACGAACCTCAAGTCCACTGACAGTTTCAATCAATTTAGTGGTCTGTTCTGCCGTATCAGAAACCGCCCCGCTTGAGCGACTACCCACAAGTTCAATTTGCCCCAGGGCGCCACCAATGTCCGCAGCAGCCTGAGACACTTCTTGCTGGCGTACATTCATTGTTTCAACAGATTTTTTAAGGGTATCCGCAGCTTGGGCTTGCGTTGTGAAAAACGTGCTCACCTCATTTACCGCGGCAGCAACGTCGGCACAGTTCAGGCTGAATTCACTGGCCTTCTCAGCAATCTCAACGATTGCTTCTTCGGTTTTTTTGACGGACAAATCCACACTCCTTGATAGTGTACCGAATCCATACTCCGAGAAATATCTGAACTTTCCGAAGATTTGGTTACTATTTTAGGAAGAGCGGCCTGTTACATCGAGAGAGGCTAGAACACTATTCGAATATTTTGTGAAATATTCGATGGTCAATTCAGTTTATTTATTCGAAGCTTTGCCAAGCCGATCAATAATGAAACCAAGCACTACAAAAACAAGGCCTCCTGCAATCGTTTCATAGCTGGCAGGATAAGGCAGCCAGTTGCCAACAACTGCGCCCAAAATCAAACCAACGAACAGAAAAAATCCAATGCGGGTACCCATAACTGTGTCCTTTCAAGGTGTCTCTCGCCTTCATAATCTCCTCTCGACGGCTCGTCAAATGTCACTTTTTTGTGCAGGTGCGAAAAGAATCCCATTTTGCACTTGCGAAAAACGCGATTTTTGGCACATTGTCGGCAACCAAATTCAGAGGGCATGGCCATTTCAGGAAGGGAGCCGTGCCCACGACAAATAAGGAGTGCCTCAGATGTCTCAAGATTCGATTGTTATTGTTGGTATGGCCCGTACGCCAATGGGTGGTCTGCTTGGTGATCTTTCAAGTGTTCCAGCCTCCGACTTGGGCGCTGTTGCGATTCAGGGTGCGCTGGCAAGCGCTGGCATTGAGGGCGAAGCCGTAAACGAAACAATCATGGGCTGCGTACTGCCTGCTGGCCAAGGCCAGGCCCCTGCCCGTCAGGCCAGCCGCAAAGCAGGTATTCCTGACGCAACTGGCGCTGTTACAATCAATAAGATGTGTGGCTCTGGTATGCAGGCCATGATGCAGGCCCACGATAGCCTGAAAGCCGGCACCAACACTGTTATGGTTGCTGGTGGGATGGAAAGCATGTCGCTCGCGCCTCACATTCTGCCAACCGGCCGGACAGGCGTGAAGTATGGCAACGCTCAGCTTCAAGACCACATGGCTCTTGATGGCCTGACTGACGCCTACGCAGGCGAGCCAATGGGTGTGTTCGCTGAACTGTGTGCCGATCACTATCAATTCACCCGTGAATCCCAGGATGCTTACGCCATCCGGTCTCTTGAGCGCGCCCAGCGTGCGATTGAAGACGGCTCCTTTGATGGCGAGGTGGTACCTGTAACCGTTAAATCCCGCCGCGGTGATGTGGAAGTAACTACTGACGAGCAACCACC
>JABXIV010000087.1 GCA_013372925.1 Alphaproteobacteria bacterium
CCTTGGCACAGATGATCGTGCCATTCTGGACCGGTTGGATCAGATTCTGGAAGAAGAAAGCACGCGCCACACCTTCAAGCTGAAGGAAGGAGAGGCGGTTTTCTTCGCCAACAAGCGTGTGCTGCATGCCCGCACCGGTTTTGATGCGGGGAGTGACCGCACGCTGTTTCGGGTGCGCTATCATGCAGACCTTGGGCGCGCCGCCCGTGGCGGCCTGATGCGTTGGCTGCGGGGCCTGTTCGTGGAAGGCGAGCGCATGCCCGCCCCCAAGCCCGACCGCATCGAGCTTTTGAAGGAACAGGCGGCGGCGCACCCGGAAGATGTGGCGCTTCTGCGCAAGCTTGCGAAAGAGCTGGCTGGCCGCGGTGACTTTACCGGGGCGGAAGAATGGAATGCGCGTGCGCTCAAGCTGGCACCAGAGGATCACGATATGCTTTTGCTATCGTCCTGCCTGAAATGGGAAGCGGCCGACCATGGTGGCGCGCAGGAAGCCTTGCGCACGCTGGCGCAGCATCATCCCTTTCTGTTCCCGAAACGGCAGGATGCGGTGAAGCCTACAGTGCTGCGCCTGCGCGGTTTCAAGAATATCAAATATGTGCTGCGTGGCGGCGTGGGTCGCTATGCGCCCAGGCTTCAAGGCGGGCATTTTTCCGTAACGCATTTCCTTGATAAGCGGCATTTCAATGTGGTGTCCGCCAATGTGTTTGACGAGGCCGCACCATGGCCTGAAGGCAAGCCCTTGCCTGATGTGGTGCTGAACTGCGTTGCCTGCGCTGACCGTATGAAAGACAGCCTGAAGGCGCTTGAAGGCTTTCTGAAAGCCCACCCGGACCTGCCGGTGATCAACCACCCGGCCAACGTGCTGAAAACCAGCCGGGAAGAAAACTACCGCCGCCTGGGCGCGATCGAAGGGGTGGTGTTCCCGAACACAGTACGGCTGGAAGCGGGAAGCGCGGATGCGGCGCTGGCGGCCATCAAGGCGGGCGGGTTTACCTATCCGCTGATCCTGCGGCCCACGGAAACCCACACGGGCGTGGATGTAGCAAAGGTGGAAGATGAAGCAGGCGTGCACCGCTATTTTGAAAGCGCGCAGCCAGACCGCGCCTATTATATCATCCAGTTTCATGACCTGCGCGATAGCGCGGGCCGCTACCGCAAAAGCCGCACCTTCTGTATTGATGGCACCTATTATCCGGTGGCCAGCCTTGTGCACGACGACTGGAATGTCCATTCCGGTGACCGCTATGCGGTGATGGCGGATGATGACGCGAGCCAGGCCGCGGAGCGGGATTATCTGGCGAACTTCACAGATTGGCTTGGCGCAGAAAACATCAAGCGCCTTCACCAGGCGCGCGACCTGATGGAATTGGAATTCTTCGGTGTGGATTTTTGCAAACTGCCCGATGGCCGCCTGTTCATTTTTGAATGCAACGCCGCCATGCGCCACAATTACGACCACGCCGGTGCTTTCCCCTATACCGAACCCTATCTGGACAAGGTTTCAAGTGCGTTTGATGCCATGCTGAAGGCCCGCACTGGTGCCATGGCGCATGACTGGGTGCGCCTGAACCAGCGGGCGCAAGGCCTCTGATTTATGGCTGTACACGCCCCGCTGAGCACAAGATAAAGGCTTGTCATAAGGGCGTAACACTGTATCTTGTATACATGGCCTGTCGGAGTTGAAGCCCTTATGTTTTCGGGGCGGTGCCGATGGTGGGCGTCGGTACCCTTTCCGACCAGTCGGGGGGAAATGACTATGGGCGTTAATTTTGTGCCCCATATGCCTTCGCCGGATAGCTGTCCGGCCCTTGTGCTGAACGCCGATTACCGGCCGCTCAGCTATTTTCCGTTAAGTTTGTGGAACTGGCAAACGGCCCTCAAGGCCGTGTTTCTTGATCGTGTTTCGATCCTGTCGAATTATGACCGCGAGGTGCATTCGCCTTCAATGGCCATGTCGCTGCCCAGCGTGATCGCGCTGAAGAAATATGTGCGGCAACCGAAATACCCGGCCTTCACCCGCTTCAACCTGTTCCTGCGCGATGAATTCACCTGCCAATATTGCGGATCAACGGAAGACCTGACGTTTGATCATGTCATCCCCAGAAGCCAGGGCGGCAGAACAAGCTGGACCAACATCACCGCCGCCTGTGCACCCTGCAATTTGCGCAAGGGGGGCAGGACACCGGAAGAGGCCAGTATGTTCCCACACAGAAAGCCCATAAGGCCCACAGCCCATGAGCTTCATCAACACGGTCGCCAGTTCCCGCCAAACTATCTGCATGAAAGTTGGCGGGATTTTCTTTATTGGGATGCGGAACTGGAGCGCTAGGCGAAGGGACTGAAGGTTTGCCACCGTATAGGGTCGCTTAACAAGCGTCATGCTGAGCGTTTGTTGTCAATCAATAGACCCTGAAACAAGTTCAGGGTGACGGCGTTATTGGTGGGATTAAACCCGCTTGGAGATCCAGATGGCGGCCTTGCAGCCTGCCTTGATGGCGGCTGAAAGAACCGGGTAACCCACGGCTTCTTCAGCCCCGTGCGCCTTGGCAATTTCCTTGTGCTCCACCTCTTCGGCCTGGAACTTTTCAATCACCTCTTCAAGCTCGGGGTCTTTGCCCTTCAGCTTGTCGCGCTGGTGCTGGTAATGATCGTCGATCACCTCTTCAACCGCCTGTGTGCAGGCCATGGCGGCCTTTTCACCCATCAGTGCGGTTGTGGCCCCAAGGGCAAAGCCCGCCACATGCCAGAAGGGCGCCATAAGGG
Source organism: Alphaproteobacteria bacterium (assembly GCA_013372925.1). Classification (GTDB taxonomy): domain Bacteria; phylum Pseudomonadota; class Alphaproteobacteria; order Sphingomonadales; family Kordiimonadaceae; genus Kordiimonas. The sequence goes on from JABXIV010000087.1 coordinate 2,764, forward strand.
TGGGGCGCACGCCGCGTTCGTTAATCAGCTTGTTGAAGCGGTCCAGATGCACTTCTTCCTGCTCATACATGTGCTTGAGCAGCCCCGCCTTGGGGTGGCTGTCCCCCAGCACGGCGCGCTGGCCCGCGTAAATCCGCACGGCACCAAATTCACCGGCATGGTCCACGCGGATCATGCGTTTGGTTTCCTCGTCAAGCGACCGGTCCCCCGGCAGCGGGCGCGCGGGCGTTTGCTTTTCAAGGGTTGGCTTCGGCAGTTCTTGGTTTGCGGTCTTGCTCATATCCAGCTCTTTCTATGACCGTGCCTTGCCCAGGCAAAACACAGCCATAACCGTGGCGATCAGGAAATTATATCCTGCCATGGAGATCCCGAAAAGGGACCATGCTATTTCGTCGCAGCGGATCAGCGGTGCATCCATCACCGCCTTGAGGGCATCGTTGATGTTATCGGTCATCCCCACAAAGCTTGAACAGGTGGCAAGCCCTTCCCACCAGCGCTGTTCAACGCCGAAATGGAAGGCGGCGATGCCGGCATCTGTTGCGAACAAAAGCGACAGCACAACAAGCACCCACTTCTGCGGCAGCGCTTTCACGGCCGTGGCCAGCAGTGAAACAGCCATGATCGCCATATAGGGATAGCGCTGCCACCAGCACAGCTCGCACGGCGGATAGCCCGCAAGCTGGAAGCCGAAGGCGCTGCCAAGGATCAGCGTTGCCATGATGCCTGCAAACAGCACCGGCTCGCGGTTCGGGAAAGTTGTGATGCTTGTTGTCATAGCCCGTATCCTACAAATATTTGAGCGCGATGAAACCCAAAATGCCCAACACCATGAAGGCGGTGGTAACAAGGCCAAGCCGCCTTTCGATAAAGTCGCGGATCGGGTCGCCGAACTTCCACAACAGCGCCGCCACCAGATAGAAGCGCGCGCCGCGTGCCGGGATGGCAGCCGCGATGAAGGTTAAGGGGTTCAGCCCCACCACGCCCGAGGCGATGGTGATCACCTTGAAGGGGATCGGCGTGAAGCCCGCAATCAATACGATCAGGATGCCATAATCGGTGTAATAGCCCTGGAAGGCCTCAAACTGTGGGCCATAGCCGTAGAAATCGATGATCGGCCTGCCGATGGCCTCGAACAGGAACATGCCGATCAGATAGCCCGCAATGCCGCCCAGCACGCTTGTGATGGTGGTGATGGTGGCCAGCCGCCATGCTTTCAGCCGATCAGCCAAAATCATCGGAATCAGCATCATATCGATGGGGATCGGGAAAAAGCTGGATTCGGCAAAGCTGATGGCCCCCAGCCATTTTTCACTGGCCGGGCTTTGGGCTTTTTTCAAAGTCCAGTCATACAGGTTCCTAAGCACGCGCCCGTTGCTCCCTTTTTGTGTCTTGGTGGCTGGTCCAGCCCTCACCCCCCACCCGGCCACCCACGGGATTATACACTTGGGGTGGTCGGGTGGGGGTGAGGGCCGGTGCCGCCAATAAGTTCATGATCCTTAACAATCAGGCGCGGGCAAGGCAACGGAAAGGCGCGTGGGCGGTATTTTATTTCATATGAGGGCATTTGGGCGCGATTGTGCGCTTGACGGCGCGGCAAACGCGTATATGATGCACCCGCTTTTACCAGCAGTTCTTATGCAGTGCCCCTGTGGCGGAACTGGTAGACGCGCGGGATTCAAAATCCCGTTCCTTCGGGAGTGTCGGTTCGATTCCGACCGGGGGCACCATTATCTTATATGTTCAGGTTTTGACATTTGTGTCCTTTGCGGTGCGCGGGCCCTATAGGCAAAATGCGCGCAGGTTTAGGTCTTTAGCTTTGTGGTTTAGGGGCAGTATCTGCTTCTGACAAAAGTTTTAAACTTTGTAATTCATTGAAAAATATAGCATTTTTCGCCTGAAATGTTGGCATGGCTGTTGCTGGTTGTCCTCCGTAACCATTGGGGGGACGCCATGATTTCTTTCACACCATATGACAGCTATGTACGGACGAACTTTTCGTTCCAGATCCTTGGCGCAAACAGGACAGACACTGTCCAGAATGTAAACGGGTTCGATGTGGAAACATCGGGCCGGTTTGAAGTGTCACCTGAACAGCGCGCGTATCTTGATCGCCTTGAAGAAGGGCTGAAGAATGGCGGTTCGCCGCTGGTGAAGCTGGATCTTGCGTCAGAGAGCTTCGCGGCGTTGTTTGGCGTTGAATTCGATAGCGAGATGAGCGCTTCCGCGCGCGCGTCCGAGGTTAATGGCCTGCTGCGAGGGCGGCTGAAAAGCGACATGATCGCCGAGTATGATTTCGATACAATCAACACCGCAGAAACGGCGCATGAGCTGGACGCTGAAAGCGGGCTTGTTTACGCAAGTGGCGGACTTGAGGTGATCAGCAGCCACGCTATCGACCCCGCGACAGACCTGGAGCAAATCACCTCCCTCAACGTTGGGTGGGGGTTTGAAGAAGACATCAACCGGGTGGCGATGGAATCGCCTGAGGCCCGAATTGACCGCTACCGCGAGAAACTGACCGAGTTTTTCGAGCTGATGGAAGTGGAAAAGAGCCTGAAGGCCGAATATGGCGAGGATGTGAAGCTGGCCTACGATCACCGGGGTGACAAGCTGGTGATGGTGCGCCCCGGTCAACCCGGATATGACGAAATAAGAACGGGGGAGGAAGCCTGGGAGCGGGACCGTGACCTGCCGCACCAGATGGGTATCGATATCACCCAGTTCAGCGATATTTTCGAGAAATACGGCTACAACAAATATGGCTATAAGGCCTAGTCGTTGGCCAATACCACATAATCCACCATGTCTTTTGCCTGCAGCAGGAGCTGGTTGATGGTGTCTGGTTCGTCATAGTTGCGGAACACATTGATCGATACAGCGTGCTGCTTCACAAGCGTGATGCCGATCACGCCCGCCACTTTCTGGACGCGGTCTGCGGCTTTCACTTCTAGCACCAGCGCCGCATACATACCGCGGTCTGTCTTGCCCAGCAGTTCCGGGCGCCCAACACCGCCAAGCTTGATGGGGTCTGTCTTCTCGCCGACTGTTTCGCTTAGGGCCTCGCTGCTTCTGCGGGCAACTTCATCCACATCAAGATCAATGCCACTTTCGAATTCCTTGCTGACGCCTTCAATGAATTCCGCGCGGGTATAGCCGACAACAGGTTGGGCTTTCGCCGGGATGGTGCTTGTGGGGGCAAGCAGGATAATCCAGCGTGACATATTCAGCGGCGTGCCAGCGCGAAGCTGGGCCAGTTCATCACACAGGGCATAGGCACCAACAAGCTGGTTTTGCCCTTCGTTCGATTTGGCCTGCCAGTTCAGCCACTTCTGGTCGAAGTCATGCTCATTGCCGAAAGCGCAGAACTCATTCCGGGCCTTGACCGTTATGTCGGTGTTGCCAACGCTGAAAAGCTGCCCCGTGGCCGCAGCCGGCTGTGCGGCTGAAACAAGGGCCAGAAAAAGGCTTCCGATTGCGAACAGTGACTGCAGCTTCATGTGAATTCCCCCACCTTTGGTTGATAGGGGAACCATAGCGGGGGAATTCGGGCCCAGCAACCGGGCTTTTGTCAGCCCGCTTTCTTCGCCACGACAAAATAGGCTTTGCCTACACCTTGCGGTAGCCAATCCTGTTCGATGGTGAAGCCTGCGGCCTTGAGGCTGGCCAGATAGGCTTTGCGGCTGAAAAATTTCACCATGGGCACTTTGCCGAGCATCCGGCCGATGGCCAACAATGGGCGCATCAGCCACCATGCGCCGCTGAGGCACGCGGTGGAGGAGATGAAAACTCCGCCGGGCTTGAGCATCTTGTGGATGCGATTGATCACCGCGTCGCGGTCATTCACCAGATGCAGGAGATTGAGCGCCAGCACCATATCAAGGGAACCGTCTTCCACATCCACGCCTTCGGCGGTTGCCACCTCGAAGCTGATGTTTTTGATGCCTTCTGCTTCGGCCTTTTCGCGCGCAATCTCGATCATGCCCGGGGCGATGTCTGTGGCGCGCACCTGGCGAACATGCGGCGCGTGCAGCAGCGCGGTCGAACCCGTGCCGCAACCGATTTCCAGAATGGATGCATCGGGGTGGAAATAGCTGCGCGTGATTTCCAGCTTTTTCTCATAGGTCTCCATGTCGGAGATTTTGGATTGTGAATAGCGCTGGGCGATATTGCTCCAGAATTTAGCCTCGCGGTCCATTGTGGTTCCCCATCGTTTTTGGTGGTTTGTTTTTGCCAACCATATGTGGCGCTGTTGTGGCGCCAAGTAAAGGCACACTTTAGGCTTAGGGGGAAGCTGGGATGTGGGCGTGGGCGGGGCTAGATGTAATCCAGCCCTTCTTCGCGTTGCAGGCGCTCGGGTTCTGCCGGGTGCATCGGTATGGTCAGCGTCACCCTGGTGCCTTTACCCTTTTCGGAATCGATATGCATGTCGCCTTTCATCAGCAGCACGAAGTGTTCCACAAGCGGCAAGCCAAGGCCGGTGCCGGAGCCATCTTCATGGCACACATACATTTTGTCACTCACCTGCGCGAAAGGCTGCATCGCAACATCGATTTCCTGTGGGGTCATGCCGATCCCGGTGTCGGAAACCGTCAGTTCGAAATGGTCGCCCAGCGCTTTGGCCTTTATGGCGATCTTGCCATCGGCCGGTGTAAATTTGGCGGCGTTCGACAGCAGGTTGATGATCACCTGCTTCATGATCCGTGGGTCGGTCGTGATCTCGATATCCGGACATTCAACGCGCAGGCCGATGTTCTTGCGCTCTATCTGTGGCTGGTTGAAGGCTACGGCCTCGGCAACGATACGGTCCAGATATGTGTCGTTGAACTGCAGCTCAAAACGCCCGGCTTCCAGTTTCGATAGGTCGAGAATATCGTTGATGATGTCCAGAAGGTGCTTGCCGCTATCACAGATGTAACCAAGATATTCCTTTGTTTGGTCTGGTGTTACAGCCATGTCCTTCTGCAGCATCTCCGAAAAGCCGATCACGGCATTCAGTGGGGTTCGCAGTTCATGGCTCATGGAAGCGAGGAAGCGAGACTTGGCCACATTGGCAGCTTCGGCCTCTTCCTTGGCCATGGTCAGTTCCATGGTGCGTTCCACGACCATTTGTTCCAGACGCTCTTTTTGCTCTTCCTGCAATTTGTGGTGAAGTTGCAGTTCCTGGATCATTTCGGCGAAGGCGCTCTGCAAGATTTCAAGCTCGTCCTGGCTGCCGCGCCGCCCTTCCGCCTGCAGCGACTGCAGCAGGTCGTCGTCCAGATCGTTCTGCAGGCCGCCGTGGCGCACCTTTCGTGCGGCACTGGTAACGGTTTGAAGGGGCGACAGCCAGCGTTCAAGTCGCCAAACTGCGAGCATAAGCCCCACTAACGCCAAGCCGCCCGCATAGAGGCTGGATTGCTTGATAAGGCTGGCGAGCTGTGTGTGGACCCGTTCGGAGCTGATCCCCAGATGCACAATGCCGATCAGCTCTTGCGTGTCGGCTTGCTGGGAACCTTCAGTCGCCAAGAAATCTGTCTCTGCAAGGGAGTCTGTATTTTGGGCCAGGATGTCACGCCAGATGGGCACACCGATATGGATGCCGCGTTCCAGCAACGTATCTTGCTCGTGTATGTCTTCGGCCGCATCATGCCGCAGGACAACCAGCGCCTGTGCCTGACGGGTCTCCTTTGCCACCGCCTGATCGAGCCTGCTGTCGTAGGCATCCTTTGGCAGTGTGACAATCTCATTGCCGCTCGTGTCCAGAATGCTGATGTAATTGATGTCCGGATACTGGAGATAAGGCCGAATGGTGTCTTCAAGTAGCTGCGTATCACGCACCAGCACGCCCAGTTTGGCATTCTCCGCAATCCCAGTGGCCACGGCCTGGCCCCGTTGTTCCAGGTCATTCGTGAAAATAGCTGTGGAGGTGACAACAAAAACGCCGGAAAGTAGGCCGCCAACTGCCAGCACCATGATGACTAAAAAGCCGATCGCGCGCTGCCTTAGCGTCATGTGATGACCCAGCCAGGAGGTTTTGGAATTCTTTTTCATCGCAGCACCATCCTGACCCCGTTGGGGGCCACCGCCTGCACAGTTGGCGTTTGTGAAGCTGTATTCCCGTTAATATGCAGTTGAAACAGCGCGGGTATCATCTCTATGGATGGTTCTTCGCCAGTTTCAATGTATTGTTGGATGGCTTCACCCAGTTTTTTTCCAAAGTATTCCGGGTTGGTCGTTAGGGCCGCGAGCATGCCGCGCTCTACCAGCTTTTCACTGTACCCAAGGGTAGGTATCCGATTTTCAAGGGTCAGTCGCAGCAGGTAGTTGACTGTGTCTGCATTCACCACAACAGGGTCGTGTAGGAAAATCAGGCCGTCTGTTTCCCTTATGGCTTTGCGGAGGCCGTTTGAAACATCGTATGGACGGCGCACATAATAAAACTTCACCTGTATGCCCATTTGGGCCGCTGCCTTATTGGCGATGTTCAGGTGGGGCTCAAGTGTTTCTCGTGTGCCAAGAAAGCCAATGGTTCTGGTTTCTGGTGCAAGGGTTATCAACGTTTGCAGTTGCAGGGAAAGGGGTGGTACGGCCTCCACATTGATCACATTGGGTGATTCGTTGCTGTCCGGCAACGGATTCGCTGCCATACTGTGAAAAATAGGCACATCATCAAGCGTGCGCGCAACAAGGCGGGTTGCGGGCCTGCCAATTGTAACCACCAGATCCAGCTCTTTTTTCTGATGCAGGTCGGTGAGGGTGCTTCCGATTTGACGCGCCAATCGGTGGCTGCCATGCATATCCATATATTTGACAGGCTGGCAAGACGGGCAGGCTTGGTTGATGGCATTGGCGAATGCAAGGCTGTGAGGGCGCTTTGACGTGTCGATCACATACACATTCTCGGCCTTGGCTGCCTGCAACACTGCAGAAATGGCGAACATCGCCAGCCATGCCGCAACCTGCAGCAGCAGCGGCAATGCGTTGGTCATCATTTGATGACGATGCGTAAAAGCTTTTATCCGCAAGCTTAGATTTCCCTCAACCCGGAAAGACACCTATTGCCCCGACACCCCATAAAGCCGACTTTATCAGTAAATAAGTTAGTAGGCAGTTAAGGTTAATTCATCATCACAATTTATTCGTTGGCTTGCCGGAGCGACAGGATACGCTATTTTGCATATGGGGTGGAGAGGAAGAGCAGTTATGAAAATTCGTGTTCTATTGTTCCTTGTGGTTGCGATTGCGGGTGCACAGGTTGCTCGTGCTGGTGGCCCGGTAGTAGGTGACCCGGCCAGCGTGGGTATGTCTGCCGATGGCCTCGAAGCGTTAAGGGCTCATTTCCAGCACTATGTTGATGAAGGCAAACTGTCAGGCTTGACCACGCTTGTGGCCCGGAAAGG
>JABXIV010000183.1 GCA_013372925.1 Alphaproteobacteria bacterium
ATTTGGCGATCAATACTGAGCGAAGGGACGTGTTGGGGGTGACATTCCCGGCCCTTAAGCCGGGAGCTTTGGGTGATATGCCGGTTGAGGTGTTGTCGCGTGATCCTGTGCTGGGGGTTGAGGCACCGCTTCATGCGCTGCAGGAAAATGCCTGGACAGAGATGCAGCAGGAATTGGCGCAGGTCTCGACGAACAGTAATCACGTGGTTCTTGAAGGCGCGAGCCACAATTTCACGCTTGAACGCCCTGATGCCATTATCGCTGCGGTCAGGCGGGTGATTGCTCAGCACTAATGTGCGTCATTCTCCCGCGCTAAATCGTTAGCATTTTAACCGAATCTTGAGATCTTTGGTGCAAGAGAATAGCTTCGTGCGTCATCGACGTATCAACAGTATTTCAGGATTACCCTTTTGCAAATTTTGGCCAATAAACGGAATGTACTCAGGCTTGGCGCTGTCGCGGGGCTTATGATTCTCAACATCATGATGATGGCCTGGGTATGGAACCTGTTTGCTGACCTGAGCGAACTGAAATTGAATTGGGATAAAAGGGCGGAAGTGAGCCTTGAAAAAGCGGCCGCGCTTGCCGGGCTTGAACGCGCGATGGGCTATGGCGGCTTTATTCATAATTTCAAAAATCATGTCATTCGCCGGTCAGATGAATATGAGCGACGCACACGGGCATCGCTTAAGGAAACTTTGATCGCACTTGATAATCTGAAACACCTGTTGGCCACGGTAGAGGAAAGACAGCGTGTTGAAGCGATCAAGTGGGTGATTGATGACTATCGCCACAAATTTGAATTGTCTTTGCTGACAGAGAAGAAACATTTGTCCCCGACAGAGCTTGACCATGAAGTTTATGTTGATGATACCACGGCTCTTGCTGCTTTGTCTGCCATCAGGAAAGACTTGTTGCCAAAGTTCAGGGAACAGATTGTGCTGAATAAAATGCAGGTGGATAACGCATGGCAGCAGGTGCTGGTTGGCGTGATCCTGATGGCGGTGGTTTTGTTCGCAAGTATGATTTGCCTTCCGTGGTTCATTGCCGGCGTTTCCAGCACAGAGCGAAACTGAAACCAGCTTTAGGCTGCAGCCTCTCCCTAAAGATTTGCTTGATCCACTTCCATGAGTGTTGTGCAGCGCTTATTGCGGATGCCCTGCATGCGGAACGCTGCTATAAATTCAAAATAAACCTATAGATTGTTATTGATCGCCATAAACTATTCTTATAGTTGTATGTAGGCGAGGGTTTGCAAAGGTCAGTGGGGGAGCCCGCGCGCTGTCATGAGTTTTGTTTTCTCATTATGCACAAGGGGCCAACGATGACTTTTATGCGAAATAAAAAGCTGAAAGCTTTTTCTCTTCTTGCCGCACCGGCCGCCGCAGTGGCGGTTTGGCAGGGCGTTCAGGCTGAACCAGCGCCAGCCACAACCTATGAAGCCGCGCATGCCGCTGCGGCTGCATCCGGTTCAATGCCGAAGGAATGCACGATTTCCGCCTATGGACGTGCCGTGGACGGCAGCAGCTTCTGGAATACAACTGCACAGGGTATCCCCGATGTGCCGGTTGACACCAACTGCATGCTCGACCAGTTCTCGATCAACAATTTTCTGTATCTGGTTGGCGATGACAGCAGCGGAAATCCGCGCTTCATGAGCCTGGCGCCGTGGTACGACATGCTGCCGGCCTATGGCGCGCCTGCGGATTATTCAGGCACTTATTCCAAGCTGAATGGCGTGCTGATCAACAATACAGAAAACATGCAGCAGGCCGGTGACGGGTTTGAACTGATGGACGTCAACAATCAGATGACGGCCTACGACATTCGCGTGAACGAACCTTTCTATGACTATGTGAAGAACTGGAAGCTCTATACTTCTGTTGGCATGACGGTCGCCGAGGCGGCTTTCAACCTGAACAGCAAGGTTGGCGGCATTTGGTTGCCAGCGGGAGACACATCAAACGCGGGCGCCATGGAAATCAAGACATCCTGGCGGGCATTTGGCGATGCTTCGAAGAACTTGTGCCCAAGCGATATCATGCACTGCGAAACTGACAGCAAAGGCGATAGTTGGGGCCTTGTGGGCATGCACCTGGTGCAGAAAACGCAAGGACATGGCGAATTTATCTGGGCCACGTTCGAGCATGTGGGTAACAGCCCGGATTGCTCCACAGGCGGCACTAACCCGATCGCCCAGAACCCGACCTCGCCGACAGGCGCGAGCCTGAACATGAACAAGAATATTTCCAGCCTTAATGGTAAAACCGGCTGGAACTATTTTGATTATGCGTCTTATACAAGCGCGGGCGGCAGTGGCGGTATCTGCAGCTTCCCAACCCAATCCGGCGGGCAGGACACGCTGTGCTTGACATCCCCGGAAGGCGCTCAGGCGGGGGACTGGGTTCCCGTGAACATCTGCCGCACGCAGCCAATCCCGGCATCAAGCGATGTGTGCGCCAATTCCATGACAGACCCGACCAACCTTTCCACCATTGCCTGCCTGAACCAAAGCCTGGCATCGAACTTCCCGTCCAGCCTGGCGTCCAAGTGGCAGAACTATCAGCTTATGGGCATGGAGTGGCTGTTCAATGGCTCGACCGGTGACGGTGCCGTTACCAAAGGGTGCTTCACTTATGACGAAAATGACGCCAAAGACGCGTGCCCGAACTATCCGGGTGGCAACAAGGGCGGCGAACTGGGTGTGCCGCACTATACCCGCACCGGATCAACCCAAATGGCGAACTCCACCATGGAAACATGGATGCAGGCCGACATGTATCTGGAAAGCAAGTTTTCAGGAACGGTTCAAGCCAACGATTGCTTTGCCTGCCACCAGCCTCAAACACGGTCATACCAGGGTGACATGTCCCATATCTTTGGGCGTGTCAGGGAAAAATAATCCACTTTCCAGCCGCCTTTTGTCCCCCTTTCGCATGAAAGGGGGATTTTTTTTTGTTCTTCTGCTAGAAGCGTTGCCGGGCACCGGTCAGTAACGTGGGAGCAACAGGTGAACAGCAGCGATTTCCGCAAGAATGCGCACGAAATTATCGATTGGATCGCAGATTATATGGACAACGCGCGGGACTATCCCGTGCGGTCACAGGTGAAGCCGGGTGAAGTGCGGGCACAATTGCCTGAAGCACCGCCAACGGCGGCCGAAGGCTTTGAAAAAGTGATGACCGACTTCAAGGACATCATCATGCCTGGCGTTACCCATTGGCAGCATCCGCGTTTTTTCGCCTACTTTCCTGCAAACGTGGCTCCGGCTTCGCAGCTTGCGGAAATGCTGATCAGCGCGCTTGGCATCAATGCCATGCTGTGGGAGACAAGCCCCGCCGCCACAGAGCTTGAAGAAGCCATGATGGACTGGCTGAAAGGCATGCTTGATCTGCCGCGGGCGTGGTCGGGCGTTATTCAGGATACGGCATCATCAGCCACCTTCTGTGCTGTGCTTGCAGCGCGTGAGCGCGCGACCGATTGGCAGGTGAATGAAACGGGATTGCAGAACGCGCCTGCCATGGCCTTCTATACCAGCGCGGAAGCCCACAGCTCGCTTGAGAAGGCGATCAAGATGGCCGGGCTTGGCAAAGCGTCTATCCGCCTTGTACCGACAGACAGCAACCACGCCATTCAGCCCACGGCCCTTGCCGCCATGATGGAAGAAGACCGCAAGGCCGGGATCATTCCCGCCATGGTGATGGCAACGGTTGGGTCCACCAGCGTTGGGGCGGCAGACCCCCTGAAAGCCATCGGCGTTATCGCACGCGCCAACAAGGCCTATTTTCATGTGGACGCCGCATGGGCTGGCAGCGCCATGATCTGCCCGGAATTCCGTTATCTGCTGGACGGTGTGGAAAGCGCCGACAGTTTCGTTTTCAACCCGCATAAATGGATGGGGGTACAGTTTGACTGTACGGCCCATTTCGTGCGGGACCGCGATACCCTTGTTCGCACGCTGACGATCCTGCCGGTTTATCTGGAAACCCGCGAAGGCGATCAGGTTACCGATTACCGTGATTGGGGTGTGCAGCTTGGCCGCCGGATGCGGGCGCTGAAATTATGGTTCGTGATCCGCCTTCAGGGCGTTGAAGGCTTGCAGGCCATGTTCCGCAATCATGTTGCCTGGGCGACCGATCTGGCACGCACCATCCGTGTAGCCGACAATTTTGAACTTGTGACCGGGCCGAACTTGTCGCTTCTCAGTTTCCGCTATTGCCCACCCGGCAAAGATGAAGAGGAAATTGATGCCCTGACGGAGCAGTTGCTGACAGCGGTAAACGATGACGGTTTCACCTATTTGACGCGCACAAAAGTGGATGGCCGGCCGGTGATCCGTTTCCAGATCGGGCAAGTGCAAACAGTGTGGGAAGATGTCGAAGCGGCCTGGAACCGCGTGATGGAGTTGGCACAAGAATTGTAAAGTGCTTCCGGGGCATTCGTTTGCTATAATGGGAACCTGTTAAGGGGAGAGTGGCTTTGTGAAGCACCTTGTGGGCTTGTTTTTATTGGGGCTGATGCTTGCAGCGCATCCTGCTTCTGCGGCAGATGTGATTGTCTACACCGAAAATTACGGCGATTTTAACGCCGTTGACGATCAGGGGCATGTGGTTGGCGGTGCCGCCGATCTCGTGCGCCAGGTTATGGATGAAAGCGGCCTTGAATATGAAATCAAGCTGGTGCCGTGGAACCGGGCCTACCAACTTGCCACCAAAATGGATAATGCCTTCATATATGCGATGCTGCGCACGCCGCAGCGGGAAGACCATTTCCACTGGCTGACACCTGTTTTTGAAACCGATCTATACCTTTATGGGCGCGCCGATGAAACGCGGCCCATCGATATCGCCACTCTCAAAACCGGGCGGCTGACGGGGGCCTGTATGATTGGTGATGCGTCCTGCGGCATTCTGCTGGGGCTTGGATTGCCGAAAAAGAACCTGTTTGAAGTGGCGGATTCTCACCGGGGCGAAATGAAGGTTGTAGCCTCTGGCCGGGCGGATGTTTTCGTTGCGCAGGAGCTGCATCAACTGGAAGATGGTCGCTTGATCCTGGACCCCAATTTCAGGAAACTGTTCAAGCTAGATGAGGCCCAGCGATTTTATCTGGCAGCAGGTAAGCAGGTGACCCCGCGGTTCGTGGAAAGTGTGCGCCAAGCCTATGAAAGCCTGAAAAAAAGTGGCTCACTTGTTGATGTGCACCATCAGCACGACGTTCACTGATTAGCCATCAATCCCTACAAGCGCGCGGGCGAATTCCCGGGCGTCGAATGGCTGCAAGTCTTCGATGGCTTCACCCACGCCGATTGCATGCACTGGCAGGCCGAACTTGTCGGCGCAGGCCACGAGAACACCGCCGCGGGCGCTGCCGTCCAGCTTGGTCATGATGATGCCGGTGATGTTCGCCAGCTTCTGGAACACTTCCACCTGATGGATAGCATTCTGGCCGGTGGTGGCATCAAGCACGATCACAGTATCATGCGGTGCGCCTTCAATCTTCTTGCCGATCACGCGAACAACCTTGGCCAATTCAGCCATCAGTTCCTCGCGGTTCTGCAGGCGGCCAGCCGTGTCGATCAGCAGCACGTCCGTGCCTTCGGCCTGTGCACGCTCAACTGCCTCAAACGCCAGTGCTGCTGCGTCTGATCCAATCTCTTTAGTCACCACAGGAACGCCGTTCCTGTCACCCCACACTTGAAGCTGTTCAACGGCGGCGGCGCGGAAGGTATCGCCCGCAGCCAGCATCACGCTCTTGCCTTCCTCACGGAACTTCTTGGCCAGCTTGCCGATGGTGGTGGTTTTGCCTGCGCCGTTCACACCCGCCATCAGGATGATGTGCGGCTTGTTGGCAGTGTTGATGGTGAGCGGCTTTGCGACAGGCGTGAGGATTCTTTCAACCTCGTTCGCCAGAACTTCCTTCACCTCGTCGCCGGTGATTTCCTTGTCGAACTTGTCTTTCGCCAGTGTGCTGGTCAGCTTCGAGGCCACCTGCACGCCAAGGTCTGAGGTGATCAGAAGGTCTTCAAGTTCTTCAAGCGTGTCGTCGTCCAGCTTGCCCTTGGTGAAGATATCCGCAATGCCGCCAGAGATAGCGCTTGTGGATTTCCTTAGGCCATCCTTCAGGCGCTGGAACCAGCTTTTCTTTTCGGCAGGTTTTTCTTCAGCGACAGGCTCAGCAAGCGGCTCAGGCTCAGGCCCTGTCTTGGGCTCGGGCGCAGGCATAGGTTCAGGCACGGCTTCCGGTGCGGCTTCGGCCACAGGTTCCGCCGCTGGCTCTGCTACCGGTTCGGGCGCGGGAATGGCTTCAGGGGCATCTGCTTCCTGAACCTCAGGCTGTACCTCTTGTGCCTCTGGCGTGGTTGGCGCTTCTGTCTCAGATTTCTTTCCGGTCAGGCGCTGGAACCAGCTTCTTTTCTCGCTCACGAATATTTCCTCAGGCAGGCTTATGAATTTGTCTTGATGCCAGACATGGCGTTTTCATCCCGTGCCGTCAAGCGTACAGGCACAATATCGCCGGGCTCAGCGGCCCCTTCGATCACAACGGGGATGAATTGTTCGCTGTGGCCAACTGCGTTGCCGTCTGCGTCAACGCGTTCCACCAGCACATTGGCCGCCGTGCCTTCAGCGCGACGGAACAGGTCGGAGACGCGCTTGTCACCGGCAGCACGCAGGCGGGCAGCACGTTCCTTGCGCACCTGCTTCGGCACACGGTTCGGGATTTTGGCAGCGGGTGTGCCTTCGCGTTCCGAATAGGGGAACACATGCAGCCATGTCAGGTCGCATTCCTCAACGAGCTTCAGGCTGTTCTGGAACATCTCTTCGGTTTCGGTCGGGAAGCCCGCAATGATGTCGGCGCCGAATACCATGTCAGGCCGCTCTGCCCGCACGCGGTTTGTGAACTGAATGGCATCCCCGCGCAGGTGGCGGCGCTTC
>JABXIV010000011.1 GCA_013372925.1 Alphaproteobacteria bacterium
AGAGGATTCGAACCTCTGGCCTCTGCCTTCGGAGGGCAGCGCTCTATCCAGCTGAGCTACGGGTGCATGACGCATCGGTCGGCGCGGACACTACACCCCCCCTGTGGCGGTTGCAAGCCCTAATAGCACTGCTATCACCGCTCTATTCCACGCAACCTGATTCTTCATCAAAGGAAGCGATTCATTTTAACGACTCTCATTAAAATTGCCATCCAAGGTGTTAAATTAGACACCTATTAAGTCCTATTTACACCTTTTTTGATTATTTTTTTCATATATTTTTCAATAACTTGTGTGTTTTTTTTCAATATAGATAAAATTTTATCCTTTTTATTACCAGTGGTTAACAGGCTTTCTATATAAAGCACGGTCGAATTCATATCTTGGCCAGCAAGGGGTCGCCCGGCCAGACAAATTATTGAACATTCAAGAACGATGGATGGAAACATGTTGAAGAATTTTAGCGCCATTTTCCTCGCCGTAATCGCCCTGACTTTCGCGGTTACCTCTACTACAACACCAGCTGCTGCTGCAGACGACATGAAAAGCTGGCAGCGTGAAGTGATTAAAGCTGTAGCGAAGAACCAGCGCTACCCTCGTTCCGCCATTGCTCGTGAGATTGAAGGCCGTGCCAAAGTGCGCCTTGTTGTTGCCGCTGATGGCTCAATCACTAGCCACGAAATCGTAGAAGAGACTGGTGAAAGCGTTCTCGATCAGGAAATTCCGAAGCTTGTGGAGAAGCTCAACCCATTGCCTGCACTTCCTGCTGGCAAAAACGAGCTGTCCTTCATTCTGCCTTTGAACTGGTCACTGAACTAAGAGTTTTTTTGTTCCGAGTACCCACCTTCATTCAAAATAGATGAATGGCCGCCGTTTTTCCGGTGGCCGTTTTTCTAGACGAATGAAGCTAATCGTTTGATGCATCCCCCAACCCCCATGTCATGTATGACACAGTAATGAGTAGTGCCATGAAACACCTGATTGTTCTCCTCTCTACCCTTTTCCTGATCGCCACAGTTGGTACATCTGCCCAAGCTGCAAGCGACATGAACGATTGGAAACGTAGCCTGATCACGGCCGTTACCAAAAACCAGAGCTATCCTCGTGCCGCCATCGCTCGCGAGATCGAAGGCAAAGCCAAAGTAAGCCTTGTGGTTGCCGCAGACGGCACCATCACAGCCCACGAAGTGATCCAGCCAACGGGCAACGATATCCTTGACAACGAGATCCCCAAACTCGTTGCCAAACTGAACCCGCTGCCTGCGCTTCCTAAAGGCCAGGACAGCCTCAAGTTCGTTCTGCCACTTGAGTGGAGCCTGCAATAGGCCTTCCGGTTAACAAAAAAACGAGAAGCCCCGGTATTTGCCGGGGCTTTTTTGTCTAAATCGCGTTCTGAAATTATGCGACCCTGTCGCTCACCGTATGGCCGAAAGGAATGAGCGTGGTATCACGCAACTCGTCCGCCAGATCAGGATAATCGGCCGTATAGTGAAGGCCGCGGGATTCCCTCCGTTGCTGGGCTGACCGCACAATCAGATCCGCCACTGTCACAAGGTTCCTGAGTTCAAGCAAATCTGCCGTAACCCGGAAATTCCCGTAATATTCCTGGATTTCAGCCGCCAGCAGGTCAACACGCCGCTTTGCGCGTGCCAGACGTTTGTCAGTACGTACGATACCGACATAGTCCCACATGAAACGGCGGAGTTCCTTCCAGTTGTGGGTTACCACAACCATTTCGTCCGAATCTGAAACCTGACTTTCATCCCAGTCACGCGCCATCGCGGCTGATGGTAGGTCATCAATCTTTTCAAGAATATCGTCTGCTGCTGCATTCCCCAGCACCAGGCACTCAAGCAAACTGTTTGAGGCCATTCGGTTGGCCCCGTGAAGACCGGTGTGAGAACACTCACCCGCCGCATAAAGCCTATCAAGCCCCGTCCGCGCATGCATATCAACATGGATGCCCCCACAGGTATAGTGTGCAGCAGGGACCACTGGAATCCAGTCCTTGGTAATATCGATCCCAAGCGTCAGGCAATGCCTGTAGATCGTAGGGAAGTGCGAGATTACGAAATCCGCATCCTTATGCGTGATATCAAGCCATACACATTCTTCACCGGTGCGCTTCATTTCGCTATCGATCGCACGCGCCACAATATCCCGCGGTGCCAGTTCTGCCCGTTTGTCATAATCCGGCATGAAACGCGTGCCATCCTTCAGGCGCAGCACCGCGCCCTCACCGCGCATGGCTTCGGTGATCAGGAAGGTCTTGGCATCCGGGTGATAAAGGCATGTGGGGTGGAACTGGTTAAATTCCATGTTTGTCACCCGGCAACCCGCACGCCACGCCATGGCGATACCATCACCCGTGGAGGCATCGGGGTTTGAGCTATAGAGATAAACCCGACTGGCCCCGCCAGACGCGATGATCGTCGCCCGTGCCGAAAAAGTTTCCACCCGACCCTTTTCAAGGTTCAGAACGTAAACTCCATGGGCCTGGTCGGTATAGCTGCCTGGATTCTTCAAATGACGGTTG
Source organism: Alphaproteobacteria bacterium (assembly GCA_013372925.1). Lineage (GTDB taxonomy): Bacteria > Pseudomonadota > Alphaproteobacteria > Sphingomonadales > Kordiimonadaceae > Kordiimonas. The sequence continues at coordinate 2,537 of JABXIV010000011.1, forward strand.
GTGATAACGTCAATCGCCATATGGCTTTCATATACGTCAATGTTGGGCTCATCGAGCACGCGCTGGTTCAGCGTTTTCTGTACGGCCTTGCCTGTGGCATCAGCCGCATGAATAATCCGCCTGTGGCTATGACCGCCTTCCCTAGTCAGGTGATAGTCATACCCGTCTTCATGAACCGAGTTGGACTTGTCAAACTCAACACCCAGGTTGATCAATCCTTCGATCGCCTCGCGGCCACGCTCAACCACAAAACGCACGGCTTCTTCGTCACACAGGCCCGCGCCTGCAACCAGCGTATCGTCGATATGGCTCTGGATCGAGTCGGTGGCTTCAAGCACAGCCGCGATACCGCCCTGTGCCCAACGGGTGGACCCACCAGACATCTCCCCCTTCGAGAGAACCGCCACGCGCATATGCGGCGCAAGCTTCAGGGCTGCTGTCAACCCCGCAGCACCCGACCCCACGATCACGACGTCATAGATGCGTCTCATGCAGCGGCGCCCTTTTCCTTGCTGCTGGTCAGCTGCAGGAAGATGTCCTCAAGGTCCGTCTCGTTGGTGGAAATATCTGTAATCGTTAGCCCAGCGTCCTGCACCGCTGCCAGCACCTGTCCAACATTGGCTGTGGCCTGACTGATCTGAACCGCCAGCTGATGGTCCCCGCGCACTTCGCTATTGAATGGTTTGAGCGCATCTGGCAACGCATCCAGTTTTTCCGAAACGGAAATGACGATTTCTTTCTCGTCAATACGCTTGAGAAGCTGATCCGTGGGCTCGCACGCTACTACATCACCATGATTGATGATGGCGATGGTGTCACACAGCTCTTCCGCTTCCTCAAGATAGTGGGTTGTCAGCACAATGGTGGTGCCGCGGGCATGAAGTTCGCGCACATATTCCCACAGCATCTGCCGCAGTTCGATATCCACGCCAGCCGTTGGCTCATCCAGCACCAAGATTGGTGGGTTATGCACCATGGCCTTGGCAATCAACAGGCGGCGTTTCATGCCGCCCGACAGTGTGCGAGAATAGGCATCAGCCTTGTCAAACAGATGGACGGCCTTCAACAGTTCGTCCGTGCGGCGCTCGTCCTTGGGCACGCCATACATACCGGCTTGCACTTCAAGCATTTCACGCGGCGTGAAAAACGCATCAAATGTCAGTTCCTGGGGCACAATACCGATATTTGCGCGCGCATTCCGGGGGTTATCGTCAATATCGAAACCCCAGATTTTGGCGCTGCCTTCGGTTTTGTTCACAAGGCCCGCCAGGATATTAATCGTGGTGGATTTGCCGGCACCGTTCGGCCCCAACAGACCAAACATGGAGCCCTGCGGGATATCCAGATCAATGCCCTTGAGCGCCAGCTTACCAGCCCCGCCCTTCTTGCCACCGTAAACCTTCTTCAGGCCTCTGATTTCAATTGCGTTTTTTGTCACTCGAGCAATCCTGTCTTCTTGCTGTCCGATAAATCTATCGTCTTTTCGGACATTGTACCATGCTGCCGCTTGTTCCCCGACGCCGCGTTGGTTATATAGGGCTAAACCCCAATCTGTCTTGGGGTAAATCTGTATCGATCAAACCCAAAAGAGACACATCATGACGGTAGACGCACCTGAAACAAAATTGGTCTCCACCAAAAAAGTCGCCTGCGACGGCGATGAAGGCGCCCTTGGCCATCCACGTGTATATCTGACGATGGATGACGAAGGCAAAGTAGAATGCCCATATTGTGACCGATTGTATATTTTGCAAGGCGGTCCGTCAGACAAAACCAAGTGATCTGACTGCCTTTTTTCTAATCTGACCGCCAAAAAAATATATCGGAAAAGCCATATGCCCGAACACACTGATCGCCAGAAGCACCTCTATTTGATCGACGGTTCGGGCTATATCTTTCGTGCTTATCACGCCATGGCCTATTCCAAGCGGCCACTGACCCGCGCAGACGGTACGCCTGTTGGCGCAGTCTACGGCTTTTCCAATATGATCATGAAGCTTCTGCGTGACCTTTCAGACGCAGAGCGCCCAAGCCACCTGGCGGTGATTTTTGATGCATCGGGCAAGACATTCCGGAACGACATCTACCCGGACTACAAGGCACACCGTCCACCTGCCCCGGAAGACCTAGTGCCCCAGTTCCCGATTATCCGCGAAGCAACAGAAGCCTTCGGCCTGCCATCGATCGAGATGCTGGGATATGAGGCCGATGACCTGATCGCCACCTATACCAAACAGGCGCGCGAGAAAGGCTGGCAGGTAACCATTGTCAGCTCAGACAAAGACCTGATGCAGCTTCTGGATGCCGAGACCGACATGTTCGACACCATGAAGAACAAACGGACCCGCGCGGAAGACGTGCCGGAAAAATTCGGCGTCGGCCCGGATAAGGTCGTGGATGTGCAGGCGCTCGCGGGTGACAGCGCAGATAACGTACCCGGGGTGCCCGGAATCGGCGTGAAGACAGCGGCACAGCTGATTGCCGACTTTGGCGATTTGGAAACACTTCTCTCGCGCGCTGGTGAGATAAAGCAAAACAAGCGCCGGGAAAACCTGATTGAATTTGCTGATCAGGCCCGCGTCAGCCGCCAGCTTGTAGAGCTTGACCGCAATGTACCAATCGTGACCCAGCTTGATGCTTTCGAGGTGAAAGATCCGGACCCTGTTGAGCTGGTCAAGTTCCTGGACGCGCAGGATTTCAATTCCCTGAAGGCGAAAGTTGTCGCCGCATGGGATGGCGACTTGCCGGAAGATGTGGTTACAGAAGTAGTGACTGTCGAAGAAACGGCCTATGAATGCGTGACCGATATGGATGCGCTGAAAGCCTGGATCAAAAAGGCCTATGATGTGGGCTATGTGGCGGTTGATACCGAAACAACAGGCCTGAACCCGGCCAAGGCCGATCTGGTTGGCATTTCCATGTCTGTTGAGCCGGGCAAGGCTTGTTATATTCCAGTGGGCCACGGTGCAAACAGCGACGATCTTTTGGCGGAAAAACCCGAGCAGATCGCCAAGGCCGATATGATCAAGGCACTGAAGCCACTTTTTGAAGATCTGTCCGTTCTCAAGATCGGCCAGAACCTGAAATACGACATTTCCATCCTCGCGCGCGAAGGCATCAACCTTTATCCAATCGATGACACGATGCTTATGTCATACGCCCTTGACGCCGGTGTTCATGGCCACGGCATGGACGAGCTTGCAGGCATCCACCTGGATATAACACCCATCAGCTTCAAGGAAGTGGCCGGCACCGGCAAGAACCAGATCACGTTCGACAAGGTAGCGCTGGATAAAGCGACTGATTATGCCGCGGAAGACGCTGACATTACATTGCGGCTGTGGCGCATTCTGAAACCACGGCTGGCGAAGGAAAAAGTAACAACCGTCTACGAAACGCTTGAACGCCCTTTGGCGCCCGTTCTTTCGGCCATGGAGCGCGAAGGCATCAAGGTTGATGGTGCTGTGCTAAACAAGCTGTCGAACGAGTTTGCCGTGGGCATTGAGCGGCTGGACAAGGAAATCCAGGGCCTTGCGGGTCGTCCCTTCAATGTGAACTCCCCCAAGCAGCTTGGCGAAGTGCTGTTCGACGACATGGGGCTTGAAGGCGGCAAGAAATCCAAGAAAACCGGTGCATGGCAGACCAACGTGGATGTGCTTGAAAAACTGGCGGCCGAGGGTCATGAAATGCCTGCCAAGGTGATGGAGTATCGCCAGTTCTCAAAACTGAAGAGCACCTACACGGACGCACTTCAGAATGAAGTGAACCCACGCACGGGCCGCGTTCACACCAGCTATCATCTGGCAGCCACCACAACAGGTCGGCTTTCCTCAAACGATCCGAACCTGCAAAACATCCCGATCCGCACCGAAGAGGGCCGCAAGATTCGGCAGGCGTTCGTTGCAGAAGAGGGTAATATCCTGATCGCGGCTGACTATAGCCAGATCGAGCTGCGCATTCTGGCACACATGGCAGATATCGATAGCCTGAAGCAGGCCTTCGCGGACGGCACCGACATTCACGCCATGACGGCATCGGAAGTGTTCGGTGTGCCCATCGAGGGCATGGACCCGATGGTCCGTAGACAAGCCAAGGCCATCAACTTCGGCATCATTTACGGTATCTCCGCCTTCGGTCTCGCCCGCCAATTGGGGATCAGCCGAACAGATGCGCAGGGTTATATCGAAGCCTATTTCGAGCGCTTCCCGGGCATCCGGGCCTATATGGACAACACAATCGACTTCGCCCGCGAACACGGCTATGTGGAAACGCTGTTTGGTCGCAAATGTCATATCACCGCCCTGAATGACAAGAACCCGATGAAACGTGGTTTCGGCGAACGCGCTGCCATCAATGCCCCAATCCAGGGCACAGCGGCCGACATCATCCGCCGCGCCATGGTCCATATGCCGCAAGCCCTTGAGACTGAAGGTCTCACTGATGTTCGCATGCTGCTGCAGGTACATGATGAACTGGTGTTCGAAGCCCCAGCGGGCCGCGAAACGGCAGCGATCCCGGTGATTGAACGCATTATGGCTAATGCCTGTGAACCGGTTCTTGAGCTTTCCGTGCCGCTTGTCGTTGATACAGGCACTGGCAAAAACTGGCAGGAAGCACACTAAAGCAGGCCATCGCTTCAACTAATCGTTAGACATAAACTTTTGGCGTGACAACACCCTTCCCAGATTCCATGATCAGCCTTCGGGCTTGGGGGAGCCAGGAAACTGGAACAGGGGAGACAGACACATGCTGAAATCAGCCATCGTGTGGGCAATGCTTGTTGCCGGCATGATCAGCCTTCCGGTATCTGCCGGCGGGAAACTAACCAAGAACATCCGAATTAACAGCCAGGCCATGGGGTACCCGATTCAGATGCGGGTCTATATTCCTGAGGGCACAAAAAAAACCGACAAACTCCCGGCCATCTATGTAACGGATGGCCAGTGGTATCTTAAAGATGGGGAAATGGCCCGCATTCTGGATGAAACCATCGCCGCGGGCCAGATCAAGCCGGTGATTGCCGTGTTTGTGGACAGTGCCAATCCCGATGATCCGAAGGACAATCGGCGGAATGGCGAATTCATGTGCAACACAGACTACGCCCTGTTCTATAAATCTGAACTGGTACCCACGATTGACGCGAATTTCCCTGTCAGCCGGAAGCCGGAAGACCGGGTGATCATGGGCCTGTCATTCGGGGGGCTGAATGCGGGTTGTTTCGGGCTGATGATCCCCGATGTTTTCAACGGCATCGGCATGCAGTCGCCTGCAAGCGGTGAACATGTCGCTCTGCTGACAAACCTCTATACTGATCGTGAAAAGCTGCCGCTGAAGATGTTCCTCTCTGTTGGCACTGACAATGACAACACGCGCAAGGCACGCCACCTGAAGCGGCTGCTCACCAAGAAGAAATATGACCTTACCTACAGGGAAGTCAGGGGCGGGCACGACTGGGGCAACTGGCAACCGCTGATAGACGACCTTCTTGTCACCTTTTTCGGGACACAGTGACACCGTTGCCAAAAAGGCAACGCTATGTTCAACTCCGGCCCCTTGCAATTGAGGCTGCAAACACGCCTTAATAGGGCAAGTATGTAGTTTCTTTAAAGGGGCCGGATGGTGCAACTGAGCAGCAAAAACACGCTGGGGCTAGCGCTTATACTGGGAAGCGTGACAGCAATGGCACCGCTTGCCATTGATATGTATTTGCCCTCTTTCCCCCAGATTGCCCAGAACCTTCGCGTAGATACCTCTGAAGTAGAGCTATCACTAACAGCCTTCTTCATCGGCCTTTCAACAGGCCAACTGTTTTACGGTCCGCTCTCTGACAGGTTCGGGCGCAGGTGGCCGCTTACACTAGGGCTACTGCTGGCGGCGATCGCTTCCTTCCTGTGTGCTAAGGCTGATACCATTGAGTTTCTGATCGCCGCACGGTTTGTACAAGCCCTCGGGGTGTGCGCAGGCATGGTGATCTCTCGTGCTGTTGTCAGAGATATGTTCAATCATAACGACGCTGCCCGCTTCTTCTCGCTTCTGATGTTGATCATGGGTGTCGCCCCCATTCTCGCGCCCCTCTTGGGTGGGTACGTCGCGAAGTTTTTCGGCTGGCACGCCATCTTTCAGGCAATCGGCGGCTTTGCCTTTCTTGCCATGGCGGCAGTATTGGTGTTCCTGCCTGAGACCAAGGGCGCCAATGCCGGGGTCAGGCTCTCGCGGGCGCTACATACATATGTCGATATTCTGAAGAATACAGCCTATCTGCGGTATGCGCTGGCGGGCGGGGCTGCGAACGCAGGCATGTTTGCTTACATCACGGGCTCGCCTTTTGTCGTGATCAATTATTATGGCGTTCCGGCTGAACAATTCGGGCTTGTGTTTGGCACCAACGCCGCAGGCCTGATCGGTATGACACAGGTGAACCGGCTTCTGTTGAAGCGCTATCACTTTGATCAGGTGCTGCGGGTTGGATACACCTTGATCCTATTGTCGGCGCTGGCTGCTATCATGGTAGCGTTGGCGGGCGGCCCCTTGGTGGCCTTCCTGGCCACGCTGTTCATGTTTTTGGCATCTCTGGGCATCATCATGCCCAACAGCACGGCTGGCGCCATGTCAGAAGAGGGGGAGCGAGCCGGATCGGCTTCCGCCCTTACCGGCTCATTGTCATTCTGGTTTGCCTTCCTGTCTTCTGGAACGGTAGGGTTCATTAAGGCCGATAGCGCCCTGCCGCTCGCCTGTGTTATGGGTGCCTGCGCACTTGCAAGCATGGCCTTTTCCTACCTGCCCAGCAAAACGGTAGACAAAGCCACCCCATAAAAAAAAAGGGCAGCCATTTAGCTGCCCTTTCAAATTCATAAGCTCAGGTGCCGTGCTTAAAATACATTCGACAGCGTGTAGAAGAGCAGAGCCGACAACAGACCGGATGCAGGCACCGTAATAACCCAGGCCGCAGCAATGGTAAGAAGCTCACGCCGGCGAACAAGGCGGCGGTGTGCGATCTTCACTTCTTCCGAACGGGTCAGGCGGCGCTTCTTGGAGTCGCGGTTGTTAATATATTCCCGCAGGAAGCCCACACCGAACACACCGCCTACAGCAATATGTGTTGATGAAACCGGCAAACCCAACCAACTGGCAGCAATTACAGTGATCGCGGCAGACAAGGCCACGCAGAAAGCGCGCATCTGGTTCAGCTTGGTAATCTTCTCACCCACTGTACGGATCAGCTTCGGGCCATACAGTAACAGGCCAATGGAAATACCAATCGCGCCAATCGCCATAACCCAGAACGGCAGAGCAATCTTGCCAGCGCCCATGGATGTATGGCTGGCCGCGCTAACGATAGCCGCCAGTGGGCCAACCGCATTTGCAACGTCATTTGCACCATGCGCGAACGACAGAAGTGCAGCGGAACAGATGAGCGGAATTGTAAAGAGCTTCGCTACAGATTTGCGACGATTTTCCATGCCAGCAGCAGCGCGCCGTACCAGCGGTTTGGTTACTACCCAAACAACGCCAAACGCACCAAAGCCAATCATCCACAGCATTGCTGTGTCTGGCTTCCAAAGCTTTTTAAGACCCTTCATCACAAGATACATGGAGAAAGCGCCTGCCATGATGCCCACAAGTACAGGCACCCATGTCTCGGCTGCAGCCAGCATATTTTCCCGCTTGAGGATCATCTTCTTGATGAACAGCAGGAAGAGCGCGGCAATCACGCCGCCAAGCAGTGGTGAAATCACCCAGCTTGCAGCAATAGCACTCATTTTGGTCCAGTCCACACTGGCTGAGCCCGCGGCAGCAATGCCTGCGCCAACAACGCCGCCTACAATCGAGTGCGTTGTTGAAACCGGCGCACCAAGCCAAGTGGCCAGGTTCAGCCAAAGGGCTGCAGCCAAAAGGGCCGACATCATCGCCCAGATGAAAGTCATCTGGTCAGACATAGCGGTCGGATCAATAATCCCCTTCCTGATAGTGGAGACAACATCGCCGCCTGCGATCAACGCGCCTGCCGCTTCAAAAACCGCCGCGATAACCAGCGCACCGATCATCGTCAGCGCCTTGGAGCCAACGGCCGGTCCAATATTGTTGGCCACATCATTGGCGCCAATATTCATCGCCATATATCCGCCAATAACGGCGGCCGCGATTACGAAAACACCGGTTGAACCGGAGGTTTGCGTCATGGCGGTGTAAAGCAGCACAAGAACCAGGAACACCAGCGCCACGCCCAGGTTCGCAACCGAACGGTTCTCGCTAATAACCCCTTCACGGAAGGCCTGTACTTTTTTCAGGTCTTTATTGACCGGGTGATTATCAACCATAGAAGCGTCTTTCCCTTCATTTTTTGTAGGGAGGTTCATTGCCCAATACCTTTCCCCTGCTGGCGCTTATAGCAGGCCGTCATAAAAATGTAACAAAAATGTCAAAAAGCCAGGTCTGTGGGACAAGTCATCGAGCCCCAGAAAAGTCACCTGAACGAGCAGCCACTGTTGCCAAGAAAAGTTACAGATTGGGGAAACGGTTGGTGATCAGGGGAAATAAAGCATCAAATCAGTGTGCAAGCATGAGGCAAATGAAAAAGGGCGACCGCAAGGCCGCCCTTCTCAGATTTTGAAATGTTGTCAGCTCTTAGAACTTGTAGCCAACCGTCAGACCATACATGCGTGGTGGGTTAGCATACGCGTTCACTGTACCCGGCTGGATAACGCCAGGGAATGCGCTGAGGTAGAACTCATCGTTAAACAGGTTACGACCCCAGATAGCGAGGCTCAAGCCGTTTTCCCACTCAAGGCCGAAGCTGGCGTTGAAGAGGCTAACATCCCGGTAAACGTCCGGAATATTGTCAACAACCTGCGTTTCGCTCTCATACTGCCAGTCACCACGGAGGTAACCTGAGATATCGCTACCCACTTCAAAGAAGTATGTTGCGGCAACAGTAAGGCTGGTTTCGTGGATACCGGATGGCTTTTCACCGGACAGATCCACAACCGTATTGTTCGGACCGGATGCACCAACGAAGCTGTCATAAACAGGGTCAAGGAATGTCCCAGCGAAGCGCAGCTCGAATGAATCGTTTGGTACCCAAGTCGCATCCACTTCAAGACCTTTGGTGGATTGCTTGCCCGCGTTTGCGAGAACGAAGCCAGTGCCCTGGAAGATGTTTGACTGGAAGCCTTTGATCGTTTGGTCAAACAGCGCCACGTTGATGGCACCCTTCGAGTAACGCGCCTTCAAGCCAATCTCGTATACGGTGGAATTTTCCGGACCCGCATAAAGCGTACCAAAGGACTGGTTCGGCAGTGTCAGGCCAGCAGATTCCAGTGCCGCCTTGTTCACAAGGAACGGACGTGCATCACGCGAGAGGTTCCAGCTGGTGGATTTGAAACCAGTACCTGCACTGATGTAAACGTTCAGATTGTCGTTGACTTCATAGGAAGCCCGGGCTGTCCAGGTAACCTTGTCATCGTTGGTCTTGCCGTCCTGAACAGAGTTCGGGAACGCAAGGAACTGTGGCTGGAACTGCAGTGACTGCAGGCCCTGAATAGCGCTTGTCACGCCAGACTGGATCGCAGCCGATGTGCCTGGTGCAACAGATTCGATGAAGGCGATATTCTCGGGCGTTGGCGCGAGGCCGGTGTTGTCAAAGAATGCCTGCCCGAACAGCGCCGTTGGAATAGCACCGCCATTGGCTGCGAACAGATCCACTGAGGAGAATACATCACCGTTAACAGTGCTACCGGTAACAGTTTTCTTATCCTTGGTGTAGTTCAGGCCACCGGTCAGTGTCAGGCGGTCCGTTACGTGGAAATCAAGCGAGGCAAACAGGGAATATGCCGTGTTGTCCTGCGTGAAGGTTTCGCGCGTTACGGTATCAGCCGAGAAGAAAGACCCAGCAGGTGAGCCTGACAGGAATTCAAGAGTTCCCAGTGTACCAGGGGCACCAGTCAGGATATCGATATAGTTCCGCGTATCGTCACCATACTTCAGGCCCTGAATCTGGGTGATGTCTTCTTTGAAGAAGTAAGCACCTACCATCCAGTCAATCTTGTTCACACCTGTGGACGCAAGACGGAATTCCTGAGTGTAAGTGTCGATTTCAGCATCATTGTATGCGCTATCAAGCAGCTTGGCGCCTGTGTAATCAGGCTCGGAGTCGTTGAAGCTTGAGTTGCTGCGATAAGCCGAAATAGATGTCAGAGAGAAATTCTCAAAATCAACATTGGCTTCAAGGGATACGCCGCCGTCTTTAATCTTGTTGATCGGCAGTTCGTTGATTGGTGATTCATAGGCAAATGGGTCAGTATCATCCAATACTTCACCACCAAGCAGCTGAATAACCGCAGCTGTTGGGCCGTTCAGGATATTGTTGACGCCGCAGCACAGTTCATCAATTTCGTTATAGTCTGCGATCAAGCGGAAAGACACGCTCTCGCTTGGCTCCCACAGCGCCTGGCCGCGGATATTCCAACGGTCACGATCATTGATGTCCGGGATATTCGGATCTGATGTGGTGATATAACCATCGCGCTTGTTCACACCACCCGAGATGCTGACCGCGAATGTGTCAGTGAGGCCAGTGGTGTAGTAACCCTTGATCTGACGAGCATCATAGTTGCCGTAAGTGGCTTCGATACCGCCTTCAGCTTCAAACGAAGGTGCAGCGGTTACGATGCTGATAACGCCTGCGGACGCGTTCTTACCGAACAGCGTGCTTTGAGGGCCACGCAGTACCTCTACACGCTCCATCCGTGGCAGGTCACCGATTTGTGCCGCGGAGCGGGACCGGTATACACCGTCGATGAATACGCCCACGGAAGGTTCGATGCCTGCGTTGTTGGCGCCATTACCAAAGCCGCGAATTGCGAAGTTAGTGTTGGACGATGTTTGCAGGGTCCAAACACGAAGAGATGGCACTACAGACTGCATATCAGAAATATCCAGCATGTGCGCCTTTTCCATCGTGCCTGCATCAGTCACCGAAACTGCGATTGGTGTTTCCTGCAACGTTTGTGGCCGCTTCTGCGCAGTCACCATAATCTCTTCAAGAGAGACGCTTGCTTCGCTGTCCTGTGCTGACGCGGAAAATGAAGTGGCTGTCATGACGGCGGCTGCAGCGGCAGTCGTCATCAAAAATGCACGCGAGGTGCTCCCTAATTTCTTGCTCATTGGTTTCCTTCCCATTCCCAGAAGCCTGAAGACGTCTTTTCCCTGAACCTCCGGACTGACTGGCCTGGCAACCAGCATCCATCATTGGCTAGGTCATGTCGCAGACCATATATCCAAAAATTTCAACCATAGATTATGGGGAAATACTCGATAGGCAGAAATGGCGAATAGCCACTGCCCTAATGCTCCCTTTTCCTCCCACAATCAAATCAGTCCCGGACAATAGTTCCATCCAACTATCCCTGGCCTTCCGAACACCGAGGCTGACTTGGGCCTAATAGTGCCTCTCGATTAACGTTAACGTCAAGCGCTACAAACGAAAAATCAGTAGAAATGAACGAACTGTGTAACGCCTATACAACACTGATACGCTTGGAAAAATAGTCCAGCACAGACCAGATCGCCTGTGTTCCGTAACGTCAACCATGTGACACCCATGGTTCCACTCAAAACTGTATAAGAAAATAGATTTTCATCTTTTTTTTCGAATTGAGGAGACGATACCTCAAAAAGAGATCGGGGCAGACTTTGAAGTCCACCCCGAATTGCTTGTTTGATCTTAGAATGCCGCGGATATCTTCGCGTAAACCATCCGTCCGCGAGGATCATGGGTCCGGGATTCGAACCCACCGTTTGTCGCGATATATGGCGGTTTCTTATCGAAAGCGTTGATCACACCAACTTGGAGGCTGGAGCCTTCACCACCTTCAAACAGGCTACCCAGATTGAAAGTATATTGGGCATCAACAGTGGTCATGGCACCAACACGGTCACCTGGGTTCTGATCGTCATCCATACCGCTGATATGGCGAACATAGAAGCGAAGATCATGATCTTCGGTCGTCCAAGACATACCCGTGTTGAAGCGCCAAGCTGGCGTTGGGCTGCCAAAGTTGGTGAAGTTACGGTTTCCAACACCATCAACCTCTTTGGCTTGTGGATCATCCAGATCATACTTCAGAACGTGAGTTGCTTCGAAGAATGGCTGCAGTGTGCCGTAATCTGTATCGAAGCTGTACCGCGCATTCACGTCAAAACCTTGGGTTTCAACGCTGGACGCGTTCACGAAATCCACCAGAACCATGATGATTGAACCAGAAGTACCCGCACTACGGATAACCCGGGTTACATCAGTCGGGTTTTCATTCACAACAGCCTGATAGTTTTCGGCGATGATCACATTCTGGAACTTGTAGTTCCAGTAATCAACGTCAACAGACAGGCCGCTATCGCCTTGGTAAGACAGGCCGAAGTTCCATGCTTTACCTGTTTCAGGCTTGATGTCACGACCACCTTCAGGTGCCACAGAGCGAACTGCCGCAAACGCTGTCCCACCCAGTGGATCAACCACTTGGTTCAGAGATGTGGAGCCACCAGAAACCTGAAGCACGCTTGGTGCACGGAAGCTGGTTGAATAGCTACCACGGAGCGACAGTGAATCAGTCGCACGGTAAAGCAGGGAAATTTTCGGGTCAGTCGTGCTACCAATATCACCGCCATAGCTTTCGTGGCGTAAAGCAAACGACAGATCCAGATCTTCCACAATCGGGAATAGTGATTCCGCAAATACACCAACAGCGGTACGGTCAGACCCGAAATCGGCGTTACCGATTACGAATGCGAAACCGTCAGCGTTGGAAATGTCGTCATAGTCACGGCCCCAGCTTTCGCCGCGAACCTGCATACCCACAGCAAGACCAATGTCACCCGCTGGCAGAGAACCAACAGTACCGGAGAATACAGCATCAAACACGTGCGTGGACGATGTACCTGCGATCACTTGGGTTCCAATAACATAATCCAGCACTTCCTGGCTGTTTGGTGCAGTCGTATAGCTCGTTGCAAACGGGTTATAGAACAGACAACCGTTGGCGCCAGGCACACCCGCGCCAGCGTCACAGTTGTCACCACCGAAACCGGCCAGTGCGGCCTGGAAGTTTGCAGTCACGACGTCCTTCGTAGAGATCGTATAATCGTTATCCGCATAAGTGTATGCGATATCGTAGCTCCAGTTGTCGCTCAGGTCGCCTGTGAACTCCAGGTTCACACGGAACATTTCAGAGTCCATTTGGTTTGGTGAGACAGCACCGCCGTTACCAATGGCACGGCCAAGGAACGTTACACCTTCGCCAAACGGGTTTTCCGGGTGATAAGCAGGCACGCCTGCTGACCCCAACTGAAGGTATGGGAACGTAGGCGAGTTGCCCCGAATTGCCTGGGTATCAGCCCAGCCAAATTCAATGCGCATCTGGTGATCATCACCAAGATCTTGCGTCATGACGGCGTAAGCCTGTTTGCGCTCTTCCTGCGGCACAAGGCTGTAGTAGTCACCGAAGTCAAAGCCACATGTACCGATCTCACCCCATGGCAGAACGATACCGGAACCATTCCGGATACCACCAACTTCTTCACAACCCGTTGGGTCGATCACTGGCAACACAGCACCAACGGCAGCAATCACTGAAGGCACATAATATGAGCCAGGATTACCAAGAACAGAGGCGTCATCAGATGACAGGCTCAGGCGACGCTCGGCAGTTGAAAGTTCCGAACGGTCATAATAGCTGAACGCGCCCATAAAGTGGGTCGTGTCATTGCCCCAACCGAACTTGGCCTGATAGAGCTGATCGGCCTGAGAGCCCTGATCTGTAACAGTTTGGTATTTCGCTGATACTTCAAAACCTTCGAATTTATCGTCTGTGATGAAGTTGACCACACCAGCAACGGCATCTGTACCATAAATGGCGGCCGCGCCATCTTTCACGATTTCAATGCGCTGCACTGCGATTTGAGGCACAAGCGAGCTTGTATCCACAAAGGCGATGCCGTCATTTGTCGTGGTCGCTGAAACAACCTGACGCCGGCCATTCAACAGAACAAGCGTGGAGGACACCCCCAGGCCGCGCAGGTTGAAGTTCGACGTACCCGTTGTACCGTTCTGCGTAAATGCATCCGGGTTGTTCTGGGCACCGTTGTTGATGGTCAGCGTCTGAACAAGGTCAGCCACGTTGCTCGCACCAATTTGACTAAGATTGTCGGCACCGATCACCGCCAATGGCGATGGGCTGTTATATTGAGATTTGCCTTTAAGGTATGTACCTGTAACGACGACTTCTTCAATTTCCATTTCGTCGTCTTGGGCCATGACTGACCCGGAATGAAGAAAAGCAAGACAACCTGCTGTAAGCGCGGTTGTTTTAAACAAGCGGTTCTGGCGCATTGTTTCCCCTCCGTGATGTTAATACAACTTCATTAGTCCTTCCCACTATTATGGGATAGGACGATTGCCCGAAGGGTCAAGTAATTCGATTCATTATTCCGGATTCGTGCGCCAGATTCCACCAAGTGTTACTTTTTAACCACAGCCTAAAACTGAAGCACACTGGCGCATTTTGGTCATCAAGAGGGAGCCACAAGGGCCTGCTTCACGTATATCGACACCATACCCGCACCGAGGCGACGATCCGCAAAAGGGGTCAGATAGGCCTTCACTACGTCTGGATTAACTGGCCGGGACACGCTGAAACGTTGCCGCGCAAGTACTGACAAAGCTGTATTGAAATCTGCCCGCAACTGCGGCATTCGCGCCCGAACGAATTCAATCTCGCCTTTTTTCTCAATCACCAACACAAGGTACATGGTGACCTTGCCCCGTACGCGGCCACGCTCAAGCAAAGCCAGATTGAAGGGCGCCATATCAATTTTCGGCTTTCCATAGTCAAGCTGCTCGCCCTCATGCTCTTCCTCTTGGGCAAGAGCCGGCTGCGTGAAAGCAGAAGTCAAAAAGAGAAGTAAGAAAACAAAGCGCCACATTTTGAAAGCCACATATCCATTCAGTTCCGGGCTGCAGACAGCCACACCTTTATATGGCACATATTGTGTGAACAGATACTGAATAGCAAACACGAAGAATACGATCGTAAAATTGCAAATTGCAGCAATATCGCATTATGCATCATATTTTTGTCTATTTTTGCAATTATTGCCTGCGAAAAATTCCGCCACCCCTCCCCTTCAAAGACATAACTATTTGATATAAATAGCTTTTATTGATTTTAAAGAAAATGGCACGCCCCTTGTATATATACAAACACCTCTCGAGCAGGGGTGCGGGAATGGGTAAATTTATTTACTCGACCCCCAATCGTGCACCTGTTCCCGCCAACCCCGCCGAGAGATCTATCTCAACCAAAAGAGCACTAAACCATGCGACGTCGCATGGTTTTTTTATTTGTTAAGCAGAGAAATCCTGTCGACTGGCAGGTTCAATCAAACAAACAGGCTTACAGCCGGGGATGATGAACCGGTCTGCAACCGCGCCAACCCTGTCTGGAAATTGGCAAGTTGGTTTTGCAGGTATGGCGGCACAGTGCCTTCCGCGGTCTTGTTGCCGTTTTTGAGCATTTCCTTTAATGGATCATATTCAAGGGAACGGAAAGCCCGCTGCACATTGTTGATGGCCTTATCAAGCAACCCTAAAACATATTTGGCTGTTGCCTTGTCTTCAATATGAAGGGCACCGCCCAGACCAAGGCCAAACGCCCCACCCAGATTGTCCGGATCGGATGGATCACTGTCCTCGTCTTTATTGAGGCCGTACACCTCATCTTTCGGCAACAGCTTACCTGGCTCCAGCCCAATTCGCTGCAACAGGTCCCTGTCTCCAGTGCCTGGCAGCAAATCAATGGAAACGCCGTTATCCACCGTCGCAATCGTCAGCTTGTCACCTTCAGCCGTGGAGGACACATCCACATCAATCTTACCAAAGCCTGCAATGCGAAGCTTACGGGCCAGATCATCGAAGGTATCACCTTCCTGGAGCGTAATTTTCTTCTTTGTTCCACCATCAATGGACAGATAGAAAAAGTCGCCCGTTTTTGCAGTGGTTTGGGTTTTCACATCCAGGGTTTCATCAATGGCAATTGTGCCGGTTGGCAACCCCAAAGTTTCAAGAACGGAATTGCCTTTGGTCGTAAAAGCCAAACCACCTACTGCAGATCTCGAAAGAGATTCGCCAAATTGCTCAGTATCCTGGATAGCGCCAGTCTTGCCGTCAATGCGCGCCACAAAGCCATCCACGGAACTTTTCGCCGTTTCACCTGCAAACGCGCTGGCCGTTGAACCCGCAACATAAACAACCTGATCAACAACTACCACATCGTTAATCCGGTCAGTACCCGCAGTTGAAAGATATGTCGTGCTTTCCGCCTTCAGGTTTGATTGACCGTTCAGGCTGACGGCGCTGACAAAGCCTTCAAACCCACCATTCGCCGTACCAACCACAGAGGCGGTACCACCTGCATCCAAAGCGGCACTGGTAGTAACACCCGCTATATACACATCGTTGTTGATGTTATCGATTGCGATACCCTGAATGGACCCGCCCGTGCCAAGGCTGCCAAAATCAAGGCTATTGGATGTGTCTGCCAAGTTGGTGGTATCCAGACGATACAGTTTCGCATTACCACCTTCTTCAACGGCAACAACCAGATTATCGTTCTTGTCTACAACGATGCCTTTGACCACATCATTGCCTGCAGTGCCAAACACTGAAGAATCCTGCAAGCTGCCATCGGCACCAGAAAGCTTCAAAACAAGGGCATCTTGCCCGCCAGAAAACCCTGAGGTGGCGCTTATCCCTGATTTGGTATAACCGCCCACATAGATGTCGTTGTTTGAATCAACCGCGACACTATAGGCCGCAGATTCACCAAATGTATCCAACTGGTAGCGGAAAATTTCATCGCCACGCTTGCTGATCTTTGTCACAAAGGCATCGGTGCTGTCGATCACGTCGCTAGTGGAAAGCTCGCTATCTGTTTTACCGACAACAATCACATTGTCTTCGCCATCTACCGTAATGCCGTATGCGTCGGCGTCCCCCGCAACCCCCAGCAGCCGCGAAAAGACCACATTGCCTTCAGTGTCAAATTTGGTAAGGAAAACATCTTCGCCGGACGCCGTATTGATCTGATGCCCAAAACTGCCTTCCGATGTGCCCACCACATAAATGCCGCCTTGGCTGTCAACAGCAACCCGATTAGCAGCCGTGTCGGCATTGACCTGATAATCACTGTTCACGTTCGTAATGGACAGTTCATTATCTACGGCCGTATCGTTATTCGCGGTATCACCCAGGACATCCACCTTGGCATCCGCCAACATCTTGTCCCGCAAGCTTGCGATAGCAGGGTCAAGGTCATCTTCTTCCTGAGCTGCCACTTTCTCTTTGATTTCACTGGCCGCATAATCAATGCCTGTGAAGGATGTCACGTCATCCACAGCCAACGTGCCGTCAAGGCCGTTAATCTCGGTGATACGGCTTGTCACGGCAAAGTCGTCATCCAGTTGTGACACAGCCGACGCCACATAAAGGGTAGGCGCTGACACCGCAGCAGACAAGGTAACTTCCTCAGTAAGCGTGCCGTCTATCTGCAGGCTGTAGCGGCCACTATCGCCGTCCCGCCGCACATCAAACAGGGTTGAATGCTTCGGTACCGGGTCGCCATTACCATCCAGAATGGTCAAGGCTTCTATCTGGGTATTGATATAGTCTTTAATATTATTGAGCGATAAAGTGCCCGTCACATTTGACAGGTCGATCACAATATCATCCGTTGCACCGCTCTTGGTGATCGAAACCGTAAAGACCTCATCACCAACAAGCCCATCAATAGCGGCATTCGGGTCATTTGTGATCAGGCTTCCGTTGGCTTCGGTCCCGTTTTTACCAAGCCGCGTGGTTGTCTCGGTCTTGTATTGCTTCTCGCCCAGGAACAGGTCCAGCTTGTCCAGGTCAGCCGTGGACAAGAAATCGCGCACTTCAGAAAGACCCTTCTGGAACTGGTCATTCAGGCGCGAAAGCGAGGACAAGGATGTCGTGTTCTGGGAAGCGTACTCAGCGAGAATACGCAGATTTTCAAGGGCCTTATAAAGCGCAAAAGTGGCCTTCTTGTCCTTGTCACCCGACACAGCATCCAGATCATCCGCCTTTAGGTCGATGAATTTGGTGAGAGACCGAACTTCACGAATTTGCTGGTTGAGTGTCTTAGTTTCTTCAGGCAGCTGCCACGGCGGAATAACAGCATCGCCGCGGTCACCGAAGGAATAGGCTGCGCGCTGCTCCGCTGTCAGGCTAGATAGCGTACGCTGCGCAATCTGCGCATCAACAGACATGGCGATCAGCGAGGTGTCAATGCCCACGATCTGAGGTCTGAACGACTGCTGCTGAGCAGGTCCAAACAAACCACCAAAACTTGTGCCACCAAAAAACGCCATGCGTTATCTCATCAGCTTTCTGCCATTGCCCTGATGGGCATTTTTTGCCCCTTGTCGGCAAAATTTACCTCTAGTCACCAAAAACTGCGGCAAACGACTCGGTTTACAAGGCATTTTTTGCCGCTTAATTGCAATTGTCGACTAAACTCCTTACATCCCTTGCAATAAATGTGACAATTCAGGCAAAGTGGGGCGCAACCCCATCAGAGGGTGATAGGCAGGAGGCTTTTAGACATGACCGCACTATTCTGGCTGATTGATGCCGCGCTTGGCATTTTTGTATTTTTTATCATCGCTCAGGTTATCATGAGCTGGCTAACCGCTTTCGGCATCATTAACACCTATCAGCCTTTCGTACGGTCCGTCATGCATTTCCTGTATGCGATCACCGAGCCGGTCAACCGCCCTGTCAGGCAGGTTCTCCCCAATCTCGGCGGCATCGACATCTCACCCCTCGTCATTTTGCTTTTGGTGCAAGCCATAAGGATCTTCCTGCGTACATCTATTGCGCCAATGTTCGACGTTTATGGCTACTGATCTTTTTCAGCCTCATGCTGAAGGGGTGCAGCTTGCCGTTCGGCTGACCCCAAAGGCCGCAAAGGACAAGCTTGACCGGATAGACCAGGACGCAGATGGCAACGCCCGATTGCGGGTCACCGTTACCGCAGTGCCCGAGAACGGCAAGGCAAATGCCGCGCTTATCAAGCTCTTTTCTAAAAAACTCAGGTTGCCCAAAACAAGCATTCGCCTTATAGCGGGAGACCTGAACCGGAATAAGACGATCCTTATTGAGGGCGCACCGGATGAATTATTAGACGCGCTCGACGCAAAGTTTCGCGAGCTGGGCCTGATGGGTTAGGCATCCAGCGCTCGTGACCACCGCACGGAGACACTCATGCCCACCGCCCAAGAAGCCAAAATCATCGACGGAAAAGCCTTTTCCGCCAAAGTTCGCGAAGACGTTGCCGCCAATGTCTTGGCGCTGAAAGACAAACACAGCATCACGCCAGGCCTTGCCGTTGTTATCGTTGGCAAAGATCCTGCAAGCGAGATTTATGTTCGCAACAAAGTGAAGCAAACCGGCGAGACCGGCATGAACAGCTTCCATTTTGAAATGCCTGAAACCACCAGTCAGGAAGAGCTTCTCGCAAAAGTTCATGAGTTGAACGAAGACCCCGAAGTGAACGGCATTCTCGTCCAACTACCACTGCCGAAACATATTGATGAAGCAGCCGTCATTGATGCAATCAATCCGGCAAAAGATGTGGACGGCTTCCATGTGATCAATTCGGGCCTGCTGGCCACCGGCGGCAAGGGTATGGTGCCCTGCACCCCGCTAGGGTGCTACCTGATGCTCAAGGATACGCTCGGCGACATGAGTGGCATGAAAGCCATCGTTGTGGGGCGTTCCAACATTGTAGGCAAGCCGATGGCACAGCTTCTTCTGGACGCGAACTGCACTGTCACCATCGCCCACAGCCGCACAAAAGATCTCGCTGCCGAAGTCAGCGCCGCAGACATCGTTGTTGCTGCCGTTGGCCGCGCAGAAATGGTCAAAGGCGACTGGATCAAAAAAGGCGCAACTGTAATTGACGTAGGCATCAACCGCATTGACGCACCAGAACGCGGCGAAGGCAAAACCCGCGTGGTGGGTGATGTTGAATTTGCTGCAGCGGCAGAACGCGCCAGTGCGATCACACCTGTTCCTGGCGGCGTTGGACCGATGACAATTGCATGTCTTCTCAAAAATACCGTGACAGCAACCTGCCGCCAGAACAATATTGACCCAGACAGCCTATAACTGCCTATCGGGCAACAGGCTGATAACCGCGACAATTAAGTGGAGCATGCGTCATGTATGAAGCCTTTATCGCCGCCTTTATCGGCCTGTTCGTGATTGTGGACCCCATAGGCATCGCGCCCGTCTTCGCAGGTCTGACCCAAGGCGCAACCGTCAGTCACAAGCGCAAGATGGCCATCAAGGGCACCATTGTTGGTACCCTGATCCTTGTTTTCTTTGCGCTCGTTGGGAAGCCGTTCCTGAACGCCCTTGGCATCTCAATGGACGGGCTGCGCGTTGCCGGGGGCATTATGCTTTTTATCATCGCGCTTGAAATGGTTTTCGAAAAGCGGACCGAACGGAAGCAGGAATCTGCTGAGAAGCTCGACGAATATTTTGAGGATATTTCAGTCTTTCCTGTGGCCCTGCCACTTCTGGCAGGCCCAGGTGCAATCGCCACTATCATGCTGACGATGACCAACTACGAAGGCGACCTGATGGCACAAGCCGCCATTCTGGCAGCGCTGGCATTGGTTATGCTGATTACGCTGATTGTCTTTTTCACGGCCAGCCGCGTGATGGACTGGCTTGGCCCCACCGTGAACGCGGTACTCACTCGGCTTCTGGGCGTGATCCTTGCCGCACTGGCTGCGCAGTTCATCCTGGACGGCTTCCGCAACACTTTCGTGGGTTAAACGGCCACGCCGCATTGACACAAGGTCCGAATTTGGCCACTCTCCCCGCATATTCAATCGGGGAGTTTTCCATGAAAAATTTTGCACTGACAGGTGCCCTTTGCCTTGCACTCGCTGCATGCGGCGAAACACAACAAGCGGACAACGCCAAGTCATACGAAATGACTGCAGAGGCACTGAAGACACACGTTACCACGCTGGCTTCTGACGAGTTTGGTGGCCGCGCACCAGGCACCAAGGGCGAGGAACTGACAGTCCAATATCTGGAAAATGCCTACAAGGCAGCTGGCCTCAAACCTGCGAACGGCGACAGCTACACCCAGGCTGTCCCAATGGTTTCTATTGAGACAAAAGGCATGCCTTCGATGCTGATCAAGGGTGCAGAGGGGGAACTGACCCTGTCTTACCGTGCCGACCATGTTATCTGGACACGGCGCGAACAAACCGACAGTGACGTGCAGATGAGCGACATGGTTTTCGTGGGCTACGGCATCAACGCACCGGAGCGCGGCTGGAATGACTATGAAGGCATTGATGTCACCGGCAAAACAGTTGTGATGCTGATTAACGACCCCGGGTATGCCACACAAGACCCCGAGCTATTTAACGGCAACAGCATGACCTATTATGGCCGTTGGGACTATAAGTTCGATGAGGCGGCACGCCAGGGCGCGGCTGGCGCAATCATCATTCATGACACTAAACCCGCCGCGTATGGCTGGGGCACGGTTGACAGCAGCTGGACAGGCCCACAATTCGGTCTTGTCCGTGAAGATAAAGGCATGGGCTTTGCCGAAGCCGAAGCTTGGATCACCAACAAAAGCGCCCATGCGCTTTTCTCGCTTGCCGGGCTTGACCTTGATGCCCTGACCAAAGCCGCAGAACAGCCAGGGTTCAAGGCTGTGCCGATGAACCTGCAGATGTCCACACAGTTCCAGTCAGATGTCGCCAGCCTCAATAGCCGCAACGTGGCAGGCTATATTGAAGGCACCGAACACCCGGACGAAGTGTTCATCTATATGGCGCACTGGGATCACATCGGTACCGACCCAACCATTGAAGGCGACGGCATCTATAACGGCGCGCTTGATAACGCCACGGGCACAGGCGGACTGGTTGAACTGGCACGCAAGTTCGCAGGCGACGAGAAACCAAAGCGTTCTGTTCTGTTCCTTGCTGTAACAGCCGAAGAACAGGGCCTGCTTGGCTCTGCCTATTATGCTGAACACCCTCTGTTCCCGCTTGAAAAAACTGTGGGCGGGCTCAACATGGATGGCCTGAACTTCTATGGCCCCACAAAGGATGTCAGCGTTATCGGCTTTGGTAATTCCGAACTGGACGACTATCTGGAAGCAGCCGCCAAAGCGCAAAACCGTGTACTGATTGCCGATCAAGAGCCGGAAAAAGGCTACTTCTATCGCTCTGACCATTTTGAGCTTTCGAAAAAAGGCGTGCCCATGCTCTATCCGAATTCAGGCTATGACCATGTGGTTAAAGGCCGCGCCTATGTGGAAGCCTTGCTGAATGAATATACAGCGAAGCATTATCACGGCCCCTCGGACGAGTACCGCGATGACTGGGACCTGACAGGCGCCATTGCCGATCTGGAACTCTACTACGACACCGGTCGTGCTGTGATCGACAGCAGCGCTTGGCCAAACTGGCGTGAGGGCACCGAGTTCAAGGAAGCCCGCGATAAACAGCGCGCCGGGAAATAAGCCGCCCAATAAAATGAACAAAGGCCGCCCGGAAATTAGTATTCCAGGCGGCCTTAATTTTTAATGCGTGACTGAATTTCTTATCCGCGGGGATCAGTTGCCTGAAAGTCCGGGTTCTGGCTCACGTCATCAAACCATTCAGCAAGGGCGGGATGACCGCCGCGCCAGTCAATTTCAGGCAAGCGGAACAGCAGATAATCCAGCGTGCAGGCTGCTGCAATGCCAGCACTGTTCCAGCTATGAAGCTTATCAAGCCAGTCACGCTCAAGAACATCAAGCGCACGCTTGATGACCCCATGCCAGCGTTCCTGCCAATAGGCGGATTTCTCTGCGTCTTCCCGCCTGCCTTCCATCACAAGCCCAAGTGCAGCATCAAGGATACCGTCTGCTAAGGCCTGTATTTGCAGGTCTTCAAAATATTCGTCACCGGCCCGGGGGCGACCAGCCATATCAAGTAAAACCTCCATGATCACGGGGCTGTCGAACACACAGCGGCCGTCATCCAGCACTAGCGCCGGCACCTTATTCAAGGGGTTTGCCTGGATCAGCGCTTCGCCATTATCGAGCGGATTGGCCATCACCACTTCAAGCTGGTCGCCAAACCCGAGTGCTTTGGCCAGCAAAAGCACCTTGCGTGCGTAGGGCGATGTTGGGGAATAAAAAAGCTTCATGATCGGTCTACCGTTCAAGTGCGCCGGTGGTGACATACCGCAACGTCTGGATGATTTGCTCAGTCGTCTCGCACGTTGCCATGGCGGCCCCGTTCACTTCCTTCAGTGCGTGGGTAAACTCGGCCGGGTGCTGCACGATCAGGTTTTTGCCAAGTGCGGCCGCATAGCCCGCGTCAAAGGCCGCGTTCCATTGGCGGTATTTATCGCCAAAGCGCACCACTACGATGTCTGCCGCCTCAATCAAGGTTCGGTTCCTGATACCGTTCATCTTCGCGCCCATATGGTCACGCCAGAAATCGCTGCCCGGTTCCCCCAGAATAACAGCCGCACAATCGTCTGAATCCTCATGGTTCGTGTTAGGCGACATCAGCTCGATCGGGAGTTCCATATCCTTGATGGCGCGATCAATCTCGCTACGCCAATCACTGTGAATTTCCCCAGAAAGATAAACCTGCCAGATCATTTTCATGAAAGCCCCCCCGCCTTTAGGACCAAAAGAACGGCAGACAGCGTTAGCGCTGAAAGCCCTGTTGAAATCAACACAGCCGTGGCCGACCTGCGTGCGCCAATACCATACTGGCTTGCAAAACTGTATGCCACCATACCGCTTGGCAGCGCCGCCATCAACGTTGCCACACCAACCCACATATCGGGAAGCTGGAACAGGAAGTGACTGGCGATGAAAACTGTCAACGGCAGCATCGCCAACTTCAGGAACACCGCGAGCATGGCATGGGTGATATTCCCCGCGATCCGCACGCTCGAGAGCGACAGGCCCACAGAAAAAAGCCCGACGGGCGCCGCCGAGTTCGCCGGAAGTTCCACAACCTTGTCAAGCCAGTGAGGGAACGGCAGGCTGAGCGCCGACCATGTCAGACCAACCATCAGAGCGATCAGGATGGGATTGTGGCGCACACTGGCAAAGGTTCGTGCCAGAATGCCCGGCCCCTCCTGCCTGTTGGCGGCGCGTTCAACGATCACTGTTGTGATAGGCAGAAGCGTGAGGGAATGGAAACTTACAAGCATCAGCAAAAGCCGGACCCCTTCCTCACCGTAAACACCTTCCACAATCGGGATACCGATAAAGCCAGCGTTACCAAAACAGGTAACAAAGGCGAACGTGCCCTGTTCTGCCGCAGTTAATTTGAAAAGTGACCGGCTGAGAAGCATGGCCAGCGCATAAATCACATAAAGTGAACTGTAATAAGCCAGCACAAACAAAAGCTCGCCCGCGTGCGGCAATTCCTTGGGTGCAAGCGACCGGAACAAAAGGGCGGGGATAGCCACGTACCAGACAAAGGTAATCAACACACCCGATGCGCCTTCAGGAAACAGCCGGGTTTTGCCCAAGCCATAGCCCAGCATCATGATCAGGAAGACCGGCGCAATGATGGTGAAGATTTCGGTCACACGCGTTCCTTTATACCCCGGATAAGAAACTTGCCCGGTATCGTCAAATTTCAAGCAGATACAAGAAAACCGGACCCTGAAGAAACGTCAAGGCCCGGTTTCGCAATGCTGCCATTCGCAAACGGTGAAGGTTTGCGTCTAAGGTTTATTCGTAGGCGGGCGGTTCGGTTACATTGCCGCGGCGCTTCAGAAGCTGCAGGCGAAGGGCATTCAGCTTGATAAAGCCTGCTGCATCGCGCTGGTCATAAACGCTGTCTTCCTCGAAGGTTACATGTTCCATGGAATAGAGGCTGTATGGGCTCTTGCGGCCAACAACATGCGCACCACCCTTGAAAAGCATCAGGCGCACGGTGCCTGCCACGAACTGCTGGCTCTTGTCGATCAGGGCCTGCATCATCTCACGCTCAGGGCTGAACCAGAAACCGTTATAGATGCATTCCGCATAC
>JABXIV010000307.1 GCA_013372925.1 Alphaproteobacteria bacterium
GGAAGCAAGTGGCGCGAGTGACGGGGCTCGAACCCGCGACCTTCGGCGTGACAGGCCGACACTCTAACCAACTGAGCTACACCCGCGCGTCTCTTGCGTGAGGGGTGTTTAGGCCCTGCCCTTGCGCCTGTCAACCAACTTTTTTCCAACTTTTTTTAGACTGCCTTTTTTTCGCTGAAACTAGCCAAAAATCAAATACATAAAACCACTTATTGCGATGGCGAAAATCACCATCGACCACACAGCCCCGATCATTTTCAGAAGATCATAACAAAGCACAGGAGCATTCAGCACAGGATGAAAGGCCGCTATGATGCGAATAAGAGAAGTGGCACGCTCTTTGTCTGTTGCAGAAGAATCATAAAGCTTGTCGCGCGGGTCTTTTGGTGCCCAGGAAGCTTCAATAACTATCTGGCCGTGATCCTCAGTTTGAGACTCAACCGAACCCGCCTCCTCGGCTTTTATTTTTTCTGATTCATTCTTCATGGCTAGACAATATATTCCCGCCAAACGGAAAGCCACACGAACGTTGTCTGAATGGAATTTTGAGGGAATTTTTATGAAGAGAATGGTGGGCGATGACAGGCTCGAACTGCCGACCCTCTCGGTGTAAACGAGATGCTCTACCAACTGAGCTAATCGCCCACACTCTTCAACACCTATAAGGTGGAATACACTGGCAGGAAATGGTGGGCGATGACAGGCTCGAACTGCCGACCCTCTCGGTGTAAACGAGATGCTCTACCAACTGAGCTAATCGCCCATACCAGTGTCGTGAGCGCGCTTTTAGGACCAAATCGAAGCTCTGTCCACCCCTTTTTTTCATAATTTTCCACTTTGAAGAGATGAAGCGGATGTTAGATAGCGATGCATCATTTCAACTACCTCGCCGATCAATTCATCTGCTTCAATTTTTGCCACAGGATAAATTATATAGCTGTGCACTAGTCCCTCCACCGACTGAACCAAGATATAAGATGCCAAGGGTAGATTCATCACCTGCACTTCTTCGTAGCTAGCCAGTAAATTAACAATTTTCAGAGATAACTCGTGTTCGCGGGTCTCCTTTTCTTTCGAAAAGGACGGCGGTAAAGGCGCTTCATTAAATAGGACCCGATGTAAATCGGGGTTTTGGAGGTGCAACTCCATCAATGCTTCAACGAAGCGCCGGAGCATAATTGGCAACGGTGGTTTTTGTTGTGTACTTTCGCACAACAACCTCTCCAGTAGATCAAACCCTTCCTCCATATGAAAGTTTGCCAAAGCTAGAAGAAGCGATTCTTTATTGGGAAAATATTGGTACAAAGACCCAACTGATACGCCTGCCCGCTCGGCAACGCGATCAGTCGTGCCCTCCGCATAACCATATCGGCAAAAAACCTGAGCTGCCGCTTCGAGAATCGCCTTAACTGTTGCCCTTGAACGTTCCTGACGCGGTTGTTTCCGCGGTTTAAGCGATTTCGCCTGTGCCATTTTGAACCCTACTTAAATGCGAGGTGCCAATGTGAGCTTTTCCTCATATTATTAGAAGGAAAGCTCTTTTCAAGAGCACAAATATCGTCAAACCAGAGGCCGTTCATGAATAGAGACCTACAAAACGCGTTTGAGAAAGAAATAGCGCTAGCGGCAGGATATTATACAGCGTCCGACCTTGGTCGCAGCTTTTACCATCTTGAACGAGCCCATATCTTGGGCCAACGATTCTATTTTCCTCATGTAAGAAGTCATTGGTGGATGCTGAAAATTGGCTGGAAACGGTCGGATCGGCGCGAACTTCTTGGTCAAATCATGCGAATCCTTGCCTCTCTGGGCTCTCTTCTTGGTTGGGTACCAGAAGGCAATACTGGCGGCGCAAATGTTAGCGCCCTCACTCCTATGCCCATTCCGGAAGACCTCGCAGTTCTTTTGGAAAAAGAACAAGCGCCATCATTTTGGCGCGCCACCGTCAGTTTTTCGGGCTTCTTGGCTGGAATACTTGCGGTTTTGGTACTAGTCCGCGAACTAATCTAATCATGCGCGAGAGAGCATCTGAAAAAGAAAAACGGCTGCGAAAATCGCAGCCGTTCTCTTTTTTAGGATTGTAACCAGCTATTAGCTGTTTACAGCGTCCTTAAGACCCTTGCCAGCCTTGAATTTTGGCTGTTTGGAAGCAGGGATATCGATTTCTTCACCAGTGCGTGGGTTACGGCCCTTAGTCGCAGCACGCTGTGCTACTGCGAAAGTACCGAAGCCTACCAGGCGAACTTCACCGCCGCCAGCGAGAGCGCCGGAGATGGAATCGAATACTGCGTCAACTGCTTTACCAGCGTCAGCTTTAGACAGGTCTGCTGCTTCAGCAACCTTTGCGATCAGATCATTTTTATTCAAGGTATCCCCCTCTGAGTTGAAGAGTTTGATTTCGTTATTAGCTCCGAAATGCGAATGCAGTTTAGGCATGCCTAATTAGGCTTGTCAAAGCAAAAAACCGCAGAAAACTGCGGTTTTGAGCTTTTTTTTCCTTGAAATTTATCTAATTCGGTTCAAGGGGGCTAATGAGTCGTCAATTCCGAGCCATCTACGCCCTCTTTTGAAGCAACATCATCGAGTTTTTCTTCTTCTGTCCATTCAATCGGCTCGAGTGGACCAGCCAACGCATGCGCAAGCACCTCATCAACATCTGAAACCGCAACGATTTCAAGGCCTTTGGTGACGTTATCAGGAATCTCAGCAAGATCTTTTTCGTTGTCTTTTGGGATCAGAACCTTGGTAATACCGCCCCGCAGAGCAGCCAAAAGTTTCTCTTTCAAGCCGCCGATCGGTAACACCCTGCCCCGCAAAGTCACTTCGCCCGTCATGGCGATATCTTTACGAACAGGCACACCAGTTAGAACAGAAACAATACTTGTACACATAGCAACGCCCGCAGATGGGCCGTCTTTCGGTGTTGCACCCTCCGGCACGTGGATGTGAATGTCTTTCTTCTCAAAGACCTTTGGGTGAATACCGAAGTCAACGCAGCGAGAATGAACATACGACCGAGCTGCCTGAATTGATTCTTTCATCACTTCACCAAGCTTGCCTGTCTGTTTGATCAACCCTTTACCTGGTACTGTCACAGCTTCAATGGCAAGCAGCTCACCGCCTACTTCTGTCCAAGCCAAACCAGTGGTCAAGCCAACCTGATCTTCCTCTTCAGCTTGGCCAAAGCGATATTTCCGCACGCCAGCGTATTGATTCAGATTTCTGGATGTGATCGCAACCTTATCACGGGTTCCTTCGACGATCTCTTTAACGGCCTTACGGGCCAATTTCGCGATTTCCCGTTCAAGACTGCGTACACCGGCTTCGCGGGTATAGTAGCGAACTACATCTTTTAGTGCTCCGTCAGAGATAGACCACTCACCCTTTTTAAGTCCGTGATCCCTCAACTGCTTTGGAATGAGGTGACGCTTGGCGATTTCGATCTTTTCGTCTTCTGTGTAGCCAGATAGATGAATAATTTCCATACGGTCCAACAGCGGCCGTGGCATACGCAAAGAGTTTGCTGTCGTCACGAACATCACATTCGACAAGTCGTAATCGACTTCAAGATAATGGTCGTTGAACTTACTGTTTTGTTCTGGGTCCAGCACTTCTAAAAGGGCTGATGCAGGATCACCGCGGAAGTCCTGCCCCATCTTGTCGATCTCGTCGAACAAAAACAGTGGATTGGTGGTACCAGCCTTCTTCATCGACTGCATGATCTTACCAGGCATGGAGCCAATATAGGTTCTCCTGTGCCCCCGAATTTCAGCCTCGTCACGAACACCACCAAGTGAGAACCGAACAAATTCCCGCCCTGTTGCTTTCGCGATGGATTTACCTAGCGATGTTTTACCAACGCCTGGAGGGCCAACAAGGCACAGAATCGGACCCTTCAACTTCTTTGCGCGCTGTTGAACGGCAAGATATTCGACGATTCGTTCTTTTACTTTCTCAAGACCGTAATGGTCCTTGTCGAGAATCTTCTGAGCAAGTTTGATGTCTTTCTTGACTCGGCTTTTCTTGCCCCACGGAATGGACAGCATCCAATCTAGGAAATTACGAACGACAGTTGCTTCAGCCGACATCGGGCTCATTGACTTGAGCTTTTTCAACTCAGCCAGACATTTCTCACGTGCTTCCTTGGTAAGTTTCGTCTTGGCGATTCGATCTTCTAGTTCCTGAGTTTCTTCACGGCCTTCATCGCCCTCGCCCAGTTCCTTCTGAATAGCCTTAAGCTGCTCGTTCAGATAATATTCGCGCTGTGTCTTTTCCATCTGACGCTTCACACGGCCGCGAATCTTTTTCTCTACTTGCAGAACCCCAATCTCACCTTCCATAAAGCTGAAGATTCGCTCAAGCCGCTCGCTTACAGAAACTGTTGCAAGAAGCGCCTGCTTGTCATCAATCTTAAGGGCAAGGTGAGAAGCGACGGTATCGGCCAGCTTGCCAGCTTCTTCAATCTGGTTAACTGTCACCAACACTTCTGCTGGAATTTTCTTGTTCAATTTCACATATTGTTCGAACTGAGCAATGACAGACCGGCTGAGCGCTTCGATCTCGGAATCATCCTCTTCACCATCGGCCATCAATTCAGCTCTGGCTTCAAAATAATCCTCTTCGCGAACAAATTCCTGAATGGTAGCGCGGTTGAAACCCTCCACCAACACTTTCACAGTTCCATCAGGTAGCTTCAGGAGCTGCAGTACACTGGCTACTGTACCGACCTCAAAAACATCTTTGGTTTTCGGGTCATCTTCCCCGGCGTCTTTTTGGGCAACAAGCAGAATTTGCTTGTCTTTTGCCATCACTTCTTCGAGTGCGCGCACTGACTTATCGCGACCGACAAAAAGCGGTACGATCATATGTGGAAAGACCACAATGTCCCGCAGCGGCAGAACAGGCAAAACGACGGCATTTGTTGTTGTTTCAGTGGTTTCAGACATATGAAAACTTCCAGAACTACAGGGGTGACTTGATCGTGTTGATTTTAGGACAAATCGAGCAAGACAAGAAAGGAAAAGCGAGAAAAAACACGTTGAGGGCACATTTTTCTGCCTTTCAACATAAAAATAAGGGCTGAAACGCCAGTTTCAACCCTTATACATCATTTCTAAGCGTGTATTTTACGCAGGTTGGCCCGCTTCATCGCGCCTATCAGCGTAAATCATCAAAGGAGTCGCCTTTCCTTCGACAACTTCCGCATTGATAACAATCTCTTCCACGCCTTCAAGAGTAGGAAGATCGAACATTGTATCAAGCAACGTGTCTTCCATTATCGACCGCAGGCCGCGCGCACCTGTCTTGCGTTCGATTGCTTTCTTCGCGATGGCATAAAGTGCATCGTCTGAAAAAGTAAGCTTCACATCTTCCATGTCGAACAAGCACTGATATTGCTTCAGAAGAGCGTTCTTGGGTTCGGAAAGAATTTGCACCAAGGCATCTTCGTCTAGATCTTCAAGCGTAGCAATCACTGGCAAACGGCCCACAAATTCTGGGATCAGGCCAAACTTTAGAAGGTCTTCCGGCTCTGTTTCCTTGAACAGTTCACCCGCACCGCGATCATCCGGGGACGAAACGGTAGCTCCAAAGCCAATAGACTTACCCTGCAGGCGATTAGCGATCACTTTATCCAGCCCCGCAAAGGCGCCGCCGCAGATAAACAGGATATTTGTCGTGTCTACTTGCAGGAACTCCTGCTGCGGGTGCTTTCTGCCACCTTGCGGCGGCACACTGGCAACTGTTCCTTCCATGATCTTCAGAAGTGCTTGCTGAACGCCTTCGCCTGACACATCGCGTGTAATGGACGGATTGTCAGATTTCCGGCTGATCTTATCAACTTCGTCAATATAGACGATACCACGCTGAGCACGCTCAACATTATAATCAGCCGCCTGCAAAAGCTTGAGGATGATATTTTCAACATCCTCACCAACATAGCCCGCCTCTGTAAGCGTCGTCGCGTCTGCCATGGTAAAAGGCACATCCAGAATGCGCGCCAAAGTCTGTGCAAGAAGTGTCTTACCGCAGCCTGTCGGCCCGACAAGCAAGATGTTTGACTTGGCCAACTCAACCTCAGAAGCAGAAGTTGTAGCGTGGTTCAAGCGCTTGTAGTGGTTGTGAACAGCAACGGAAAGAACCTTCTTTGCGGAACCCTGCCCAATTACGTAGTCATTCAGAACCTCAAGGATCTCAAGCGGAGAAGGTACACCATCCGTTCCTTTGGTCAGCGCGCTTTTGCTCTCTTCCTTGATGATGTCGTTACACAGCTCTACACATTCGTCGCAAATGAAAACCGTTGGGCCCGCAATAAGCTTGCGTACCTCATGCTGGCTCTTGCCACAGAAGGAACAATAGAGCGTGTTTTTTGAATCACTGTTACTCAAATCTGTCACCGCTTTTATACTCGTTTCTTTCTATCGTAGACCGGTTCAAATGACACGTACACCATAATTTCCAGAAAATCAGGTGATACGCAGCGCCATTTGTTTATTCGGCTTCCTCGCGGTTCGTATACACGTGGTCTATCAAACCAAACTTCTTGGCCTCGTCCGCATCCATAAAATTATCACGGTCCATCGCTGCTTCAATCTTGCCCAGCTTTTGGCCTGTGTGTTTAACATAAATATTATTCAAACGTTCACGAAGCTTTAAAATCTCGCGGGCTTGAATTTCAATATCAGCGGCCTGGCCGCGGGCACCGCCAGAAGGCTGGTGAATCATAATGCGGGCGTTTGGCAGCGCATAACGCATACCCGGCTCACCGGCTGCTAGAAGCAGCGAGCCCATCGAGCAAGCCTGGCCAATGCAAATTGTTGCCACTTTTGGTTTGATGTACTGCATAGTGTCATACATCGCTAGGCCAGACGTCACAACGCCGCCAGGAGAGTTAATATAGAAGGAAATCTCCTTCTTTGGATTCTCAGCCTCAAGAAACAGCAGCTGTGCAACAATCAAGCTGGAAATGTGATCATTCACTTCACCAGTAAGGAAGATGATGCGCTCTTTCAAAAGCCGAGAGTAAATATCGTAAGACCGTTCGCCACGGTTGGTTTGCTCTACAACCATAGGAACAAGGGCGTCACGAATTGGTTCCATCAAATCATCGCGCATCGGGCACTCCAATATTATTGGTCAATGACCTACTTAATAAATCAAACTTAAATTGTCTCTTGAGGCAAGCTGTAGCAAACCCCGGTTCGCTCCCGCAAGGAAATAAGCAGGACCCGTCCATAATTAGATGGGACAGCTAAACGTCATTTAAAGGCGAGTATAAAAAAAGGGGCCATCGGCCCCTTTTCGGAAACTGTGAGCACGCTCACACTATTTCTTTGCAGCAGCTTTCTTTGCAGGTGCTTTTTTGGCTGCTGGCTTCTTAGCTGCAGCTTTCTTAGGAGCAGCCTTTTTTTCATCAGAAGCTTTTTTTGCGGGCGCTTTCTTGGCAGCTGTCTTCTTAGGGGCGGCCTTCTTCTTAGCTGGCTTTTTAGCTTTAGCCGGATTTGCTTCTTCTTCGTCGATCGCACGAACTGCTGCTTCAAGCTCGTCCCGAGTTACTTTCTTTTCAGTAACGTCTGCTTGCTCGAGCACGAAATCGACAACCTTTTCCTCAAAGATTGGCGCGCGAAGTTGAGCCCGAGCCTCTTCGTTCTTCTGGTAAAACTCAAATACTTGAGCTTCCTGGCCAGGGAAACGGCGTGCTTCTTCGATAATCTTGCGATTAACTTCTTCCTGGTTCACCTGGATGTCGTTTTTCACACCAAGTTCGGACAGGAGAAGGCCGAGGCGAACACGACGCTCCGCAATAGCACGGAATTCTTCGGCTTCAGCTTCGTCTTCAGGCGCATCCTTGCCCTCGAAGTCTTCCGGTTTAGCGTCGCCGCTCATGATCGCATCACGCTTGATCTGTTCCCAAATCTGGCGGAATTCCATGTCAACCATGCCAGCTGGCACGTCAAAATCATACTCATCTGCCAAGGCATCGAGAAGGCCACGCTTCATGTGTGCACGAGTGAGGCTGTCGTTGTCAGTAGCCAGTTGGCCTTTGACAGATTCTTTCAATGCTGCAAGATCGTCGAAGCCCATGTTTTTAGCGAAATCTTCATCAACTTTCGCTTCAGCAGGTTTGCGAACTTCTTTAACAGTCACTGCAAACTCGGCCTCTTTCCCGGCAAGATCTTCAGCCTGATACTGCTCAGGGAAGGTAACTTTCACAGTCACGTCCTGACCGGCCTTTGTTCCTACAAGCTGGTCTTCGAAACCTGGGATAAACATGCCTGAGCCAAGCTCAAGCTGGAAGTCTTCACCTTTACCGCCTTCGAATTCAACGCCATCGATGCTACCAACATAGTCAATCAAAACAGCATCGCCTTCTGCAGCCTTAGCTGTTTTGGCAGCTTTCTTGAAAGTCTTCTGCTGAGACGCAATCTTCTCAACGAATTCGTCAACCGTCTTGTCTTCAACTTCGGCAACCCAACGCTCAAGCGCAGGTGCTTTAAAGTCTTCCACAGAAACTTCTGGCAGAATTTCGACTTTTAGAGTGTATGCCAAGTCTTTGCCGTCTTCATAATCACCCATGTCAACTTCAGGACGTGTAGCCGGACGAATATTCTTCTCTTCGAAGAGCTTCGTAGACGTTTCTTGCATGGTTTCAGAAAGAACCTGCCCCTTTGCACGTTCGCCGTGCATACGCTTGAGGAGCGAAAGCGGCGCTTTGCCTGGGCGAAAACCCTTGATGCTTGCAGTTGCGCGGAATTCATTGAGGACGTTGTCCAAGCGGTCATCCAGCTCTTTCGCTGCTACCACAATTTTGTATTCGCGCTTCAGTCCGTCGTTCAGCAGTTCTTCGATCTGCATTGGTCTTCCAACTCTCTATCTATAGTTCCTATACCGGATTTCCGGAGGATGGTGCGGGCGGAGGGACTTGAACCCCCACGTCCGAAGACACTAGAACCTAAATCTAGCGCGTCTACCAATTTCGCCACGCCCGCGCACCAAGGAAACTCAAGTCAAATGTCGTGAGTAACACGACCGATCCGGTTTCATTACACGTGAATTTGAGGCGCTTATAACAGGCGCATCGCTGAGCACAAGTATTTTTATATTATGAAGCGCTTTTTTCTATAGCAGCACAGCAGGAAGCGTTGAAATGAGGTCAGAAGCGATAAGCCCTCGACCTGCCTTCATGGCAGCTTCACCATGAAGCCATACTCCTGCAGAAGCTGCCTCGAAAAGCGGCATTCCTTGCGCAATTAGCCCCGCAATAATTCCCGAGAGAACATCGCCAGTACCTGCCACCGATAGCCATGCCGGCGCGTTTGATGCGATGGACACTCGACCATCGGGAGAAGCTACAATCGTCGACACCCCCTTAAGTACTATATAGCACTTGGAAGAAACAGCTGCTGATCGCGCGGCAAAAATGCGATTCTGTTCCTTCGTCAGACCTGGGAATAGGCGCGAAAATTCGCCGTCGTGTGGCGTTAGTACGATATTGTCTATTCCGTCTTGTGTAAAAACATCCAAGCGACCAACGAGGCTAGTCAAAGCATCTGCATCCAGAACCACGGCCTTATCACGCTGAGCCACATCGTGTACCAGTTCGGCCGTTTTTTCGCCAACACCAGCGCCAGGGCCAAGCAACACAGTATTGATGCGGCTATCTGCCATGATACCCAAGAACCCGAACGCGCTATCAAACCGTCGAACCATCACATCAGTCAACGCCGTTGCTTGTATAGGATAGGTCTCAGTTGGCGCAGCCAGTGTAACAAGCCCTGCCCCGACCCTTAACCCGGCCATTGATGCCAGTCGACTTGCACCAAGCGTTGGCTCTTTACCCCCAAGAACTAGCAAATGGCCTCGATGATATTTGTGTGTTTCGGGCCCAGGAAATGGATAACTCCCCCCCCACAGAGCGGGCGTATTTTCAAACATGAATGGCTTGATATCAGTCAGACAACGGCCGGATATGCCGATGTCGACGACATGAATATTGTCATTCCCGCCACACAAAAACCTGCCTGGAGCAATGACGTGCCCCGGCTTTTTCGTGAAAAAAGTAACGGTAGCATCCGCACTGAAACACGTGCCCGTCGGCAGGCCGGATACACCGTTAAGCCCACTTGGTATATCAACGGCCAATCGGAAAGCATCCGCATCATTTGCAGCACTGATAACTTCTGCGATATCGCCTTCGATCGCTTCGTTAAGGCCAGTTCCAAACAAAGCATCCAAGATTACTGAAAATCCTTTGAAACGAGATTTTTCAAAAGGGAGCGTTTCACCCTGCCAGCGACGTGCCATTATGGCGGCATCGCCCTTTAGCTCTTTCAGTTGAGCGGCCCCCATAACAGTTACCGGATAACCCCACTCTTCCAGGTACCGAGCAGCGACATACCCGTCACCACCATTATTCCCAGGCCCACAAAGCACAAGAATTGCACCGCCTGCTTCCAGCGGCGTGCCGATATAATCGACGACAACCTCTGCCACAGCTTTTCCGGCAGCCTCCATCAGGGTCAGGCCGTTTGTGCCATGTTCTATCGCCCAAGCATCGGCTTTACGCGATTCTTCCGGTGTCAATAATATGTGAGTGCTACCCATTGTCTGCACTGTCAAAACTCCCCCTCAGGAATCGACGCAGTGTAGCAAAAGAAAAAAGCCCCGAAAGGGGCTTCTTAAAAAAAAGTTCAGAGTGGGGCGAGTGACCGGATTTGAACCGGCGACATCCAGTACCACAAACTGGCGCTCTAACCAACTGAGCTACACCCGCCATCTCTGAATGTGGCGACTGTTTATGCCCAAGCCCTCACCACGTCAAGTGTGAAGTTTGCAATTTTTAATTCATCAAACAAATTTCCGGAAACTTCATTTAGTGAAGGTGTACAAAGCCGAAGCATTTGCACAAAAAATAGGCAGTCCTGCGCTCAAGAATCGATCAGGCATACTGCTGAAAGCAAGAAAATGGCTGAACTCCGCGCCCGCTAAAATTGGCATGAACTGTGCGTAAAAGGGGCTAATAATCATAACAATGGTACCAGGAAATGAAGAAGATCGAAGCAATTATCAAACCCTTTAAGCTCGATGAAGTGAAGGAAGCGCTTCACGATGTCGGGATTTCAGGGATTACCGTTACCGAAGCCAAGGGCTTCGGGCGGCAAAAGGGCCATACAGAACTTTATCGCGGTGCAGAATATGTGGTGGATTTTGTACCCAAAGTGAAAGTGGAAGTTGTGGTCGATGCTTCAGAGGCGGAACGCGCCGTTGAAGCAATCAAGAATGCAGCCCACACAGGGCGGATTGGCGACGGCAAAATCTTTGTGAGCGCCGTGGAAGAAGCTATCCGTATCCGCACTGGGGAAACCGGCAAAGACGCAATTTAGGTACAAACGGCAGCTCTGGCTGCCGCTAGGCACAATCACCGGCCTCGGCCGACACGAATAGACGACTTGAAAGTTCGAAAAAGGGAAAACGGCAATGTCCACATATACCGATCTGAGCACCGAAGAATTTCTCGCTCTTGTTAAAGAAAAAAATGCAGAATGGATTGACCTGCGCTTTACCGATCCAAAAGGTAAATGGCAGCACTTGACAATGGCCGCGGATGTCGTTGACGAAGATATGCTCGCTGAAGGTTTCATGTTTGATGGTTCCTCCATTGCTGGCTGGAAAGCAATCAACGAATCCGACATGATCTTGATGCCAGACCTGTCTAACGTGACATTTGACCCGTTCACTGCCGATGTTACTGCTGTTGTATTCTGTGACATTCTTGAGCCATCTACAGGCCAGCCTTACACTCGCGATCCTCGCTCAACTGCGAAGAAAGCTGAAGCTTATGTGAAGTTTTCCGGCGTCGGCGACACTGCATTCTTCGGCCCTGAGCCAGAGTTCTTCGTATTTGATGACGTAAAATTCAAATCCGGCTACCGCGGTGCAATGTATGAAATCGACGATGTTGAAGGCCCATACAACACTGACAAGCATTTTGAAGAAGGTAACTATGGTCACCGCCCTGCCGTAAAAGGCGGCTACTTCCCGGTAGCTCCTGTTGACAGTTGCGTCGACCTCCGTGGTGAAATGGTAAAAGTCGCCAAGGAGATGGGCCTTAAAATGGATAAGCACCACCATGAAGTGGCTGCTTCCCAACACGAACTCGGTATGATGTTCTCAACACTGACCCGTACTGCAGATAATGTACAGGTATACAAATATGCTGTTCATCAGGTTGCACATACTTACGGCAAAACAGCCACGTTCATGCCTAAGCCTGTAGCGGATGACAACGGATCTGGCATGCACGTGCACCAGTCCATCTGGAAAGATGGCAAGCCTTTGTTTGCCGGCTCCGGCTATGCGGACCTGTCTGAAACAGCACTTTATTATATCGGCGGTATCATCAAGCACGCTAA
>JABXIV010000055.1 GCA_013372925.1 Alphaproteobacteria bacterium
CTTACATGGCGGATAGGGTTCTGGTCATGCAAAACGGCACAGTGGTCGGCATGGTGCTTCCTGAACTTGACCGCTCACTTCGCCCGTCAGAACAACGTATCTCTAAGGAATTTCTCGCCGCTATCGCACAGATAGGTGCTTTTCTTGAAGCAGAGGGAGGCCACGATGCGTAAGGTGCTCTATCCGCTACTGGCATTCGTTACATTAATTTCATCTTGGAATATTTCTATAGAAGTATTTGATATTTCTAAATTTATCCTGCCTTCTCCGAATGATGTAGCCAAGGTGTTGTTTGCTGATTTCTATAGTTTGAGCACCGCTCTTCTCGCGACACTGAAAATCACTTTCATTGCTTTGCTCGCGGCTGTTGCCAGTGGTGTTTCATTAGCCTTGGCGTTTTCGGTATGGCGAAGCTTTGAACTGACGTTCTATCCTTTTGCCGTCATTCTACAGGTTACCCCAATCGTCTCCGTCGCACCTTTGGTTCTCATCTGGGTTGGAATTGATCATGTTGATCGTGCGCTTGTGATTATTGCCTGGCTCGCCGCGTTTTTCCCTATTCTGGCCAACATGTCAGCAGGCCTACGCGCCGTTGACAAAACTTTAAGCGACCTTTTCACTTTATACGGAGCCAATCGGTGGCAACGGTTCTGGCAACTATCCATGCCCACGGCGATGCCATACCTGTTGGCCAGCTTGAAAGTGAGTGGCGGTCTGGCGCTCATTGGTGCGGTTGTTGCAGAATTTGTGGCAGGTTCCGGTGGTTCCTCCGGCTTGGCATGGCGCATCCTTGAAGCGGGCAACCGACTACAAGTCGAGAAGATGTTCGCGGGGCTAATTCTTCTAAGTGTATCGGGAGTCGCTATTTTTTATGGATTCACAATGCTCGAATGGACTGTGCTACGACGTCGCAGGCTTTGAATAGCCTTGCCCTTTTTCTAGAATGAGGCTAGCAAACCGCCATGATGTTTCAAACTTCGGATAAAGATCGCCGCGCAGTCGGCTATTGGTTGCTGTTCATGGCCTTTATGGTGTTCGCCATGGTGGTTGTGGGCGGCGCGACACGGCTTACAGAATCGGGCCTGTCAATGGTTGACTGGCGTCCGGTAACCGGTGTTTTACCGCCAATCGGCGACGATGCATGGAACGCCGAATTTGCCAAGTATCAGGAGAGCCCGGAATTCAAGCTTAAAAATTATCATATGAGCGTGGAAGACTTTAAGGGTATCTTCTATTGGGAATGGGGCCATAGGTTGCTAGGCCGGTTGATCGGGCTTTTCTTTTTCGTTCCAATGGTTTGGTTCTGGGTACGGGGCAGGGTACCCGGCGGTTATAAGCCCAAGCTTTTGGCGCTGTTCATTCTTGGCGGTCTACAGGGCTTGCTGGGCTGGTATATGGTGAAATCCGGCCTCGTTGACGAACCGGCCGTGAGCCACTACCGCCTAACAGCGCATCTGTCGTTGGCTCTTCTGATTTTCTCTGCTTTGTTCTGGACAGCATTGTCTCTGCTGAACCCACAGCCGTCGTCAGCGCCAAAGAAGCTGAAACGGATGACGCACATTGCGATGCTTGTGCTTGTGCTTCAGCTTATCATGGGGGGGCTCGTGGCCGGCCTGAAGGCTGGTCATATATTCAACACCTGGCCCTTGATGGGCGATAGCTTTGTACCAGAAGGGCTATGGGTGATTGAGCCAACCTGGCGCAACTTTTTAGATAATGCGATCACCGTGCAGTTTGATCACCGGATTGGTGCCTATTTGCTGACGCTAATGGCCCTTGCCATCGTCTGGGCTGCTCGGAAATCAGAAAAACCGCTAAAAAACCGCGCCTACCTCTTGATCACAGCGGTTGGCATACAGATGTTATTAGGCATAATAATGCTTCTGAAAGAAGTACCGGTTAGTTGGGGAACTGCCCACCAGGCAGGTGGTGTTCTTGTTCTGGCCGCAATAATAAACCTGATGCATAAACAGCGAGGAAAGAGAGCTTCATGATCGAAAACCAATCAGAATTTGTCACCGTTTACATGATGGCCGAAAGCGAAGATGTCGCGGTCCATATTTCGACTTCATTGGTAAAAGAGCGCTTGGTGGCGTGCGCCAATGTAAATGCTGGCACACGATCCATCTATGAGTGGGACGGTATCATTCAGCTTGAGAACGAAGTAACCGTGTTCATGAAAACCATGCGCAAGCATGTTGATGCCGTGGTGGCCCGGATTAAAGAGTTGCACAGCTACGATGTGCCCTGCGTGACAGTAGCCCCCATCATTGACGGCAACGCAGACTACATGAAATGGATCAGCCAGCAGGTTGATTAATCTAGTTCGTTCGGCTTCTTAAGCCACAGATTGTACAAGGCGGCGCCATTATCGCCGCCTTTTCCTATGTGAAGCACACTGTTTTCAAGGATCATAGCGCGGCCTGACCCCTTCATACCCCAGAGGGTGCCCTTCAGGAAAACATTCATGCCCCACTTGATGCCGTAAGCCTGTGCCTTTGCGGGCAGTGCGTATTTTTGCCAGGCTTCCCCTTCGGTTATGGCGTCTATGTCCTGCTTCCAACCGGCATTTTCAGGCGCATCGTTGAGGTAGCCCTGCCACGGCGCGTCCCAGTCGGTATCCGTTAGAAAACTCGGTACCAGTAAAAGGTTTGTGCCTTCTGCGGCAAGATATCCAATCGTGTTGTCAAACCAGCTATCTGCGCATATCGCGACACCGAGTTTCCAGTCACCGCTTACTTCAAACGTAGGCAAAAATTCAGGGTCACTGGCTTCGATGAAACCAATTTCGGAAGGAATAGGGTGGACCTTGCGGATCGCATCTATTTGTGGTTGGCCATCAGGCCCGAAAAGGAAGCTGCTGTTGAAGATGGGGCCATGGCCATAGCTAAGGCTGTCAGCGTAAATACCGGGGGTCATTAAGGCTGAGGACCCGGATACAAGCGTCACACGGTATTTCCGGGCGAGTGCACTATAGACTTCCAATTGAACATCCGCAGACGCGCGAGTTCTGGTTCGCATCAGTGCGGCAGTGACATTGTCAGCATCATCGAA
This sequence comes from Alphaproteobacteria bacterium, assembly GCA_013372925.1. Taxonomy (GTDB): domain Bacteria; phylum Pseudomonadota; class Alphaproteobacteria; order Sphingomonadales; family Kordiimonadaceae; genus Kordiimonas. The sequence goes on from JABXIV010000055.1 coordinate 3,055, forward strand.
AATGAAGAGGTTTTTCAGATAACTAACGAGGTTGCCTGTTATGATTGGCAACATAGCAGTTAGCGGATCGTCTGCTGTATAAACCCGACTACCTTGATCGACGGCTAAAAGCCAGGTGCCAATATGTTCCGGCAACAACACGATCGTGTTGTCTTTGATCCAGCCTTTGTTCTTTGCTTCCTGAAAATAGCCATCCAATTTGGCCTGAAATCGATCAGAGGAAGCGTAATCAAGCGGTTCCATATAGGGCTCAATCCCTATAACGTTGCCGCCGCCGGTATCGGCTCCAAAGCTTTGAGTATGCATGAGATGCAAGTTCGGCGCTTCGGATACCGGGCTAAATCCCGGCCAAAACAGGTAAAAGCCAGCGACCACAAGGGGCGCTAGCAATATCATTTTCTTTTTATGGCGTTTCAGCATCAATCGTCTGCGAGGCGCACGACTTGCTTACCGAAGTTTCGGCCTTTGAGCACATCCATGAATGCCTGTGGTGCATTCTCGATGCCTTCTGCCACACTTTCGCGATATTTCAGCTTGCCTTCCTTCAACCAGCCAGCGCCAACCTGCACCCACTCTTTGCAAAGCTCAGGATAGTTAAAGACTATGAAGCCCTGCATTTTCACGCTACGGCCAACGAGAACAGCGAGGTTCCGCGGTCCGGGAGGCATGTCTTCCAATTTCTGGTCATAAACAGCAATCATGCCACACAAGGCCACACGCGAGTTGAAATTCAGGTTATTGATAACGGCTTCCAGCTGAGGCCCGCCCACATTTTCAAAGTAGACGTCAATGCCCTTCGGGTTTGCAGCACGGGTCGCCTTGTGAATGTCTTCAGTTTTGTAATTGAACGCTTCATCAAAGCCGAGTTCCTCTTTGAGGTATGCCACTTTGTCATCGGAGCCAGCACTACCGGCAACATGGCAGCCCATGTTTTTACCGATTTGGCCAACGACTTGACCGACGGCACCTGATGCCGCCGAAACGAAAAGCTGCTCACCTTCCTTAAGGCCTGCAACACCTTTAAGTCCCACATAAGCTGTCATCCCAGGCATGCCCAGGATGCCTAGATAGTAGGATAGGGGCGCAACTTCTGGATCCACGGGCTGGAAGCCTTCGCCGTTGGTAACCATGTAGTTGGCCCATAGGCCCATGCCAGTCAGGTAAGTGCCTTCAGGGAAGGGGCCGCCATTTGATTTAACGACCTTGCCAACGATACCCGCCTGAAGAGGCTCGCCAATCTGAAAAGGGGGAACATAGCTTTTCATATCATTCATGCGGCCGCGCATATACGGGTCAACTGACATGTAAACGGTTTGCAGCAGCATTTCGCCGGCTTCAGGCGCAGGAACGGCTGTTGTTTCCAGCTTGAAGTTGTCGGGAGTTACGATGCCGTCCGGGCGGCTGTTCAGCAAGATTTGTTTGTTTTCCATTTGTCAGAGGCCCTTCACCTGAATGTTTCGCGTGGCCAATGATATGGGGCGGGAGGGAATAAGTGCAAGAAAGTCTATCGAAAGAATGGGGTATTTAATTACCGTTTTACTAACATGCTGTTTTTAATTAATAAATTAAAGATACTGTTGCAAAATAGCAGTTGACTAGCCTGTGAATCTGCCTATATTGCGCGCCACGAACCGGTCGAAGAACAAAGTTTCCCTGAGCCGGTATGAGAGTTTAACACCGGATTACCGGTAACCGAGGCAAAATTGCGATGAAAACTTATTCCGCAAAACCATCGGAGATCGAAAAGAAATGGCTCGTTGTAGACGCTGAAGACGTTGTTCTTGGTCGTCTGGCTCAAGCTGTTGCTGTTGTTCTTCGTGGCAAACACAAGCCAACTTACACACCACACATGGATTGTGGTGATAATGTCATCGTCATCAACGCTGAAAAAGTGAAGCTGACAGGCAAGAAACTGGCTGACAAAGTTTACTACCGTCACACTGGCCACCCAGGTGGTATCAAGTCTGCTACTGCAGGCGAGATCCTGACTGGTCGCTTCCCAGAGCGCGTTATCGAAAAAGCGATCGAGCGTATGATCCCTA
>JABXIV010000256.1 GCA_013372925.1 Alphaproteobacteria bacterium
CCGGAAACCATCGTTGAATTGGTGCATCAATTCCAGGACTGCATCGTCAAGAACGGCTATGTGCAGCCCAGCCCGCTGCGACACGCCGCATGGAATGAATAATATAACGTTTTCTTTATATTTGTAGGCAACCCTGCTATAAGCCCGCTTCAACAAGAGCCAAAAGGCCGAACGGAGAAGAGCGATGAGCGGGCAACTACACGATATTGCACACAAAAAACCCCGGAAAATCCTGGCCTTCCTGACCATTGTCGCGGGCACCGTGCTGGGGCTTGCGGGGATTGACCTTGTACTGCCCTCCGTGCCTGCCATGCCAGGCATTTTCGGCACAAGCCAAGCCACCGCCCAGCTTGTTCTGGCGGCCTATGTAACAGGCACCACTATTGGACTTCTGCTATTTGGCTCCCTTGCGTCCCATTTCGGGAGGCGGCGGCTGTTTATTGGGTCCCTTGCGGTTTTTGCCGTGCTGTCGCTTGCGGCCGCCATGGCCACAGATATCTGGACACTAATCGGTATTCGCCTGTTTCAGGGTGCGGCGGCAAGCGGGTCTGCCGTGCTGGCGGCAGGGCTTATTCGTGGCCTGTTTTCAGACCTTGGCGCCATGCGCGCCATCAGCGCCATGGGCAGCATAGAATCGCTGGTGCCCGGCCTTGCGCCCATCGCCGGGGCGTGGCTGCATAACACGGAAGGCTGGCAGGCATCCTTCCACCTGACAGGCATTCTGTGCCTTGCCATTTGCCTGCTGGTTTTTGTGGTGCCATCGCTGTTGCCGCATATTGGCAGCAAGAAAGGGGATACCTCCTCTACCTACCTGAAGGTCGTCTCGAATGTTACTTTCCTGCGCTATGGGTTAAGCCACGCACTTATCCTCGGCGGGTTGCTGACGTTTGTTTTCTCGGCCCCTGCTGTGATCATCCAAACCATGGGCGGCACCATTGAAGATTTCATCCTGATGCAGTTTGTGGGCGTTACCTGCTTTATCGTCACATCGAATGTTACCGGCAGCCTTGTTAAACGATTCGGTGCTGAAACGATTATTACACTGGGTACTATTCTGGCGCTTCTGGGCAGCACGCTTCTGCTTTTGTATGCGCTTATGGGCAGCAATAACCCTGCGCACCTTTGCTGGATTTTCTGGGTACTGAACACAGGGCTGGGCCTGCGGGGTGGGCCGGGCTTTGTGCGTGCCCTGATGGCAAACCACGGCGATGACGAACGGGCGTCCGCCATCATTATTCTGGCTACCATGGGCATCGCCGCGCTTGGTACCGCGCTTGTGGCACCCTTTATCCTGAATGGGCTGCTAACGCTCACCATCGTGCTGGTTGCCATAATTTTTCCGGCGGTTATTCTCATTTTCGCCACCGATCCGCTTCAGGATGCTGGCACAACACCTGATGAAGCCGCGAACCAGGAGTAACCCATGTCCCGCGTAGCTTATGTGAACGGCACCTATGTGCCGATGAATGAGGCCTATGTGCATATTGATGACCGCGGTTATCAGTTCGCGGACGGCGTTTACGAAGGCATTTCCGTTCGCCGCGGCAAGCTTGTGGATCTGGAGCCACATCTGGACCGCCTGTGGCGTTCGATGCAAGAACTACGGATCGCACCACCGATGGAACGGGCGCCCATGCGGTTTATCCTTCGCGAGGTTGTGCGCCGCAACCGCATCAATGATGGTTTCATCTATATGCAAATCACCCGTGGTGTTGCCCGGCGTGACCACCCGTTCCCGGCACACAGCGTGCCTGCCATGGTGGTGACTGTCAAACGCATGGATTTTGACGCCAGCATGAAGCGCGCCGCAGAACAGGGTGTTGCAGCCTCAAGCCAACCAGACATCCGCTGGGGCCGGTGTGATGTGAAATCCACCTCGCTGCTGCCAAACATTCTGGCCAAACAAGCCGCACGCGAAGCCGGCGCGTTTGAGGCCGTACTGGTGGACAAGGACGGTTATGTTACCGAAGGCAGCAGCACCAACATCTGGATGGTCACCAAGGACGGCAAGCTGGTTACCCGGTCAACCGATGATAACATCCTGCCCGGCATCACACGCCAAAGCGTGAAGAAGGTTGCCGAAAGCCTGCAGATGAGCATTGAAGAGCGCAAGTTCAGCCTGGAGGAAGTCAAAGACGCCGCTGAGATGTTCCTGACCAGCAGCACAAGTTGCGCCACGCCGATCGTGGTGCTGGACGGTGAAAAAATAGGCGACGGCACACCAGGCCCCGTCGCCAAACGGTTAATTGAAGCCTATCAGGCCTATATGGACGCAGGGGCTTAGGCCTCTGCCCCTTCGTCAGCGCCAAAGCCCCAACCGCGGCCCCACATGAAGGCCAGCAGCATGCCAACAAGCACGCCAATCACCAGATGCATCACATCCAGCGGCAGCCGAGCATCCTGCGGGAAATCCTTGATTATGGTGAACCAGTTATTGTCGGTGGCCACAAGATAAAGCCCGATCATGAAGCCGAACATGCCACCAGCCTTCATGTCACCCGAGCCAACGGCCTTACCAAACAACCAAACCACCACAACTGTTTGCACCAGATGATAGCCCAGCACCGGCACCATGGTAGCTTCAGGCGGGTTCATCATGGCCATGGCTGATGCGAACGCATCGGCAAACATGGCATCGCCCGCGCTATAGAGAACGCCGTAAGCAATAAACGCAACAACGATATTCAGGATAAACTTTCCAACATTCATCGGTCCCTCCCCTTTTTGTTGGATGCGCTATCCTCTTCTGTCGTTACTCAGCACCTGATTGTGGTTATTTCTTTTTGGTATCCGCCTTGGGGTCAACGGCCTTGATATTCACCGTATGGCCCTCATCCTGCCGCAGGTGAACCACCCGCTGCGGGTATGGGAATTCAATGCCGTGCTCGTGGAACAAATCCCACATATGCAACATTACATCACTTGCGATGTTAGACACACCGTGCTGCGGGTCTTCGATCCACATCCTGAGTTCAAGGTCCACACCGTCTGCACCAAAACTTTTTACAAGCGTGCGCGGCGCCGGGTTATTGAGCACCCGTTTTTCCTGCTGGGCCGCTTCAACCATCAGGTCCATCGCTTTGCGGATATCGCTTTCATAGGACACCTGCACAGGAATGCGGCGGCGCACCAAACGGTGGCTGTGCGACCAGTTGATCACCGGCTGGGTGATCATGTCTTCGTTCGGGATCAGGAATTCCGTGCCATCACGGGTGATCACGCTTGTATAGCGCGCGGCAAGGCGGTTGATGGTGCCATATGTGCCGCCGGTCTCGATCACGTCACCCGGCTTGATGGAACGGTCCATCAAAAGGATGATGCCGGAGATGAAATTCCCCACAACCTTCTGCAAACCAAAACCGATACCAACACCAAGCGCACCACCAAAGACCGCAAGGGCGGTGAGATCAATCCCCGTTGCATTCAGGGAGATCAGGAAAGCGAGCGAGACAAGAATAATCTTGCCCGATTTGGTCATCAGCACACGGGCGCTGGGCGGCACCGTTGAAAGCGCCTTGACGCGTTTTTCCAAAAGGGTGGAAAGCGCGAGCGCAGCCCACATAACCACCGCGAATGTAAGGATGCCCTGCAGGATATCAAGCACACTGATGGTGGCTTCACCAAGCGGCAGGTGGGCGCCATCCAGCACTGTCATGATCGGGTCCAGCAGTCCAACGATATTCAATGCGGCGATAGACCAGGCAAGTCCCGCGATCAGGCGCGCCAGCTCCCGGTTTTCGATCAAACTTACCGCAAGCCGGATAACAAGCCACGCCGTAAACAGGCTGACCGCAATCGACAATAAATAGGGTGACTGCACCCACGGGCTCATGATCAGGATGGCTGTCCACAGCAACATCACCACAAGCGCCGTAGACAGGATCGGCTGCAAACGCGCTTCGACCTTCAGCATCAGGGGGTGTTCACCAAAGGCCTTCATCAAGCCACGGTGAATACGGCTTGCGGCAAAGCGGGAAAGCAGAATGGAAAGGATGATGATGCCCAATTCAAGCAGGCGCACAGGCTCAAGCACGTTGGCTTGTACCCACGTCCAACTTTCCTTCAGGAAATCCAGTATTTGTGCCTTAAGGTCCTCACCCATAAAGAGATATTAGCGCCTCAACTTGAAAAAGTCTCTAAGCAATTGCGCTGCTTCGCGCTCTAGAATCCCGCCATAGATTTCAGGCCGATGATGGGTGGTTTTCTGGCTGAAAATACGGGCACCCACAGTAATGCCACCGCCTTTTTCATCCTCTGCTCCATAATAGAGGCGACGGATACGAGCAAAAGCGATGGCCTGAGCACACATGGCGCAGGGCTCCAGGGTCACATAGAGATCACACCCTTCAAGACGTTCGGAACCCAGTTTTTGTGCGGCCTCGCGAATGGCAATCAATTCGGCATGGCCGGTGGGGTCCTTGGCCCCCACCACATCATTCCCGGCTGCTGCCACCACCTGGCCATCAGGCCCGGTGATCACGGCACCGATTGGCACCTCACCGCGTACGGCGGCTTTGCGGGCTTCTTCAAGCGCCCGGTGCATATGCGGGAACGTATCAATCATGCGCTTTATTTAGCGCGATTGATCGGCCTCGCCAACACAAGCTTTTCCAGCCTGCTTTTCAAACTGGCCGCCTTCCCATTCAAAGGACGGCATCCCGGCTTCGGTATGCTGGATCTTGAGCTTGCTTGGTTCGCCGTAAGCGCGCTCCATAATGCGGGCAACGCCGCCGGGGCCGGAGATCACTTCCGCGCTGAAGCGCCCGATTGAGAATGTAAGCTTGCCACCCACCTCGCACAGGCTGGCTTCGCCATAGGCGTCGGATGCATATTGGCCAATCAGCTCTTCGCGAAGCTTGGCAGCGTCTGCCGTCGTGGCGGCACGGAAAGCCTGTTCACGGATACGCCCACGGAAATTGGCATAGCCCAGCTGGCTTTTTACCCGGCCATCCAGACGGCTTTTTGCCTTGTCATCAGCGCCTTCAAGGCCGAGAGCGAAATCAAGCCCCTGCTGCACGGCCTGCCAGCCAAATGTCCAGCCGAAAGCCCGCGCGCCATTAATGGAGGAGACAACAAGGTCATCATCCGGCAGATAAAGCATGAAGATCATCATGCCGTCATAGGTGCCACCGTGATAAAGCACACGGTGCCCGGAATAGTCACACGTTTGCCAGCCCAAGGCATAGCCAGAGCATGTCATATCTGCATATTTCTTCGGCTTTTCGCGCATTGCGTAAGGCGTTTGCGCCACCTCATAAACCGCATCTGCAAAAACCTTATGCTTCACATTCGCCTGCAACCAACGCACTGCATCATTGGTTGAAACGAACAGGCCGCCCGCCGGATGCATCAGGTCATCGGCTTTGGCTTTTGCAGGTGTCCAGCCAGCCTTGGCATTCGGATCAAAATGGTTCCCCAGCGCGATCTGGTCTGCCGAAATTTCACTGGGTTTTGTCGAGGCACTGACCAACCCAAGCGGTTTGAAAATATCGCTCTGCAGCCAATCATGCCAGCTGCGCCCGGTTTTCTTTTCCAGAACTGCAGCATAGATCAAGTAGCCTAGGTTATCGTAGGAAAACCCCGGCTCAATAGGAACGCTGCTGCCTTCCAGAATAGCCTCATAATCGGCGAGTTCGGTGCTGCCAACATAGGCCGTGCGCACAACAAGCGGATCGGCCTCAAACCCGAAATTATGGCTCAGCAGGTTACGCATCGTGATGCTGCTGGCATCAATCGGTGCTGGCAAGTCAAGCCCCGGCCACATATCCGCAAGCGTCGCGTCCAGGGACAGCACCCCTTCTGCATCAAGCTTGGCAGCCAGCAGGCCAACAAAGCTTTTGGTAACAGAAGCAATATAAAGCGGCGAATCCAATTCAAGCGCAGCGTCCTGCCCCAGGACACGCGAGCCTTTAAGGCGGCTGTAGAGCAACTCATCGCCGCTCGCGATCGCAAGGCTGTAGCTTGGGGGTGCCAGCGGGCTGGCTTCCGCCTCTGCCATGAAGGCATCAAGCTTGTCTTTATAAGAAACAGCATCCTGGCTTGCAGATACAGAAACAGAAAGGCTTAGGGCCGCAACACAGCAGCCCAGTGTCTGGGAGATTTTCATTTTTTCACTCGCTATCGTTTTTTATATTTTTATCGGCCCTTTTGGGCTCTTTCACTACATTTGTAGTAAGCGCGTTTTACTACACCTGTCGTAAGAGTCAAGTCATTTGCCTGAACGAACAAAGACGAATATGTTGCAAGCAACCATGGCTGGCCCTATGGTCCGCGCAACAGAAGGCGGTTGAGAATGAACAACGATAAAAACACAGAAGATGCTGCACCAAGCCAGACCGGTGAACGCATTGCAAAGGCACTGGCCCGCGCGGGCGTGGGATCGCGCCGGGACGTGGAGCGTATGATCGGCGAAGGCCGTATCAGCCTCGACGGTAAAACACTGGAAACGCCAGCCGTGCTGGTGACAAGCCTTAAAGGCATCAAGGTTGACGGCGAGACAATCGGCGACGTGCGCGAAACCAAACTGTGGCGTCTGCACAAACGCCGCGGCACGCTGACAACACATAAAGACCCAATGGGCCGCCAAACCGTGTTCGATAACCTGCCCAAGCATATGGGACGGGTGATTGCCGTTGGCCGCCTGGACATGAATACCGAAGGTCTGCTGTTGTTGACTAACGACGGTGAACTGGCCCGTTGGCTTGAACTGCCTTCAACAGCTCTTCTACGCCGTTACCGCGTTCGCGTGCATGGCCGCGTTGATGAAAAGGCGCTTTCCAAACTGGCGGACGGTGTCACCATCGACGGTGTTCACTATGGAGCCATTGAAGCGAAGCTTGAGCGCCAGACCGGTGCCAACGCCTGGCTGACAGTGGCCATCCGCGAGGGCAAAAACCGCGAAGTACGCCGCGTGATGGAACATCTGGGGCTGGATGTGAACCGGTTGATCCGCACCAATTATGGCCCCTTTTCACTCGGCACTCTGCCGCTTGAAGGCGCCGCTGCTGTGCCAGACAAGCAGCTACGCGATTCCCTTTCCGGATTCTTTGAGGAAGCAACTGGCAGTGTTGCTGCGCCAATCAAGAAGCACGACCCAAGCAAATGGGCCAAGCCGAAGATAGACAAAAAGCCGAAGCCTGGCGCCAAACGCCGCCGCAAGAGCCGCATTGAGGACAAAGACGCCCCGAAGCCCGGATTGCGGAAACCCCGCGGCAAAACCAGTGACACAAAAGGCCGCCCCGACGCAAAACCCGCCAATAAAGGCCCCAGAGGCAAAGGCGGCAAAGGCAGTAACAAATGACACGGATCGTTGCCGGGCGATTTCGCGCACGCAGGCTTGAGGTGCCAAAAGGCCGGGACGTACGCCCGACAACAGACCGGATGCGGGAACGCCTTTTTTCTATGCTGATGCATAGCCGCTACCCTGACATGGAAGGCGCACGCGTTGCTGATATTTTCGCCGGCACCGGTGCTCTCGGGCTTGAAGCCTTGTCGCGTGGTGCCGCGCATGCCACTTTCATTGAGCAGGCCCGCCCCTCACTTGATTGCATCAAAAGAAACATCGAAACACTTGGCGTACAGGCAGAGACGACGCTTTTACCCAAAAACGCCACAGCCCTACCCGACGCCAAGGAACCATGTGATTTCATTTTCATGGATCCCCCTTACCGCAAGGGGCTTGTAATTCCCACCCTTGAGCGACTGCTGGAAAAAGGCTGGCTGGCAACAGACGGCGCCATCATCTGTGAACTGGGGTCCGATGAAGATATAACCGCTCCAGATGGCCTTGTGGTGCTTGACGACAGGACCCAGGGCCAACAACGCATCCTGATCCTCACAAAAAACGCTTAAGTAGCGCACTCGACATCCCGCGCCTGAGGGACAGCCCTTTCCACCCGATCGAAAATCACGCTTCCGTGAAACGGAAGTTACCAGAATTCTTTTTGAATCAACATTTTACGAGAATCCCCAATTCTGAGAAACTCGCACATTTTAGAATAAATTATATACCATGGACGGTTTATAGGATTAGGGGGGCGACTCCACTTTTTTCCAAAAGTTTGTTTTTTTCTTTGAGGGATATATTACCCAAGCTTGTCTTAACGACATAAACCAAGCACCGACAAGCGCTCATTTTAATAAACGAAATATAGAAAACATATATTTCGCCCTTCTTTTTAAAAAAAAACTAAACTAATGAAATAAACATCTAATATAATCTAAATGCTTATGTGATTTTTTTGTTACTTTAGTGAATTTAAGAATATTTTTTTAGTAACAAACCGTCCATTTCATTTGAAACTATACTTAGAAACGGTCACAGAATTCTCCTCATGTCGCATAAGGACGCGGGAAACTAGTCCCCAATTGGGCACATCCACGCGGCGCGGCACGATCAGCCATTTCACAGAGGAGGAAATACATGGCCGAGAATATTAGTTCTGACCGCAAATGGGGCATGCGGTCCAAGTATCTTGGGGGGGCTGCTACAGCGCTGGCGCTTCTGGCCCTTAACGCAAACATCAATGCAGTTTCTGCACAAGACGCGGACACTGACGAAGATGAACTGAATCTGGAAGAGATCGTTGTTACGGGTTCCCTGATTAAAAACCCTAACCTCACTCGTTCCGCGCCTGTTGCTGTGGTTTCCAGCGACGAGATGGACTACCAGCAAGCAGATGTTGCTGAGGAAATCCTTCGCGAAATCCCAGGCATGGTTCCATCCATCGGTCGTCAGGTGAACAACGGTAACGGCGGTTTCTCTTACGTAAACCTTCGCGGCCTTGGTTCCAACCGTAACATCGTTCTTCTGGACGGTCAGCGTCTTACGCCTGCAGAACTGAACGGTCGCTTCGACCTGAACAACGTGCCGTTGGCTCTGATCCAACGCGTTGACGTTCTGACTGGTGGCGCAAGCACGACTTACGGCGCAGACGCCCTCGGCGGTGTTGTTAACTTCGTAACGAAGAAAAACTTCACCGGCCTTGAAGCAACTGCCGGCTACAGCACAACTGAAGAAGGCGACGGCGAGATCAAGCGCGTTGACGTAACAATCGGTGCTGACCTTGCTGACGGCAAAGGTAACGCTGTTCTGAGCATCGGCTACAACAAAGCCAACCCAGTATTCCAGGGCGACCGTGACTTCTCCAAAGACACGCTCTTTTACTGGAACGGTGTTGCTGGTGGTTCTGGCCTTGGCCCGTTCAATACACGCGTAGGCAACGTAAACCCAACTGGTGGCGACAATGCCAACCTGGCTCTGGGTGGTGTTCAGGACGACCGTACATTCGGTTCTGCGTTCCAGCCGTTCAACTATGCGCCATACAACGTGTTCCAAACACCATTTGAGCGTTACAACATCTTCGCTGCTGCAAACTATGAAATCGCAGAAGGCGTTGAAGCTTATACACGCGCTATCTACTCACGTAACGTTGTAGACACTATCATCGCACCTTCTGGCGCGTTTGGTGACTCCATGACGATTTCACTGAGCAACCCATACCTGTCTGATGCACAGCGTAACGCATTCTGTGCGTTCGACACTGATCCAACAGCTGGTGTATACTCACCTCTGTTCTCACAAGCCGAGTGTGACGCTGCAGCAACTGCGACTAGCCGCAACGACCCGAATTACCGCGAAGTAGACACTGAGCTGCGTCGTCGTAATGTGGAAGGTGGTCCTCGTAACAGCCAGTATTCTGCTGATTACTTCGACTATCAAGTTGGCCTGCGCGGCGACTTCGACAACAGCATCAGCTGGGACGTTATGGCTTCTTACGGCCAGAGCGAGCAAGTTCAGATCCAAAAAGGCTACTGGATGATTTCTCGCATCCAACAAGCCATGCTTTCAAACGCTGATGGCTGTTTCGATGCCAGCAACGGCTGTGTACCAGTTGACTTCTTCGGCCCAACAGGCTCGATCACAGAAGAAATGAACGCCTTCCTGCAAGGCGGCGAAAGCACAATCAACACTACGTCCAAAATGGGCCAGGTTGTTGCTTCCGTAACTGGTGACCTGGGTTACTCCCTTCCATGGGCTGCTGATCCGATCAACTTCGCAGTAAACGGTGAATACCGCTCTTACTCCGCTTTCCGTGAATCAGACCTTCTTTCTCAGTCTGGTGACCTGGGCGGCGCTGGCGGTGCTGCACCAAACATCAACGGCGGTTACGACGTTTATGAAGGCGTAGCAGAAATTCTCGTACCATTGGTACAGGATGCTGACTGGGCCAAGGAACTGAACTTCGAAGCTGGTATTCGTTACTCTGACTACAGCGTGGACGCACCTTCCAACCCATCTTACGATGCGACTACCTGGAAGATGGGCCTGAGCTGGACACCAGTTGAAGACCTGACTGTTCGCGGCACATTCGCACGTGCAGTTCGTGCACCGAACGTAGCTGAGCTGTTTGCGCCACAGAACACACTTCTGACCAACCTCACAAACGACCCATGTGCGTCTGTGAACGACAATGGCGAAGTTGTGAACTCTGGCCCAACTGGCGTTGTTCGTGATGTTTGTATCGCACAGGGTGCACCGGCTGGCGCTATTGGCTCCATTCCGTTCCCTGCAGCTGGCCAGGCAAACTACACTGGTGGTGGCAACCTCGATCTTCAGCCTGAGAAATCAGACAGCTGGACAATCGGTGTTGTTGTACAGCCAGAAGCCGTTCCAGGCCTGACAGTGACTGTCGACTACTACAACATCAAGATTGAAGGCTCCATCAACCAGCCTGCGCCGGATGATGCCATCAGTGCATGTTTCGACGATCCAGACCCAACCAGCCTTGCTTGTACGTCTATCGTTCGTTCACCTATCAACGGTGGCCTGAGCGGCGACAACAAAGTTGTTAAAGGTCTGCCACTGTTCCTGTCGAACACAGGTAACCTGAAAACAGACGGTATTGACGTTGCCATTTCCTATGGCCGTGCGATCAACGACTCTGTTAACTGGGACACCAACTTCGTAGGTAACTGGACTAACAGCTCAACATTCCAAGCTGTTACAGGCGTATCCGAGAACCGCGACTGTGTTGGTCTCTTCAGTGCAAACTGTGCGTCCATCCAGCCAGAGTTCACCTTCAACTGGCGTAACACCATCTCTTGGGACAAGCTGAACGTGTCCCTGATGTGGCGTTTCATCAGCAGTGCTGAATACGAATTCCGTGAAGATGACACTGCATTCGTTGGCACGCCTGAAGGCCTGGATACTGAATGGGACTTCAACGAAACTGGTAACTACCACCTGTTCGATCTGTCCGTTCGCTATCAAGTGCTTGAGAACCTGTCCATCACTGGTACAGTTTCCAACCTCTTTGACAAGCACCCACCTCTGACTGGTTCCTTCATTGGTGCGACAGGCTACAACAGCGGTAACACTTACCCATCCACATTCGACACCCTTGGTCGTCGTTACGGTCTGTCTGCACGTATTTCGTTCTAAGACAGACGGGTAAAACCGGAAATAATGAAGGCGGGCTCATTGAGCCCGCCTTTCTTTTTTCCACCAGAATTTGATAAAGCGCTGAGATCAGACCAAAGACGCCGCAAGCCTCATAGGCACACCTGCGTTTCTGGCCACAGCTTCCGCCCAGACAACAACCTTCTCAATTTCTTCAGCATGAAGCGCATCCCCAGCCTGCCTGTCGGCCTCGCGGGCATCGGCATCAAAGTCACTGTCAGTTTTGGAATGTTGCTTGAATACCGGGCCTTCCACCAACGCCTTTAAAGCATCGGCCTCCATATTCAGACCGAAATGGGCCTGCAGGGTTCCCATTGCAGCGTCCGGCGCCTTCATCAACGCTGTGCTATCAAGAGTCCTGATCCTGCCTGCCCCAAACTTTTCAATAATCCTGGCAAACAAGGCGTGCTGGGCCAGCCAGCCAACAGCAGCCGCCTGAAGATCTGTCAGCCTCAGGTAGTCATCCCCCTGAAACCCCAAATCAATAAGCCCCTCTTGCATCTGCTTCACCATCAGATCCCGCACCCACAACCGGCCCCAAATACCCTTTCGGGCAATTGAACCAAGGAAATCACGCAACGGTGCATATAAAAACAAAGCGTTAGAGCCCGGCTTCAAGTGCATCATCAGCCCGGCAAGACCATTCACTAGATTGGAGGGTTTAACGACAACCGCCTCTCCCGCCTCAAAGGGGCGCGCCAGCAGAGACAAAACCCCAGCCATCACGCGCGCCAAATCTTGCGGTTGCGCGCCGCGAGATCGCCAGCCAGAGAGATCGTTTAATATCTGCGGCTCCTTCAGTCCCATGGAAATAGTTGGCAGATCAAACGCACGCGCCAGAAGGGTGGAACAGCAATAAGCTGAATGGAACACAAAATGCAGCGGCGCTTCGTCACCTGCCCCTGTGGCAGCATCAAGGCTAACCGCCTGAACATTTGCCGCATTCCTCAGATATTCATCTGTCAGGAAAACGGCTTCTCTATGGTCATTGCGGGAAGCCCTTATAAAATGCACATGTCCGCGCGACGAATCATACCGGTGCGGCAACCATTCCGGGTCTGATGCAATTTTATGGCTCAATTCACCCACTCCCATTTCCCGATACGCGAAGAATCTAGCGCAGCCAAACAGAGGCGTCACTGAAAAAGGCAAGCCATAATCTTAATAACTACACCTGTCCGGATACATGAACTTTCGATGCAGGTATTTCACAAATTATGGTCTCTTAAATCACCTTTTTGTGCTTTCCTTGAGGACTGCTTCACTTTCCTGTGTCTTTATACTATGTCAATCTGAACACAAAGCCCCAGAAATCCTTGTGTTATTATTTTAAGTAATAATAAATATTATGATAAATAATTAATAAACAAAAATAATAAACATTTTAAATAATCTAAAATACAATGTGATTTTTTTGTTACAAATTAAAAACTTAAATAGGACACTATTTTAATATAAGCCTGTTTTTATTTGAAACTCTCCCTGCCCTTAACACAGATATCCTCTCTAGTTGCAGGCGGCCTGAGCCGAAAGCAACTCGATCACGGCAGACATCTCTGCCCTATACACAGAGAAGAGAGGATTAAAATGGCTGTTAAATTCAGCACCGCTCAGAAGCGGGGTTTGCGGTCCAAATACCTTGGCGGCGCAGCAACTGCGATTGCGCTCCTGGCGACCAACGCAAACATCAATGTCGCATCTGCACAAGACGTCAGCGCAGATACAGAGACAGAATTTGAAGAAGTTGTTGTAACCGGCTCCCGCATTAAGCGGAAAGACCTCGTAGCAACGTCTCCTGTAAACGTTATCACCACTGAAGCGCTGGACCTCACTGGCTCCACACACGTTGCATCAATCCTGAACGAACTGCCATCCGCTGGTGTTCCTGGTTCTGTTGATACATCCACCAACTTCCGTACAGCGACTGTTGGCCTGAACACGATTGACCTTCGTAACCTCGGCTCCCAGCGTACCCTGATCCTGGTAAACGGTCGTCGTCACATTGGCGGTGCTGCAGGCTCCCCAACTGTTGACGTTTCCATGATTCCTTCCGCGCTTGTTGAGCGTGTTGAAGTAGTGACTGGTGGCGCCTCTGCGGTATATGGTTCCGAAGCCATGTCCGGCGTGATCAACTTCATCATGAAAGACGACTATGAAGGCATCACGGTTGATGGCCGCGCAGGTACATCTGATGCAGGTGGCGCAAACGAAACCGACATTTCCGTTCTCGCAGGCGGCAACTTTGCTGACAACCGCGGTAACGCAACAATCTATGCTGGCTACAGCAAGCGCGGTAGCCTGCGTTCTTCCCAGCGCGAAATTTCTGCGCACGACGCCACAAACAGCTCGTTTGGTCCAAAAGGCCACTTCTTCGCCCCTGGCTATGCTGCTGGCGGCTGGACGCTTGATGAAAGTACTGGCCTTTTCAACAAACCGTTCAATAACGCTGAAGATGGCTTTGACCGTAACGCAGTTCGTCTGATCCGTGTACCGAGCGAGCGCGTTCAGTTCAACGCAAACCTCGACTACAAGATCAACGATCACGTTACATTCTTCAGTGAATCTGCTTATTCTGAACTGAAATCCAGCTCTCAGCTTGAGCCTTCCATCGTTGGTGAGTTCATCTCCGTTGGCAACATTCCAAACATCAATGTTCCAATCAACAACCCGTTCCTGCCACAGGAACTGCGTGACCTGATCCTGGACGCTGATCCAAATGCTGACCACGCCATCATGTACCGCCGCTTCACTGAAGCTGGCCCACGGACAAGCGACGTACAGCGCCGCACGTTCCGTACCGCTTTTGGTTTTGAAGGTGACATCAACGAAAGCTGGTCATACGAAGCCTATTACCAATATGGCAACAACAGCCAGGACCAGGTAAATGGCGGCGTATTCAACACGCTGAACTTCTACAACGCCCTGAACGTTGTTGACGACGGCAATGGCGGCTATCGCTGTGTTGACGATCTTGCTCACTCCCTTGGTTGCGTGCCAATCAACGTATTCGGTGAAGGCACGATCACTGGCGATGCCCTTGATTGGGTATTGGTTGACAACCAGCTGACAACCCGCATGACCCAGCACGTTGCTGGTGCCACAATCACTGGTACAGCCTTTGAGCTGCCAGCCGGTGAAGTTGGCGTTGC
>JABXIV010000221.1 GCA_013372925.1 Alphaproteobacteria bacterium
AGCGAAGCCAACCCGGCCATCCGGGCGGAAATTGCGGCAGCAAACGCGCCGAACAAAGACCTGCTGCTTGATATGTTCAACCTGCATTTCGGCCCGTGGGACACAATCGCAGAGGCACACCCATTTTATGGCAGCACGCCTATGCCAGCCGGTGCCGCCTTCTATCCTGCCGATATGAGCAAAGACGAGTTCAACGCCTGGCTGGATGCCCACCCGGAAGACAAGGAAGCCTTTACAAGCCTTTATACCGTGCTCCGCCGGGACGGGGACAAGCTGGTGGCGGTGCCATACCACGAGCACTATGCAGAGTGGCTTGAGCCTGCAGCCAAACTGCTGCGGGAAGCGGCTGAGATCACCACTAACCCAAGCCTGAAGAAATTCCTGAGCCTGCGCGCAGAAAGCTTCCTCACAGACGATTATTTCGAAAGTGAAATGGCCTGGATGGACCTTGAAGGCACACCGATTGAGGTGGCTATCGGGCCATATGAAATCTACACAGATGGCCTGTTTGGCTACAAGGCCGCTTATGAAGCGTTTGTCACCATTCGCAATCCTGAGGAAAGCGCAGCACTTGAGCGCTACAAGCATTACCTGCGCGATATGGAAGCCAACCTGCCGGTTGATGAAAGCTACAAAAACTTCAAGCGCGGCTTCGAAAGCCCCATCGCAGCCACCTATCAGGTTCACGGCGGCGGCGATAACGTACCAGGCGTACAGACCATTGCTTTCAACCTGCCGAACGATGAGCGCGTGCGGGAAGCAAAAGGGGCCAAGAAAGTCCTTTTGAACAACGTGCTAGAAGCCAAGTTCAAGCTGATCCTCGCACCGATGGCAGAACATATTCTGGCACCCATGGATGCCGAAAAACTGATGGCCAAATATATGGCGAACGAGACTTTGTTCCATGAACTGAGCCACAGCCTCGGCCCCGGCACCATCACTGTTGATGGCGTGGAAACCACCGTAAACGCCCAACTTAAAGAGCTTTATAGCGCCATCGAAGAAGGCAAGGCCGACATGATGGGTGTTTATAATATCCTCTTCATGATGGAAAAAGGTGAGCTGCCAAAAACCGAACGCGACAACCTGCTGGCAACCTATTTTGTCGGCCTGTTCCGCGCCATGCGGTTCGGCGTGGATGAAGCCCACGGCCAAGGTGCTGCGTTCCAATACAGCATGCTGCGCGATGCCAGCGCTTTCACTGTTGACCCAGCTTCAGGCCGGTTCAGCCTGCATTATGATGTGATGGAAGCCACTGTTACCAATATGGTTCGGCGGGTTGTCATGCTGCAGGGTGATGGCGATTATGAGGCTGCGAAAGCATTCCTCGACCAATATGGCCATCTGGATGACACGGCCAAGGCAGCGATTGCGCGCACCACAGATATTCCGGTGGATGTTCAGCCGAAATATCCGAGCAAAATCTAATATACAGCTTTGACAAAAGACAAAAGGGCAGCATAGGTTTGCTGCCCTTTTTCATATCTGCGCCTTATCCCAATGGCAGCGTGATCAGGAAACGGGTTCCTCCGCCTTTGGCATCCCCCACTTCAATGGCACCGCCTAATTTGTGATAGACCGTGTTGTAGACGATATTAAGGCCAAGGCCCGACCCTCCGCTGTTGCGTGCCGTTGTGAAAAACGGATCGAATATCTTCTCCCGAATGTCTGCCGGGATACCCTTGCCATTGTCTGATACTTCAAGCACCAGATCACTAACCGTCGTTTTGGCTGCAACGCTGATTTGCTTGTCATCCCTTTCAGGCCGATCGGAAAAACCATGCAGAGCCGCGTTCATGATCAGGTTCGTCAGGATATGCGAAATATCCCCCGGAACTGTCTTCATGATGAGCTTTTCAGGTGCAGTCGCCTCTACTTTGATAGCATCCCTGCGCAGTGTCGGGATCAGGCTTTCAACAGTCTCGTGAATATAATTCCCGACATCAATTTCACGCGTGTCATCAACGGACTGGTCTACCGCCACCATCTTGAAGCTGCGTACAAGGTTGGCAGCCCGTTCCAGATTGCGGCGTACCACGCTTGTGCCCTCATCGTTCGTTTCCATGAAGGTCGTCAGGTCAGACCGTCGAATCTTGCCACTATCAACTGCCTTCCTGAAATCACCAAGCGCATCCGCCATATGCGTAATGCTGGTGAGCGCAACACCCAGCGGCGTGTTGATTTCATGCGCGACCCCAGCCACCAAACCGCCCAGTGAGGCCATCTTCTCAGATCGCACCAGCTCTTCCTGTGCGAGCGTCAAGGTTTCAAGGGCTTCTTCAAGATCCTGCGTGCGCTTTTTAACCTTCATCTCAAGCATTTCGTTAAAGCCGCGCAGGCCTTCTTCCGCCACTTTCCGGTCATGGGCGTCCAGCATCCGCAGAATCAGGTCGCAAAGGTAAGAGACAAAAGAAACCTCGCTTTTTACCCAATGCCTGTTTTCACGATTTTCAGACACTGTAATCACGCCCACTACCCTTGGCCCACGCATGATTGGCACAACAAGAAGAGATTTCACCTGCCGGTCCCGCTCGTAGCCGGACTTCACTCCTTTGAGGAAATCCACTCCTGCAATATCCGGTAAATTGATCGCTTCGCCCAAGCCCAATCTTTTGAAAAAGGCTGGGCTATCACTTTCCTGCAACGGGTCCAGCGTCAGGTGTTCCCCTGTCTGTGCCCAGAAACTCTCCTGCGGATAAAGCGCTGTGCCATCCACATTCATCAACCAAATGTCCGTTCGTGGCGCATCCAGCGCCCGGCAAGCCACCTCAGCCATAATCAGAAACGCCCGATCTTTCGTGCCATCATAGATTGCCTCTTCATTCGCAAGGTCGGACAAGGCATGTTCAAGCCGCGCAATCCGGTCAACACTCTGTTTTCTATCAGACAAGTCCCGGACCAGCGTAACTGCGCCACCATCCGGCAACGGCAGATCATCCAGCGTATAGTATCGGCCAGCCCCAAAGGAGAACACACCAAGGTCTGCAGACAAGGGCTGGTCTTTCCCCCTCACGGCTTCCAGGCGTTCAATCGCCTGTTCGGCCAACGGCTCAAAATCCCGCAACATGGTCCGCACCTCTGCGCGGGATTTTCCAACCATGTCATTCACTGCGAAACCGGGGAAAAGTTCAGGTATCCGCTCATTGAAATAAAGAAGGCGATCATCTGCGCCGTAAACAATATAGGCCACAGGGGTTGGATTAAGCTGATCATCACTTGGTTCTTTTGGCCACATCAGGCGGCACCACCTTCATCTGCGTCGTCTCTGTAACGCGTGTAAATCTCGCGAATGGCAGGCAGGCTTCGGAAAAAGGCATCGATCAATTCGGGCTGAAAATGCTTACCCTTTTCATCCCGCAACAAGGCGTGCACATCATCTTCCGGCCAAGGCTCTTTGTAGCACCTTCTTGAGACCAGCGCGTCATACACATCCGCGAGGGCCGTTATCCTGCCGACAAGGGAAATCTGTTCGCCCTTCAGGCCCTGCGGGTAGCCACTGCCATCCCATTTTTCGTGATGCTCATAGGCCAGAGACGCAGCCACTTGAAGGAGTTCCCGGTCTGAATGCTTGAGGATATCATACCCAAGTTCAGCGTGCGACTTCATGACCGTGAATTCGTCATTTGTCAGCTTGCCTGGCTTGTTCAGGATAGCGTCTGGAATACCGATTTTACCAATATCGTGAAGAGGGGAAGCCAGACGGAAGGTTTCCGCATCATATTCGTTCATGCCCATCTCTCGCCCCAACAGCTTTGACAGTTCGGCCACGCGTTTCACATGGTTGCCCGTTTCCTTGCTGCGTGTTTCAACGGCCTGCGCCAGCCTGTAGACAACTTCACGCTGGGTATCGATAAGCGCATTGCGAAGATAAAGGTTTTCAACAGCGATCAGAACATTGCGCACAAATATCTGGATCAGGTGTGTATCAATCTCGGCTGGTTTTCCTTCGCCCACCAGATACAGGATGCTGGCGCGCCCGCTGTTGCCAACCACCATGCCCACATAGGAACCACCGACCCAAAAGCCGTATTCACCTCGGCCCCGTTCCCTGTGTTCCTCAATCGCTGCTGCCACGCGCGCCGGGAAAAAATCCCATGCAGACCCGCCGACATTTCCGGCGAAACGGCCAGTGCCAGCCACTAGGGTCATTTCTTTCTTGTCGTGGGTTACCGCCGCCGCATCCTCGAGCGAAAAGGCCACATCCCTGCCGCCTGCCAGCAGCGATGAAACCTGTTTCAGCACTCCATTGGCGAAATTGTCGAGAAACTGTTCCTTGAACATTTCTGCGGACGACTCGATCACCCGGACAAGTCCGCGGCGGCTTGCTTCAATGATATTGATATCGCGGTAGCTCCGCAGCGTGGCATACATCAGCGTGAATAGCTTGGTCGCTGAGAGATCTGTTTTTTCCTTATAGTCATTGATGTCATAGCGCACGATCACGTCGCGTTCAGGTGCCTG
>JABXIV010000197.1 GCA_013372925.1 Alphaproteobacteria bacterium
AATGGTTGCGTTCAGGGCCAGAAGGTTGGTTTGTTCCGCAATATCGGTAATCAGGGCCAGCACAGACCCGATCTTGGTGGCCGTTTCATCAAGGCTTGAAATGGTTGCGCTGGTTTCGCCCGCACGAGTTACTGCCTCGCGGGACTGGTCCAGCGCGTGTGATACCTGGCGGCTGATTTCTTCCACCGAGGTTGCCAGCTCTTCCGCGCCGGCAGCAACCGCCTGCACGTTTGAAGATGTCTGGCTGGCGGCACCGGAAGCAGAGGTCGCCTGCTGGGTAACTGACATCACCTGATCAACCACGAACTTCAGGTCGTCGTTGATCTCGACCTGGATTTTCTCGCGCCGGGCGCGGTCGC
Source organism: Alphaproteobacteria bacterium (assembly GCA_013372925.1). GTDB lineage: Bacteria > Pseudomonadota > Alphaproteobacteria > Sphingomonadales > Kordiimonadaceae > Kordiimonas. The sequence goes on from JABXIV010000197.1 coordinate 360, forward strand.
GCGCTTGTTCGGTCACATCGGCTGCAAACTCCACCACCTTGAAGGGCTTGCCGTTCATATCCAGAATGGGGTTATAGCTGGCCTGAATCCACACCTCGCGCCCGCCCTTGCCCAGCCGCCGATATTCGGATGACTGATACTGGCCGCGCCGAAGGGCCTTACAGAAAACCGAATATTCGTCGCTCTTTCTATAGTCAGGGTCGATGAACATGGAATGGTGCCCGCCCTTCACCTCATCAAGGCGGTAGCCCATCAGATCAAGGAACTTCTGGTTCGCATCAAGGATCACGCCGTCCATATCAAATTCCACAATCGCCTGCGCCTTGCGGATGGCCTCAATCTGGCCTTCATAGTTGGCGTTACGCAGCCTGCGCGCCGTCACATCCGTTGCGAACTTCACCACCTTGAAGGGCTTGCCGTTCATATCCAGAATGGGATTATAGCTGGCCTGAATCCACACCTCACGCCCGCCCTTGCCCAACCGGCGATATTCTGCGGCCTGATAGTCACCGTGGCGGAGAGATTTCCAGAAATTGGCGTATTCCGCGCTGGCTTTATCGTCTTCATCCACAAAGATCGAGTGGTGCTTGCCTTTAATCTCATCAAGGCTGTAGCCCATGGCATCAAGGAATTTATCATTGGCCGTCAGGATCGTGCCGTTCATATCGAATTCGATCACCGCCTGCGAATGACGGATGGCGGCAACCTGCCCCTCGTAATCCGCGTTGCGCAGCTTGTGTTCGGTTATATCGGTGGCGACCTTCGCCACACGCATGGGCTTGCCGCTTGGGTCAAGCACGGCAACATAGCTGGCCTGCAGCCACACATCGGCGCCATTTTTGGCGATGCGCCTGAATTCCGCCGTCTGGTTTTCGCCGCGCCGCAGCGCCGCCCAGAAGTCTAAATAATCCTGGCTTTCGGCATAGGCTGGATCCACAAACATTGCATGTTTGTGCCCCACCACTTCATTCAGGCTATAGCCCATCACTTTCAGGAAATTTTCATTGGCATCCAGAATGGTGCCGTCCAGGGCGAATTCAATGATCGCCTGGGATTGTTTGATAGCGTCCAATAGTGCTGTACACGCTGTCGAGGCACGACCAAAGAGCATGTTTCAAAACCTCTCACCATACGGCCACCCCAAGTGGCCAGTCACCTCCCAAACTTTCCCATGGCGGCATGATAAGCAGGATAGCGTTACCAAAAGGTTTAGAGCTTTAGCGTGGTGTGAAAGAGGGCAGGCATACGCCTGCACCCCTGCCTAGCGGCGAGCGCCTAATTTCCATCAAATGTAATCGTTGGAAGCTCACCGACGTCGGCTTTTTCCAGCGCATTTCGATAAATCTCCAGGACGTTCAAAAGCTCTCCCAAGAGCTTATGGATGCTCTGGACATCATAAACCTTTTCAAAAGGATGTTTCGCGATTGTTGCCTCGTAGATTTGCAAGGTGCCCTCATTGCTACCGATTGCGTTCATCAGCCCAAGCGGGAGTTCATCGATCCTGTTAACGCAGGCTTTGCAGATCGGCCGTCCCGGCAAGGTTATCACCATCGTGGCATATTCTTCGTGTGGCTTTTCAAGCCAACTTTTAACCGTATCGATACAGTGTTTCAGTTCGGCGCTCATTGTGAGTTGAAGCCGGATCATGTGTTCCGTCCGGTCTCTGAACTTAAGTGTCTTTTCAAGCTTTTTTTCAACAGCTTCTTGAGCGTCTCGCCGAAGATTTGGGTACAGAGCAACGCAAATCGCAAGGATCGGGATGGCATTTCTAAATGCCTCAAAGGCCGAGGCCACGGGCGTAGCAAAGCCTATAGAAGCAGCGAGAACACTCATGGATGTCAGAACAAAAATAATGTCGATTGTTTTGGGCTGCCAAAACCCTTTGCGCATTTTGATGTCTTTAGTTTTTATGGGAACGGCTTTTACCTGGTCAGCCATAGCGCCTTTGCTCCTTTAATGGGAGGCGCTGTATGAAAGCGCCCCTTGAGAATAACGCAAGTTATGTTGCCGCAGCTTAACCCATTCAGGAAAAACAGCATCGGCTGCAGAAAGCATCAGGCTATCTACTTAATGGCGAGGGAGTCAATTTTTAAGGGAAGGGATAAATGGTGGTCGGTATTGGGTTCGAACCAACGACCTCATCGATGTCAACGATGCGCTCTACCAACTGAGCTAACCGACCGTTCCATTCATCAGGTGCCGCGGGCGCGGCCCTTAGTATCTGGATAGCTCCACCCGTGCTTTCAAGCCCTTAGGGTGGAACGGGCCTGTGTTTACACCGCGGCATGACCGCGCGCAAGCCAAATTTTCGCCCCGCGTGCCCACGCCAAAGCCGCAACCAAACATGGCCCGCTGGCGCGTCAATATGCACGGTGACTTCCGCCTTTTTTCAGGCTAGGGTATAGGCATGAGCCAGTTACCGCCGGAACATAATGACGCCCGGAAAGGCACGGAAAGCCCGCCGCCCTTCATCTGCAAGGTGCCGCAAACACCGGGCCCGTTTATTTTTGCTGCCCCCCACAGCGGCCGCCATTATCCCGAGGCCATGTGCCGGGCAACCAGCCTTTCAGGCAATGAGCTCAGGCTTTCCGAAGATGCCTATGTTGACCAGCTTTTCACCGATGTGCCTTCAAGCGGCGCCACGCTGTTGAAGGCCACGCACGCCCGCGCCTATCTGGACCTGAACCGCGCACCAGATGAGCTGGATGCAGGCATGTTCACGCCAGCGCTTTCGCCCTCAATGGCGCATGAAACCTACCGCGTGAAGGCGGGCCTTGGCGTTATCCCACGGGTGATCAACGACGAAAAGGTCATCTACAGCCAGCCCCTGCCCGCGCGCGAGGCGTTTTTCCGCATCGACCATTTCTACACGCCCTATCACGAAAAGCTGCAAAGCCTTCTGGATGCCCGCAGGAAACAGTTCGGATACGCGGTGCTGATCGATTGCCATTCCATGCCATCGGAAAGCGGCACCCGGCGGCGGCGTGTGCGCCACGTGGGGCCAGAGGTGGTGCTGGGCGACAACTGGGGCGCCTCGTGTGACCGCAGCCTGACATCCTTTGCCGAAGACCTGTTGATCCAGGCCGGGTTTAACGTGCGCAGGAACGTGCCCTATTCCGGCGGCTTCACCACCCAGCATTATGGCAACCCTGATGTGGGTATCCACACGCTGCAGATTGAAATCAGCCGCGCGATTTACATGAATGAGCAAACGCTGGACGTGCTGCCCGAGTTCGAAATCATCAAAGAAAAGCTTCAGTGGTTCAGCAACCGTCTGATTGCAAAATTCAACGATTTCTACCCCAAAAACACGAATTCCGCCCTGCCAAAAGCCGCCGAATAAGCCGCCACGCAAGCACCAAAAGTCGTCCCGAAAGCCTTGATATACGGGGCTGTTGGCGCCCTCATTCGTTTCGAAAAATTTCAAGGAAACCCACTAGAGGAAACATAATTTCCTTTTCTAGACTCTATAGTTTGCATGTGTTTCAAAAACGACACTTTTAAACTTTTGTTACCGGAAAATTAAAAAAGTCGCCTATTTCAGCAGTTTTTATTCCTAAACCGGGCTTACACTTCGTCTTTGTGTGTATCGAGTGCATTCGCTGTGCTTCTGGGAGGTTGGCAGCGAAGACGAAAGAAACCACAACCAAACACACGGAGGGGTTCTGTGGACATCATGAAAAAATTCCTACTGGGTACATCCTGTGTAGCAATGACCGTGGCTTTGCCATCGGTTGCAAGCGCACAAGATGCTGATAAGGATAATATGGCGATCGAGGAAGTTGTTGTAACCGGTTCACGCCGGGCTGCACGGTCTGCTGCCGATACGCCTGCACCTGTTGACGTTATTAGCGGTGACGATTTCGCAAACCAGGGTGACGGCGATATGTCGAACCTATTGCGCACGGTCGTTCCTTCCTACAACGTGAACGCACAGCCAATTTCTGACGCAGCAACGCTTGTTCGCCCAGCGAACCTTCGCGGCCTTGCGCCAGACCAAACGCTCGTTCTTCTGAATGGCAAGCGTCGCCACCGTGCGGCGGTAATCGCATTCCTTGGCGGCGGCATCTCTGATGGCGCGCAGGGCCCTGATATTTCTGTTATTCCGGCGATTGCCCTGAAGAAGGTTGAAGTATTGCGCGACGGTGCAGCAGCACAATATGGTTCTGACGCCATCGCAGGCGTAATGAACTTCGTTCTGCGCGACGACGCTGAAGGCGGCACTGTGGAAGCCAAGTGGGGCTCTACGTATGAAGGCGACGGTGACCAGCGCCAGCTTTCTGCCAACCTTGGCCTGCCACTGGGCGACAACGGCTTTGTGAACTTCTCTGCCGAATGGCGCGAGCAAGACCCAACAAGCCGTAGCGTACAGCGTGATGACGCGCAGGCGCTGATCGATGCTGGTATCCCAGCGCGTGAGCCTTACGCCCAGATCTGGGGTCAGCCTGAAGTACGTGACGACTGGAAAGTCTTCATCAACGCTGGCATCAACACCGGCAAGGGCGAAGCCTATATGTTCGGTAACTATGCCGAGCGTGAAGTGGAAGGCGGCTTCTTCTTCCGTCACCCAGACACTCGCGGCGGCGTATATTCCGCTGATGGCGGCGTAACCCGCCTTGTGGGTGACATGGCACCAGACGACGGCGTAACCTGCCCAGGCGGCATCAACTTCAACCCGGGTGAACTGACATCCGGTACAGTTGCCAACCCGCTTGTTGTTGGTTCCGACACTGAAGCAGCCATGCTGGCGCAGATCGCTTCAGATCCGAACTGTTTCGTATTCAACGAAATGTTCCCTGGCGGCTTTACGCCTCAGTTCGGTGGTAAACTGAACGATGCATCCATCGCCATGGGTTACCGCGGTGAAATGGACAGCGGCCTTGCATACGACGTAAGCATGCATGTTGGTCGTAACCAGTCAGACTTCTTCATCAACAACACGGTGAACGCAAGCCTTGGTTCCGCAACGCCAAACAACTTCGACCTTGGTGGTTACGTACAGCTTGAAAAGAACTTCAACCTCGACCTGAGCTATCCGATCGATGTTGGCTTCTTCTCAGACCTGAACATCGCCGGTGGTTTCGAATGGCGCGAAGAGCAGTTTGAAGCATCTACTGGCCAGCCTGAATCCTTCCAGATTGGCGTTCTGGCCCAGCGCTTCAACATCGACCAGCTTCAGGCTGACGGTTCAACCGTTACACTGACCAACCTGTCACAGGGTTTTGGTATCGGTTCTAACGGCTTCTCAGGCTTCAGCCCGAACGTGGCCGGCACCTGGGACCGTACGAACATTGCCCTGTATCTTGATATGGAAGCCGATGTTACTGAAAACCTGATCATGGGTGCTGCCGTTCGTTGGGAAGACTACTCCGACTTCGGTTCAACAACCAACTTCAAGGTTTCCGGTCTTTATAAAGTGTCTGACAACTTCCGGTTCCGCAGCTCCTACAGCACGGGCTTCCGGGCACCAACTGTTGGTCAGTCACAAATCGTGAACGTGTCTACCGTTGCGAACGCATCGGGTGACCTGGTTCAGCAGGGTACAATCCCACCAACCAACCCGGTTTCGCTTGCGGTTGGCGGTGCAGCCCTGACGCCTGAAACGTCTGACAGCTTTACCTTCGGTATGGCTGCTGACCTTGGCGACCTGAGCCTGACCGTTGACTATTTCAACATCAAGGTATCTGACCGGATTACCCAATCTGCCGACAATGAGCTCACTGAAGCCCAGCGCCTCCAGCTGCTGGAAGAAGGTGTTGGTTTTGCCGGTGACCTGGGTACGTTCCGTTTCTACGTGAACGACTTTGAAACCCGCACACAGGGTGTGGACGTTGTTGCGACCTTGCCGATCGACCTGACCGACACTGGCAGCACAACGCTTTCCCTTGCTGGTAACTACACTAAAACGAAGGTCCTGAGCTTCGACCCGAACGATCCGAACGAGCTTCTTGATGCTTGTCGTGTTCGTCAGCTTGAAGACAACCTGCCAAGCACACGCGGCAACGTGACCTTCAACCACAGCGAATCCAAGTGGCGCTTCCTGGCTCGTGGTAACTACTACGGCAAGTTCTTCGAAGCGCACCTTGATTCATGTGGCCTGCCAATCGACGCTGGTTCTGAAATCACATTCGATGTGGAGTTTGGCTACAACGTGATGGAAAACCTTGAAGTGGTCGTCGGTGCGAACAACCTGTTCGACAACTACCCAGACGGCAACCCATTCGCTACTGGCTGGGGTGCAAAATACCCAGTAACAGCGCCAATGGGCTTCAACGGCGGCATGTACTATGTGCGGGCACGCTACAGCTTCTAATCGCTGAATTTACAGATGGTTCGGGAAGGGCGCTTCGGCGCCCTTTTCTTTTGCCTGCAAGTGGGGACGATAAAGCGCACAAGCTACCCTGGCGCAAAAATGCCACAGATTGCCCAAAATATTTTCGCTGGATAAAAAGAGGCCACGCAAATGCGTGGCCCAGGCTCAGGGAGGAAACGCCCACGGAGGGCATTCGCGGGGGCTACCCGCTAAGCATTAATATAAATGCTTCATGCTCGAATTCCAAGTACAGGGTATGTCACAAAAGTTTGAGAATCTCTTAACGCCAGGTAACATATTGAAATATATGTTTTTTATTTACACCAATTTTTGAAATTTTTTTTCGCGAAACTTGGGCCAAAAGTTGTCCCTGCCACTGAAACCGGCAGAATATCTAATCCGACTCACACGCACACAAAAGACATGCCATTTGTGAAAGGCGGGCAAGTCCCTTTTTCAGCGGCCTTGCCCGTTTTTAGGTATTCAACGCCTGCGCCTGCCATATTGAAGTGGTGCATCGCCCTTGGTGCTCGCATCAACAGACGCTGCAGGCTTGCTTGTCGGCACAGCCCGTGAAGCCTTGGGCGCCGCGCTTAGCGCTTCTGCTTCCCGCTTCTGTGCCTCTGGCTGAACAGCCCTTGTTGAAACCACTTCGCCGTCCTTTTCGATCTTGTCGAAAGGATCTTCCTCAACCTTGTCCAGCAATGTTCCGAACGGGTCGGCATTTCCCTTCAGTTGGGCGTAGATAAAGGCATATAGGCCCGCAAAAACACATAGGGACGCACTTGTGGTCAGTGTATCCAGGGCAGCGGCGAAGGGTGCAAAAACAACGCTGGCGATCGACGCACCCGCGACATTGACAATCACACTCGCCACAAAGCCAACCGGGATCGCCAAAATAACCATCGCGATCATCGCGCCAATCACCACAATCGCGATACCCACAAACGCCATCAGGATTGTTCCAACCAACCGCAGGCTGTTGTCCGCACTTAGGCTGAAGGCGCCCTTTATGGTGGCCGCGTCCTCACCAGCTGCAATCGCGCTCAGCACAAGCCGAACACGCGCAAACAATACAAACAGGACAAGCATGCCCACCAGCGCCGATACGGTCACAATCGGGTTTTGGGCTGCAGGCGCTTCTGACGCCATGTTAATGCCTGTCAGCAGCCGCGACATGATCTGGCCCATGGCTGCCGGAAAAGCGAGATAGGACAAAAGACCAAAGGCTGCAAACCCCAGCAGTTCAATCGCACTGCCTACCTTGAGGAAACGCCTAAACAGGGGCAGCCCAAATTGATCCGCCGGTGCATCTGGCTTCAATTCCTCGCCTGCATATGTGCCAAAAATCCGCCGCTGCCAGCTATAGGACACCGCAAGCGAGAACAGCATGAACGCCAACGAGCTTATCCCGATCGCGAGCCAGAACCACACATCACCGCCCAGATCGAGCATGAATGTCTGAACAGCCGGTATGGCCAAAATGTTCCAAACAGTCAGAAAAATAAAATAGTAAAGGGCCGGCCGATACATGGCATCAACAAAACCCCCAACATCCTTGATGACAGCCTTGAAGCTGGCTTCAACGGTATCCGTTATCCGAATTGACATATAGTCCCCCATCGTGCGTTTTCTCTATGACACCACCGCCCATGCGATACCTGCCCGAAATCTCCACCCAACAGCTTTGGGCCTCAAAAGACACCTCTGTCAAGCGTTCCCGGCAGGTACCCTGCCCTTTCCGCTTGCCGGAATGGGTAAAGGCGCGTATAAGGCCCGCAAATCAAAGCATCCAAGCCCTCCTGAAACCGGGGGGCTTTTTTAAGTTGGGCCGTGTATCGGGCCCCAGGAAAAGACCATGAGTAAAGACATCCGCAATATTGCGATCATCGCACACGTTGACCACGGCAAGACAACGCTGGTGGATAACCTGTTCAAACAATCGGGCACCGTGCGCGAAAACCAGCGTGTTGAAGAACGCGCCATGGACAGCGGCGACCTTGAGCGCGAGCGCGGCATCACCATTCTGGCGAAATGCACCAGCGTGATGTGGGACGACACCCGCGTGAACATTGTTGACACCCCAGGCCACGCCGACTTTGGCGGCGAGGTTGAGCGTATCCTTTCCATGGTGGACGGTGTTGTGCTGCTGGTGGACGCAGCCGAAGGCCCGATGCCACAAACAAAGTTCGTAACCATGAAGGCGCTGGCACTTGGCCTGAAGCCGATCGTGGTGGTGAACAAAGTGGACAAGCCAGACGGCAACCCGGATGCTGCCACAGACGCCGTATTCGACCTGTTCGTGAACCTGGATGCCAACGAAGACCAGCTTGATTTCCCAATCCTGTATGCGTCCGGCCGTGACGGCTGGTGCGACGACACGCTGGATGGCCCGCGCGAAAACCTGCACCCGCTGTTTGAGAAAATCATCGAGCATGTGCCAGCGCCGCGCGTTGTGACCGAAGGCAATGCAGACAAGCCGTTTTCCATGCTTGTTTCCATGCTGGACCGTGACAACTTCCTTGGCCGTATCCTGACAGGCCGGATTGAAACTGGCCGCGTGAAAGTGTCTGACCCGATCCACGCCCTTAGCCGCGACGGCAAGGTGATTGAGGTTGGCCGTATTTCCAAGCTCCTGTCCTTCCGGGGCCTTGAGCGCGTGCCGGTTGAAGAAGCCGAAGCAGGCGACATTGTTGCCATCGCAGGCCTGCAAACCGCCACAGTGGCCGATACAATCGCCGTTCCTGAAGTGACTGAGGCGCTGCACTCCATCCCGGTTGATCCACCAACCCTTGCGATGACATTCGCCGTGAACGACAGCCCGCTGGCGGGCCGCGAAGGCAAGCTGGTGACAAGCCGCGTGATCCGTGACCGCCTGATGAAGGAAGCCGAAGGCAACGTGGCCATCAAGATCACCGAGACCGAAAGCAAGGACGCGTTCGAAGTGGCAGGCCGCGGCGAGCTGCAACTTGGCGTTCTCATTGAGACCATGCGCCGCGAAGGCTTTGAGCTGGCAATCAGCCGCCCGCGCGTTCTGATGAAGATGGACGAAAACTGCAAGAAGCTGGAACCATATGAAACGGTTCAGGTGGATGTGGACGAAGCCTATCAGGGTACGGTTGTTGAGAAAATGTCGCTCCGCAAAGCTGAGTTGACCGGCATGGTGCCATCTGGTGGCGGCAAGGTCCGCCTGACATTTGACGCCCCTGCCCGCGGCCTGATCGGCTATCACGGTGAATTCCTTACCGATACCCGCGGCACCGGCATCATGGCGCGCGCTTATGATCGCTACGACGCCTACAAAGGCCCAATTGCTGGCCGCCAGCGCGGCGTGCTGGTTGCGAACGCAGGCGGCAAGGCCGTTGCGTACGCCCTGTGGAACCTTGAAGACCGCGGTGTGATCATGATCGAGCCGGGCGACGAATGCTATGAAGGCATGATCATTGGCGAACACAGCCGCGACAACGACCTGGACGTAAACGTGCAGCGCGCCAAGCAGCTTACGAACATCCGCGCCGCTGGTAAGGATGACGCCGTGAAGCTGACCACCCCGCGCAAACTGCCGCTTGAAGAAGCCCTTGCTTACATCAACGACGACGAACTTGTTGAAGTAACGCCAGAGAGCATTCGCCTGCGCAAACGCTTCTTGCTTCCACACGAGCGCAAGAAAGCTGCCAAGACGGCTGAATAAGCACGTACATTTTAGACGGATGCCCTATAACTTTCATACTAGGGCATCCGTTTTTATTTGACTCCCCCATCGGCTCAGCTAAGTAGGCGTCCGCACAATTTTCTTGTGCATTTACGCGCCTTATGAGCGCATTTTTCTTGCAGACTTATTCTCAAATCGATGGGGCATATAACTATGAACATTGTTTCTAAATCTCTTTTGTCATTTGGCATGGCGGCCGCTGTTGCGGTCTCTGCTTCTGCTGATGAAAAATATTTCCACGGTCCGTATGTGGGCGCAGATATCGGCCTGTCTGACGGTGGTAAATTTTACTATGGCGGCCATGCTGGCTTCCGTCACCAAACAGACAGCAATGTGGTTTTCGGCATCGAAGGCTCTTTCGGTAGCTATGCCGTATCAGAAAGCCAGGGCAGCATCACAGCAAAGATTGACCACAACTGGTCCGTAATGGGCCACCTTGGCTATGCCTTTGGTGAGAGCGGCAAAAACCTGTTCAAAATTGGTGGCGGCTATAACGAAGTTCAGGCCTCAGCCAGCGGTTTTGGCTCTTCTGTTACTGCCAGCGTCGGTGATTTTCGTGGGTTCATCGGGTATGAGCGCGCCATCAGCGAAAAAGTAAACTTCCGCATCGCTGCAGACTTCCTGAAATTCGACGAATCTACAGGTGGTCAGGCAACTGCGGGCTTCTCTTTCCGCTTCTAAGACCGAGCGCTCGAACAGGGGCTCGACGGAAAAAAGAGTAAAGAAAGGCGGCCCAAACAGGTCGCCTTTTTTATTAGCTCATGTGGCTGAACTATTTGCGTCGCCTTGCTTTCCGGTTTTGGCGGCGCTCGCTGGTCGTTTCACTGGGCGAAAACATCCCAATGACCCCATAAAACAAAATCAATGTCAGAAAGAAAACCGCCGCATAGACGCCCACCCTACTTTCACTGGATAAAATAGCCCATAATTCTATCAAGTATGCGCCACCAAAATACGCAACGATACCGCTCAAGCTCAGAAGCAAGAGCACGCGCAGCTTGCGTCCACGGCCCTTCACATCAAACAAAAATTCTAGGACACCCTCTAAAACAAGCTCGAAGGCAAAACGAACAACAGGTACCATTATATCGGCCAAGGCCTCAACGACTGCAACGGCCATACTCTCCCCTCCTACTAGAGTGCAGATCGAATAATATATTGGTAACGTTCCAATGCTGTGCAACAGGTCGCCTTTTTAATTAAACGGTTCATCGCCTTATTAATGACGCAAAGATTTGTATCTTGTAATCATGAAAATCATCACCAAATAAGGTGAATAAGAAAACAAACTACCACGACACACAGACCGGCAAAAGCTGGCGATAAAAAGCGAAGGATAGGAAAATGCAACAGCAGAAACCTGCTCGGACATACGGCATCACAAAAGTTCAATACGCCCGCATGGTGGCAGAATGGGAAGCAAGCCAAGCGTACCAGCCATCTGAAGGCCTGTTCACACGCCTGAAAAAGCGCTTCCGCTAGAGCGCAATCAGTTCCGCTGAAAAATGCCAACGCAGCATGAACCGCTCATGCTGCGCCCTTTGTCGTGCGGCCTTTAAATTCCCACCGTTTTATTAACAGGTGTGAAAGAAGTTGCCCCTATACTGAACCCGTTAACCAGGGTTGGGGGCGCTTGCGCAGCAAATGAAATCCGGCAACACGGCTATCGTTCGCCAGACATTGGCGGGTATGCCGTTGCGGTCGATAAGCATGAAGCGATGTGCAGCACCTCCCTTGAAAGCCCCGGCAATAACAATAACAGGCGCACACCGAAAAGGTTTGACGCCACATGCCCTGCCATGTTCATAAGGGGCGAACTAATGGGATGGGAGAGCCGCATGGCCAACCGCAAAGTACAAGTGTTTTTCTATGGCTCTTTCATAAGCCTGAGCGTGCTTGAAGAAGCTGGCATCAAGAAGCGCGCCTTCGCACCTGCCTGTATCCAGGGCTATGAGATGCTGATGCAGCCGCACGCGAACCTGCATGAAAATGGCGACGGCATCGTTTACGGCATCCTGGCGAACCTGACACATGACGAGCTGGACACGCTGTATCACAGCCATATCGAGACCATCACAACAGCCACCTACAAGCCTGAGGCCATGCTGGTGCACACCCGCGGCGGCAAGATCGTGCCCGCGCTTGTTTATGTGTCTGACGATATGGAACCCAAGCAGGCGGAAAATGCCTATATCGACAAAGTGCTGAAGGCCGCCACCAGCTATGGCTTCCCCAAATGGTATC
>JABXIV010000265.1 GCA_013372925.1 Alphaproteobacteria bacterium
CCTTTTTTGCCCATAGCGGACATTTTCTTCATCATCTTGGCCATCTGCATATGCATTTTCAGAAGCTTGTTAACCTCTGGCACGCTGGTGCCTGAGCCCGCAGCAATCCGCTTCTTGCGGCTTGCGTTGATAAGCTTTGGTTGCTTCCGCTCTTTCGGCGTCATGGAAGAGATGATCGCTTCCTGACGCTTGAAAACCTTGTCGTCTACGCCGGGCTGGTTCATGGCGCCCTTCAGCTTGCCCATGCCCGGCAACATCCCGAGAACGCCTTTCATGCCGCCAAGCTTCGCCATTTGCTGAAGCTGGGTGCGCAGGTCCTCAAGATCGAATTCGCCCTTGGCCATTTTCTTGGCCATCTTCTCGGCGTCTTCTTTTTCAATCGTTTCGGCAGCCTTTTCAACCAGGCTGACAACGTCGCCCATGCCAAGGATACGGCTTGCCACACGCTCGGGATGGAAATCCTCAAGCGCATCCATCTTCTCGCCGGTACCAGCCAGCTTGATCGGCTTGCCAGTAACTGCCCGCATGGACAGCGCCGCACCACCGCGGCCATCACCATCCATACGCGTGAGCGCCACGCCAGTGATACCCACTTGCGCGTCAAACTCTTTCGCCACATTCACGGCGTCCTGGCCGGTCAGGCTATCGGCCACCAGAAGTGTCTCAAGCGGCTGTGTTGCATCACGCACGGCAACAACTTCAGCCATCAGGCTCTGGTCGATATGCAGACGGCCGGCAGTATCAAGCATCACAACATCAAAGCCCTGAAGCTTTGCGGCTTCCATGGCGCGGCGTGCGATATCAACTGGCATCTGCCCCGGGATGATCGGCAGTGTTTTCACGCCAATCTGTTCACCCAAGATCTTGAGCTGTTCCTGCGCAGCAGGGCGGCGCACGTCAAGCGACGCCATCAGGACTTTCTTCTTGTCCTTCTCGGTCAGGCGCTTCGCGATCTTGGCGGTTGTCGTGGTTTTACCGGAGCCCTGCAGACCAACCATCAGGATTGGAACAGGCGGCAGCCCGGCGGTATTGATGGCGCTTGTCTCGCTGCCCAGCATCGCAACCAGTTCGTCGTTTACGATTTTAACGACTTGCTGGCCCGGCGTTACCGATTTGAGAACCGATTGCCCGACAGCCTTTTCCTTGACGCGGGAAATGAAATCCTTGACGACCGGCAACGCCACGTCAGCCTCAAGAAGTGCAACACGCACTTCCCGGAGCGCTTCGGCAACGTCCGATTCCTTCAAAGCACCGCGGCGCTTCAAACCATCAAAAATTCCGCTCAACCGGCCTGACAAGCTATCAAACATGTACAAAACCACCTTTGCATCGCATTCAAATTCATATTCCCAAACAAAGACTTAACCAAACACCGATGGCACCAGTGGGCGAAACTCGCTGACTGGTGGGCACCCCAAAGCTCGGGTCTTCGTAGGCGCATATGGTTTGTCTATCCCTATGGGAAGTGGGCTTTACATAAGTAGGGAGCATGAAAGAGTCAAGCAAAACAAAGCCTTTGGCATGGGGTCGGCATTATTGTTTGCCTGCAAGAACCCGTTGAATAGTGGATCGCAACACCTCAAGATCGATCGGCTTGCCTATATGGGCCTGCATGCCAGCGGCCAGATACCGTTCCACATCATCTTTCATCGTGTTCGCCGTAAGGGCAATAATGGGGGGCGGGCTGACCATTTTGTCCCTGATGATACGGGTGGCGGTCATGCCGTCCATCACCGGCATCTGCACATCCATCAACACCAGATCAAACGGTTCTTCGGACTTTGTAACCGAAGCTACCGCTGCCTCGCCATTCTCGGCTATCTGAAACTGCCAGCCTTGATTGGTCAGCAATTTGCTAATCAGCGCCTGATTGACTTGATTGTCCTCAACCACCAGGATACGCAGGGGCATATCCAGATTTTTCCGGGTAACAGCCATTTCAGCCTGTTTCTGCAACAAGGCTGGATCGATCCCCTCAAAAGGAATTGTGAAGGCAAATTCAGTTCCCACGCCAATCTGGCTTTCCACCCTGACTTCACCTCCCATCAATTCAAGCAGTTCCTTGATGATGGCCAACCCAAGGCCGGTACCTGCTTGTTGCTGGCGTGTTGATGAGGCGTCAAGCTGCTCAAAGCGATGGAACAACTTATGAATACGGTCTTGCGGTATACCTGCGCCTGTATCGCGGATAGACCATTCTATATAGGATTGCTCGCTGCCCTCATGGCACCGCATTTTAACTGTGACATCACCCTTTTCAGTAAATTTGATAGCATTGCCAATCAGGTTGAACAGCACTTGCCCCACTCGCACGCCATCGCCCTGCACAGCCACGCACTCTTTTTCCGGCAAATCCAGTTCCAGGCCAATCTGCTTGGCCACTGCCTGCGACCGCAACATTTCGGTTACGTCCCTTGTAATGGCAACGGCATCCATCGGCGCGGGCTTCAGTTCAAATTTCCCCGACTCCAGTTTGGAATAATCCAGAATATCATTGATGATGGCCATCAAATAGCCAGCGCTGGTTTTCGCCGTATTCAACAATTCGACCTGCTCTTTATCCAAACGAGTTTCGCGTAGCAGGTCCATCATTCCCAAAACACCCGTCATCGGCGTCCTAAGATCATGGGTCATGTTCGCCAAAAAGCGGTCTTTGGCTTTGTTAGCGGCCTCAAGCTTGCCAGCCTTATCAATTAACTCCACTTCCAGCCGCACACGGTCCCTTATCACCCACATGCGCGCCAGATAGGCGAGCAGCGAAAGCGCAACACCTGAGACGAGATAGAAAATGAAAGGTTCATCATCGATCAAGCCAAGCTGGCTGGACATAACCTGATAGCCAATCAGGATAGCCATGATTTGTGCCAGCCAGTTCCAGAAGGAAACCGTGCCCAGCCCCACCGCGATCATCGCAAAAGCCAGATTGGTCATCAAGCCAGGGCTGAATTCATAATGATACGCCCAGCCAGTATTAAAGAGCAGAAAAAGGCAGATAACAAAGAAGCAGGCTTCAATAACCATCCGCGGTAACTCGCGGCTCTTGGAGAAATAGAAAACGAGCCCACCGACAATGGCTGCTACAGCAGTTGGCGCGCCAAGATACAAGCCAGTCGTTCCACCTGGATTGACAAAGAAGAAACCCAACGAGCGCAGGAAATAATAACAGCCAAAAACCGCCGCGACAGCACATAAATAGCGCTGTGAAATCTGCTTCATCTCTCGCTGGACACGGCTTTCAGTCTGATCGGCCTCTGCTTCGCCTGCCAAGGTTGGCTGCATTCTATTTACGCTGCGCATCATGTCGGCTGATCTGCTTTTTGTTGGCTGGCAAGCACGCCCGATACCGCACTGCGAAGTTCCTGATGCTGTATGGGCTTGCCCACAACAGCATCCATTCCTGCCGCCCGATAAGCGACAATATCCTCGGCCATTGTATTCGCCGTAAGTGCAATGATAGGCACACGTGAGCCCCTGCCTTTCCCTGCCCTTATGGTTCGAGTAGCTTCAATTCCATCCATTCCGGGCATCCTGACATCCATCAGAACCAGATCAAAGGCGGTTTCTTTCACAGCATCAACCGCTTCCTGGCCATCATGCACAAAACGTACGTTCCAGCCCAACGGCTCCAGCAATTTTTCAATCAGCATCCGGTTGATATTGTTGTCTTCCGCCACAAGGACATCCAGACCTTCAGGCAAGGAAATATCCACTACAGCTGTTGCTACATCCTCTATCACGGCTGATTGACCCAAAGCACTTGAGGCTACGGGCAATGCCAATTGGAAACTGAACCGGGCCCCTTCACCAACCTTGCCTTCAGCCCCAAGCGTGCCGTCCATCAGATCAACAAGTTCCTTACAGATTGCAAGCCCAAGTCCTGCACCTGCCTGTTTCTTTACGCTGGTGCCATCAGCCTGCTCAAACCGGCTGAACAACCGCTTGGCATCTTCTTCACTGAAGCCTTCGCCTGTATCGACAACCTCAAAATCCAGAGCGATAGCCTCTTCCTCATCAGCCTTGCTACGCAGATAAAAATCGATCTGGCCTTTTTCGGTAAACTTGATTGCGTTCCCCAACAGGTTGAAGAGCACCTGCCCCACCCGCACGCTATCGCCTATCGTATCTGGCACTGAGGCCTCATCCGCATGAAAGTTGAGCACCAAGCCTTTTTCTTCTGCCGTTGGCCTAAGCAAGTCAACAATCTGCTGGGCAACCAGCGCCGCATTGAACCGAACCCTTTTCAGTACGAGCTTGCCTTCTTCCATACGCGCGAGATCAAGAATGTCGTTAATCAGCGCCAGCAATGTATCAGCACTAAATTTTGCGGCGCCCAGATACTGCCGCTGCAGATCATCAAGGTCGGATTTCTCCAGAAGCCGCATCATCCCCAGAACACCCGTTAGCGGCGTTCTTAGCTCGTGGGTGGTATTTGAAAGGAAAACGCTCTTGGCTTCATTGGCGCGGCGTGCTTCATCAGCAGCTGCTTCGGCCTCTTCCTGCAAACGCTTGGCTTCCTGCGCCCTGAAGGCAAGCGCCTGAGACTTTGACCTGTTCAGGATCAACAATCGTTCAACGTTCGAAAGGGTTTTATACCGCTGGGAAAAACAAAGGCTCCCAAGAACAACAGATGCAAAACCCAGAAATGCGAAATGCGCCACAAGTGGCCCGCCCAAAAGAACTAAAAACAGTATATAGAATGCAGACGCGAACACCGTCAGCCCGATAAATACTGCTGGCAACAGGGTGATAAATCCAAATGCCAACAAGGAAATAACGATATTCGATAGCTGATAAATATCCCCCGTCAGCCCGATATGGGCATAGATCAAACCAAGCGCTGAAAGGGCGGCGGGCAAAAAGGCTACATGGCTATGTTTGGCCGAAATCCTGTTCCAACGAACCAACAGATATGTAGCAAAGCTTACAGATGAAGCGAGGAGTGCAAGGGAGACGAGAATAACGCGAATTTCCTCTGCCACAAAAAACATGTGAGAGATACCCGCGAACAGGTAATAGCCGGTCATCACCAGCGCAATGGCCTTCAACTGGCCAAGATAAATCCCGTCCAGCGCCTCACGAATCATTTTGGCGCGTACATCACGGCCAAATTTTTCGTCTTGCTTCCCCATTGCTTCCAAAGCCGTCTCTTTCAGGCTAGCGCCATACTCCCGTGACGTAAAACATCGCCCTCGTTCCCCACAGGTGGCGATTAGAGTGCACCAAAAAGGTTAACAAATAAAGGGCGGGAAAACCCGCCCTTCAAAATCTTCTCTTTGTTCAAATCACTCAGCTATTTGCTGCAATGAAAGCGTCCACTTGCTCTTCAAGAATGGTAAGCGGTACGGCCCCACCCTTTAGCACCAGATCGTGGAATGCCTTAATGTCGAACTTGTCCCCCAGGGCACTACGGGCCTTGTCGCGAAGACGCAGGATTGTCAACTGGCCAACCTTGTAGCCTGTCGCCTGACCCGGCCAAACGATATAGCGCTCAATCTCGGTCACAACATCGCTCATGGCCATGCCTGTGTTCGAGGCCATATAATCAATCGCCTGTTCGCGGGTCCATTTCTTGGCATGAATTCCTGTATCCACAACCAGACGAACTGCGCGGAACAGCTCAGACTGAAGGGCGCCGATCTTGTCATCATTGGTTTTCAGGAAACCCAGCTCCCAACCAACTCGCTCTGCATACAGGGCCCAACCTTCAACATAGGCACCATAGTGGCTGAACTGACGGAACATCGGCAGGTCCTTCTGTTCCATCTGAAGCGCTATCTGATAGTGGTGACCAGGAACGGCTTCATGGTACGTCAAAGCGCGCATGCCGTACTTTGGCGTTGCCTTGATATCATAAAGGTTCGCATAGAAGCGGCCCGGACGACTACCATCCAGCGCTGGCTGATTATAATACCCACCCGGCGCGCCTTGCTCCATAAACTCTGGAACACGCACCACTTCAACGGCTGCTTTCGGGCGCATGTTAAACTGGTCGGCAATACCGGAATCGATCTCTTCGATCATGGCTGTATAGTCCGCCAAAATCTGCGCACGCCCTTCAGCCGTGTCAGGATAGTAATGGCGTGGTTCTTCCGCATAAGCCTCGATCAGATCTGCAAACGGGATAGAGGTATCATAGCCCTCAGCCTTAAAGAGCTCCAGCATCTGGCCCTGAATGCGGGCAACTTCCGACAGGCCCAGCTGATGAATTTCATCTGCGGTCATATCTGTCGTGGTGAAGTGCTCCAGCCGTGTTTTATAGAAACGCCCACCGTCAGGGAACTTCCAGGCACCCGCATCGTTTGTTGATTTCTCCTTCAGTTCGGTCACATACCCCTGCAGATCACGCCAGATCGGGTAGATCACGCCAGTGATCGCCGCTTCAATATCAGCAAGCACACGGGCTTTGTCTTCATCAGACGCATCTTCAAGGCCTTCGATGCTGCCTTTAACGCCAACGTAAAAGGCGTTTTCCTTTGGATCATCCTTGATGAAAGGATTCAACTGGGCTTCAACTTTTTCAAGAATGAAGGTTGGCGGAATGATCCCCAGTTCTTCACGCTTCTTCAGTTGCTCCATAAACTGGTCAAACTGCCCGCGCGCAGCGTTCAGGCGGGCCACGTAATATTCAGCCTCTTCCAGATTTTGGATCGAGTGTGTCCCGGTCATGAAGGATGGGAAATTATTGTGCCAGCC
>JABXIV010000229.1 GCA_013372925.1 Alphaproteobacteria bacterium
CTCCGGCGGCAAAGGCGCGGGTGATCCGCTCGCTGAAGCGCTTGAGATGGCAGATCAGGCCATGGAAGCTGGCGAAACCATGCAGGCCGCGCAGATTTACCAGCAGGTCCTGCAGCACGACCAGACAAACGCCCAGGCGCTCGTGGGCATGGCAGAAGCATCGCACAAGCTTGATCAAGCAGATCAGGCCAAACAGTTGATTGAAGCCATTGATGCCGATGCCCTCAAAGACCCAAAAATCGCCGAACGTGTCGGCCGTGTGAAAACGGCGCTTGAGCTTGCAGAACAGGCTGAGGCCGCAGGCGATGTGTATGAGCTTGAAGCCCATGTTGAGGCCAACCCGGCTGACTATCAGGCGCGCTATGATCTGGCGCTGGCCTTCCAAGCCCGCGGCGATATGGAAGCATCAGCCGATGCGCTTCTGGGCATCATCATGCGTGACCGTGAATGGAACGAAGACGCCGCCCGCAAACAGCTGTTGAAGTTGTTTGAAGCCGCAGGGCCAACCGACCCATTCACCGTAAAATACCGCAGGCGCCTGTCGTCTGTATTGTTCAGCTAGGAAATCAGGGGAGAGGAATGACGGATACAGGCCATAAGCTAGAAGCGCTACCATCCGTGATTCCGGTTTTCCCGCTGGCCGGCGCCATCCTTATACCCGGCAGCAGCCTGCCCCTGAATATCTTCGAGCCCCGATACCTGAAGATGGTGCGGGACGCGATTGAGGGCAGCAACCTGATTGGCGTGGTGCAACCGAAGGACAGCCCCCACGCCAAGAACCCGGCGCTTTACCCGGTAGGCGGCGTTGGGTCGATCGCAGACGTGCAGGAAACCACCGATGGCCGTATCCTGATCCGGCTGAAGGGCCTGTCCCGGTTCGAGATCGAAGAAGAGCTGAGCGTAACAACCCCCTACAGGCAGGTACGTGCCAACTGGCAACCTTTTGAGCAAGACCCATGGGGAGGCAACAAAGGTGGCAGTGTTGAACGCGATACCCTGCTGGCCGCGCTCAAGACCTATCTGGAAACCAAAGGCCTTGATGCAGACTTCGACGCCATCGCCTCCGCGCCGGACGATATTCTTGTGAACACGCTGTCGATGATCGTGCCGCTTGCCGCACCCGAGAAGCAGGCGCTTCTGGAATCCGGCACGGTATCAGATCGCTGTAGCCTGTTGGAGAACCTGCTTGCCATGGCCGCCGCCAGCGACCATAACCCAAGCGGAAACCTGTCCCACTAACGGTTAAAGACCAGACCCATGACCCAACCAAGCCGCAGCAATATAGACCCCAAGCTTCTTGAAATACTGGTTTGCCCGGTAACCCACGCCACACTTGAATATGATGCCGACGCGCAAGAGCTGATTAGCCGCAAGGCGGGGCTTGCGTTCCCGATCAAGGACGGTATTCCAATCCTGCTTACAGATGAAGCCCGCCAACTGAACGACTAGAGGGCCTATTTATCCTTATCCGGCAAAACCCTGTCGCCCAACGATTTCATCAGGTCGATCGGCATGGGGAACAGGATGGTGGATGTCTTGTCGGACGCAATATCATGCAGGGCTGAAAGATACCTGATCTGCATCGCTTCCGGTGTTTCATGAAGCACTTTCGCGGCCTCAAGAATTTTACCCGCAGCCTGCGCTTCACCCTGGGCCGAGATCACTTTGGCCCGGCGCACCCGCTCGGCTTCTGCTTCCTTGGCAATCGCCCGGATCATGGATGGGTCCAGGTCCACATGCTTCAGCTCAACATTGGATACCTTGATGCCCCAGGCATCGGTCTGCGCATCCAGGATTGTGCGAATGTCATCATTCAGGCGCTCGCGCTCTGCCAGCATTTCATCCAGCTGGTGCTGCCCCAGAACCGACCGCAAAGTAGTTTGCGCGAGCTGGCTTGTGGCAAACTCATAATCTTCTACCTCGATGATGGCCTTTCGGCTGTCGGTCACACGGTAATAAACCACCGCATTCACCCGAACGGATACATTGTCGCGCGAGATAACATCCTGTTCAGGCACATCCATCACGATGGTGCGCAGGTCCACCCGCACCATTTTCTGGATCACGGGGACTACGATGATCAGGCCCGGCCCCTTCACTTTCCAGAAACGCCCCAGAAGGAAGACCACGCCCCGCTCATATTCCCGCAGCACCCGGACAGAGGAAAGCACGATAAAAAGTGCAAATATGACCAGGATGTAACTTGAATAAATAAAGTCATCCATCGTTGTCAGTCTCCTTTTCTTCTGGGCTGGCGCTGGCTGTCAGCACCAGTGTCAGGCCCTTGATTTTCTCGATAAGCAACTGCTCACCGCGCTTGGCCTTGGCCGGTCCTTCGGCCTGCCACACCTCGCCATGCGCGCGCACCGTGCCCGCCCCGCCTTTCCATGATAGAATTTCGGCCATATCGCCAACCATGGCGTCATTGCCACTGACCGCAGGCCGCCGCCATGCCTTCACCGCAAATGTCAGCACAAAGAGGAAAATGCCGGCTGTCATCAGGGAAACAGTGCCAATCAGCACAGGCGACAGGCTGAGCTCGGGGATATCGCTGTCGATCAGCATGATCGATCCAATGACAAAACTGATCAACCCGCCGATCCCGAGCGCGCCGAACGCGGGCACAAAGGCTTCCGCGATCATCAAGCCAATGCCGATCCCCATCAGCGCGAGCCCGGCATAGTTGATTGGCAGCATCTGCAGGGCATAAAGCCCGATCACAAG
>JABXIV010000030.1 GCA_013372925.1 Alphaproteobacteria bacterium
TCAACTCAGGCAAACATAAACGATCGATATAAATCACACTTTGACGCGTATATAGGGATCCTTTGAGTAGCAAGTTGACGTTCAGATGTAGTTTGCACGCAACAGTTGCATTTCAAGGCTTTTGGAGATGGGGACCACCATGACTGAGTTCAATTCTGGTAAATCGAACGACTTTTTTTCTGAGCCTGGAGGAGCCGCTCCCGAACACGCCCCCGAGGCCTCAACGCATGTTGTTGTGATTGACACCAGCGTCGAAGGCTATGAAAGCCTTGTCAAAAACGCCCCATCTGGCGCAGAGATTATATTGCTCGATGGGAATGATGGTTTTGCAGCCCTCGCAAAAGCCCTTGAAGGGCATGAAGGCATCGATACCCTCGAGATCCTCTCCCACGGCGACACCGGTGAAATAATACTGGGGGCCGAGACCCTCTCTCTTGCCACCATCGATGACCACAGTGAAGTACTGACAGCCATAAAATCGGCAATGGCCAACGGCGGTGATATTCTGCTTTATGGTTGTAACGTTGGCGAAGGCGGCGAAGGCGTTGCTTTTGTAGAAGCCGTTGCAGCAGCAACCGGCGCAGATGTGGCAGCCTCAGACGACTTGACCGGCTCGGAGGCGCTAGGCGGCGACTGGAGCCTTGAATATTCCACCGGCGACATCCTAACTGCAGGCACTTTTTCTGCCATCAACCCGGAATTCGCCAATGTTCTCGGGCCATCGCCCGGCACCATCACATGGACATCAACAGCTACCCCTGTAGGTACGAGCTATACTCAAGACCCCAGTACAACAAACATCGGTTCAAGTGGTCTGGATGTCGCCTTCAACACCTCAGGTGGAAGTGGTGGCCGTTTTAGCCTTGCCAACGCGTCCGGCACCCAACATGCGGCTACAAGTGGGACCGACATAACGCTACGATTCGAAATTGATATCAGCGGAGGCTCAACTGTAGATGACATTCGACTGACAAGTACGGATGGGGCAGAATTCCAGTTGGATGAGTTTGTATTCGGGTACTCATCAACTAGCTCATCAACGGTGACCTTTACGGGCTGGCGAGACGGCAGTCAGGTTGCCACTTTAAGCTATGACACCACAAACAATACACAGGGTACCGGAACAAGTGGTCATGGCATTATCAGTTTCGGCGCGGACTGGGAAAATATTGATGAAATTAGGGTCACTTCTTCGAACGCCACCTATAATGTTGCATTCGACGACATTGTAATTACCGCTGCAGTTGCAGGCAACACAGCGCCCGTTATCACACTGCCAACAACGCCCACAGTTTCTGAGGATGATACAAACGTTGCCATCGCCAACGACATCCAGATTACAGACGGGGAATCTGACAGCCAAACCGTTACGCTTACGATCACCGGCGGCACTGCCTCACTGACCACCACAGGACTTTCCTTCACCACGGGCGACGGCACAAACGACAGCAGCATGGTATTTAGCGGCACGCTGACGGATGTTAACAACGCGCTCGACAGCCTGACCTTCACGCCAACTGCCAACCTGAGCGGCACCAACGCGGGTTCGATCCAGATTCAAACCAATGACGGCAATGGCGGCACCGACGACCAGACCGTGACATTCAATATCGCAGCCGTGAATGACGCGCCAACCGTTTCGAACCTTGTAGCAGACCTGACCGTTACAGAAGAAACAGCCACAAACCTTGATCTGTCTGCCGTAACATTTGCTGATGTGGATGGCGATGCCCTTACGGTTACCCTGTCTGTTGATGCGGGCACCTTCAGCACCCCAGCCGATGGCTCTGGCAGCAGCGTTACAGCAACGCTTGTAAACCCGACAACCATCACTTTGGTGGGTACGGCGGCCAATATTGAAAGCTACCTGACCACGGCTTCCAACATTCAGTACACAAGTGCGCAGGATGTAAACGGCCAGGATCAGGCAACGCTGACGATCACGCCGAACGACGGCACGGTTGACGGCACAGCCGCGACCGCAAACATCGACATCACCGGCGTTAATGACGATCCAAGCATCTCAGGCCTGGTGTCAGACCTGTCTTTCACTGAAGACACACCAGGCAATGTAAATCTGTCGGCCGCGACTATCGTCGACCCCGATAGCGGCACGATCACACTCACCATTACGGCGAGCGAGGGCACCTTCAGCACGCCGGCTGACGGCTCGAGCATTGGGTTCGGCGTAACCGCGACCTTGGTCGACAGCACGACAATCACACTTGCCGGTGCCCGCGACGATATCACTAGTTACCTTGGGACGGCGTCCAACATCCAGTGGCAATCGGCGACCGACGACAATGGCGATAACACATCCACCTTTACCCTTACCGCCAATGACGGGGATGGGTCGGGCGATGTGGTGGTTGGCACCGTCAACGCCGACGTAACCGAGGCCAATGACGCACCGGTTCTGAATCCCGCCTTTACGCCAGTCCTTACGGCCATCAGCGAGGATATCGCCGACGGCAGCAACACCGGCGACCTCGTGTCGGACATTGTGGCCAACGGCTCGATCACCGACATTGACGGCAGCCCTGTTGAAGCCATCGCTGTAACGGCGGTCGACAACTCAAACGGCACCTGGCAGTTCTCCACCGACGGCGGAACCAACTGGACGCCCATCGCTGAAGGCACTACGAGCGATAGTAACGCGCTTCTGCTGGACAGCACCGACATGCTGCGCTTCGTGCCGGGCGGCAACTATAGCGGCTCCTCCTCCATCACCTTCCGTGCGTGGGACACAACAAGCGGCACTGCCGGCACCTTCGACGATGCCTCCACAAACGGTGGCACCTCTGTCTTCTCCAGCAGCACTGACACAGCCTCTGTCACCGTGAATGCGGTCAATGACGTGCCCGTTTTCAGCGGCCTTGACGGAACACCAACCTTCACCGAAGGCGGCTCGGTCGCTCAACTGGATGCAAATGTAACAATCGCCGATCAGGAACTGGATAGCCTTAATGGCGGAAACGGCGATTATTCCGGCGCATCACTGACCATTGCCCGCAACGGTGGCGCAAACGCCGACGACAGCCTTTCCGTTGTCACAAGCGGCAACCTGACAGTCGCTGGCGGCCCGGATGGCGGCGGTACGATCACGGCGGGTGGCAACACTATTGCCACCATTTCTAATGCAGGCGACGATGATGAGCTGACAATCACTTTCGCGAACAACGGCACCACGCCGACTACTGCGCTTGTGAACGAGGTGATGCAGGCGATCCGCTATTCGAACAGCAGCAACACCCCGGATGCAAGCGTACAGCTTGACTGGAGTTTCAGTGATGGCAACTCGGCCGATGCACAAGGCACCGGCGACAACCCAGGCACTGCCAGTGGATCGGTTACCGTGTCTGTTGCAGGCACGAATGATGCACCAACATTGACTGCAACGGGCCAAAATCCGACCTTCACAGAAGGTGGCTCGGCTGCTGACCTCTACTCAGGGCCCACAGTGTCAACAATTGAAAGCGGGCAGACCATCACGGGCATGACGCTGACGGTCACAAACGTGAGCGACGGGGCAGACGAAACGCTTACATTCGATGGCTCCACCATCCAACTGACGAATGGCAATATCGTAGATCCTACTGCCACCAATGGCCTGTCAGTATCTGTCGTCGTTGCAGGCTCCACCGCAACTGTAAGCTTTACGGGCGCCACGCTTACAACCGCTGAAGCGCAGACGCTGGTAGACGGGCTTGCCTACGCAAATGCCAGCGATAACCCGACGACGGGTGCGAACCGTGTTGTCACCATCACGGGCATCACCGACAGCGGTGGCACGACAAATGGCGGCAGCGACGCATCAGCACCAAACCTCGCATCGACCGTGTCTCTGACAGGCGTGAACGACGAGCCAGTGATCGGCAATGTGAATGGCGAAAGCGCCAGCATTGTCAACAATGACGGCGCTCAAGATGTAGATATCTTCAATGACGCGACTGTCACAAATGTGGACTCTGTCGACTATAATGGCGGATCACTCACCCTTTCACAGAATCTTGGCACCTTTAACGGAAGCTGGGCTGTTGATGGCATCAATGTCACCTCCGGGGGTGATGGCACTATCTCCGCAGGCGAAACCATCAGCGTCGGCGGGACAGACATCGGCATCGTGCATGCCACGAGCGACGGTCAAGGCGGCAACACGCTGATAATCGAGTTCAATACTGCAGACTCCACCTCCGCAAACATCCAGACATTGGTTCAGAATCTGGAATATGGCACACCAAGCGGCTTGGGCCTTCGCACCTTCTTGCTGACAATCAATGACGGTGACGGAATTGCGAATGGCGGCGACGAAGACACTTTTGCCAGCTTTATCATCAATGTTACTGGCCAACCGCCTGTTATCAGCAACGTGGATACCGACAGCTTCACCTATACCGAAGGTGATGGCGCAACACTCCTTGATGTAGGCAGCAATGCGACCCTGACGGACGCTGATTCAGCAAACTTCGATGGCGGCAACATCACTGTTAGCTATCAATCTGGTCAGCAAGCTGAGGACCGGATCGAAATCGATACATCAGGAACAGTCAGCCTGTCTGCTGGCATGACTGCAGGCTCTACCGTTTCCATTGGCGCAACAGCAGTTGGCAGCATCGAAGCTGGCTCCACCGGCGGGGCCAGCGAAGATCTGACGATCACTTTCAACAGCAATGCAACGCCAGCACTGGTTCAAGACTTGATCAGGGCGCTGCAATACAACAACACGGGTGGCGACAATCCAACAGACGGCGACCGTGTCGTCCGCATCAGCGTTACAGATGCCGGAAGCAATGCAGCTACAGGCACTGCGGACATCACAGTGAACGTAAACCCCGTGAATGACGCACCGACGGTAGCAAATCTGGTTTCCGACCTGAGTGTTACGGAAGACACAGCATCCAACCTCGATCTTTCGGCCGTAACATTTGCAGACGGCGAAGGCAGCGACCTAACGGTAACCCTGTCTATTGATGCAGGTACCTTCAGTGCACCTGCTGATGGCACAGGCGACAGCGTAACAGCAACGCTTGTAAACCCAACAACCATTACGCTTGTAGGTAGTGCCGCAAATATCGAGGCTTATCTGACGACGGCTTCGAACATCAAATATACCGGCGCGCAGGACGTTAACGGGCAAGATCAGGCAACGCTGACAATCACGCCGAATGATGGCACGGTAGACGGCACGGCAGCCACAGCCAACATCGACATTACAGCTGTCAATGATGTCCCCACTCTTGGTGGCACACCAGCGGATGATGGCGCAACAGAGGATGTAGCGACTGCGATCGATCTATCCGACTATAATGTCGCAGACGTTGAAGGCAGCACGATTACGCTGACGCTGGCAGTTGATCGCGGCACCATTGCCTCCACCGATGGTGACGGCACGACAGGTGGTGTAACTGTGGCCAACTCTGGCACAGGATCCATGACACTTTCTGGCAGCGCGACCGACCTGAATGCATATCTGAACGACACCAGCAAGATTGAGTATACAACCGATCTGAACGACACGACGTCAGCCACCCTTACTGTTACACCGAACGACAGCACTGACGATGGCGCTGCCGACACGGTTACAATCTCAATCACACCGGTGAATGACGAACCAACGCTGACAGCCACAGGGTCAGACCCGGCCTTCACCGAAGGCGGCGCTGCAGCAGACATCTTCAATACGGTTGCGGCTTCAACAATTGAAACCGGCCAAACGTTCTCCAGCCTGACCCTGACAGTGACCAACGTATCTGACACGGGCAGCGAGATCCTGAACATTGACGGGACAGCCGTAACCCTGGACGATGCTGAAACCAACACAACAGCCACTAATAGCCTGACCTACAACGTTAGCGTTACAAATGGCACAGCGACCGTGACTCTCACCGGCGGCACCATGGACGCAACCGAACTCCAGACCTTGGTGGACGGCTTGAGCTATGAGAACACCAGCACCAACCCAACTGATGCATCTGACCGCGTTGTCACTATAACATCTGTGACAGACAGCGGCGGCACAGCGAACAGCGGGGATGACACCGCAGCACTCACGCTTTCATCGACTGTTTCTGTTACAGCCGTAAATAACGCACCGGGCCTGGACAGCACCCAGTCACCAACCCTTACGGCGATTGACGAAGATCAGACTGACAGCACGGGCGATACTGTTGACTCAATCTTGGTTGTGAACTCCATCACAGATGGTGATGGCAGCCCCGTAGAGGCTATTGCCGTAACATCAGTGGACGCTGACAAAGGCACTTGGCAATTCTCCACCAACGGCGGCACAAGCTGGACCAACATCAATGCTGGCACCACAAACGATAACA
>JABXIV010000114.1 GCA_013372925.1 Alphaproteobacteria bacterium
CCTCCCCCAGCCCATGCGCTTCAAACTAGCATTTCCCCCGGAAACTCTGTATAAGCCGCCGCAAATGGCCCGGCCATACACGTTATTGCAGGAATTACGCTAAACCATGAACACGCATACTTCAAAGGTTGGATTTGTCTCTCTCGGTTGCCCCAAGGCACTGGTAGACAGCGAACGGATTCTAACCAAGCTCCGTTCCGAGGGATATGAAATCGCGACCGAGTATGAAGGGGCCGATGTCGTTGTAGTGAATACCTGCGGCTTTATCGATAGCGCCAAGGAAGAAAGCTTTGCCGCCATCAAGGAAGCTATGAACGAAAACGGCAAGGTTATTGTAACCGGTTGTTTGGGTGTTGATGAAGGGGCCGTGCGCGAAGTGGTGCCTGGCGTTCTGGCCGTAACCGGCCCCCACCAATATGAACAAGTTGTGGGCGAAGTACACAAAGCTGCCCCGCAACCCCATGATCCCTATACCCACTTGGTGCCGGAATCTGGCCTGCGCCTAACACCGCGGCACTATAGCTACCTGAAAATCTCGGAAGGCTGTAACCACCGCTGCAAATTCTGCATCATTCCAAGCCTGCGCGGCGATCTGGCCAGCCGCCCGATCCGCGCTGTGCTCAGGGAAGCCGAAAAGCTGGTGGAAGCCGGCACACAGGAACTGCTGGTGATCAGTCAGGACACATCGGCCTACGGACTTGACCTTAAGCACCAGACCGAAATGTGGAAAGACCGCGAGGTACGCGCCCACATGACAGACCTGGCACGCGAACTGGGCAACCTGGATGCTTGGGTGCGCCTGCATTATGTGTACCCATACCCGCACGTGGATGATGTGATCCCCTTGATGGCCGAAGGCAAGATCCTGCCGTATCTGGATATTCCGTTCCAGCATGCCAGCCGCGACGTTCTTCGTTCCATGCGGCGCCCCGCCAACGAAGCCAAGGTGCTGGAACGCATCCAGAACTGGCGCAAGATCGTGCCAGAAATCGTGATCCGCTCCACCTTCATCGTGGGCTTCCCCGGTGAAACGGAAGAACAGTTCCAGTATTTGCTGGACTGGATGCAGGAAGCACAGCTCGACCGCGTTGGTTGCTTCAAATACGAGGCCGTTGAAGGCGCGGCCGCGAATGACCTGCCAAACCCTGTTCCAGAAGAAGTGAAACAGGAACGCTGGGAACGCTTCATGGAAGTACAGGCGGCGATTTCAGCCGAAAAACTGAAAAAACGCGTGGGCATGGAAATGGCTGTACTGATTGATGACGTTACCGAAGAAGGCGCCATCGGCCGCACCTATGCCGATGCACCAGAGATTGACGGACAAGTACACCTTCAGGGCGCGACAGACCTTTCCCCTGGCGATATGGTCATGGCCCACATCGACGAAAGCGACGATTATGACCTTCACGGCCATGTGGTTGCCGATGAAGACGAAGGCGACGACTGGGACTGGTAAGCCCCTCCTGTAGCGAAAGCCCAAACTGAGCGACGGCGTTTGCCCAAACCAATATAGTTGACAAAAACAATCATTTATTTGATTTTATCAACTATATTGAAAAGGACGTTTCATGAGCACTGCTGACATCACATCGCAAATTCTGGCAATCCGGCACTTCAACCGTTTTTACACCAGGCATTTCGGTCTGCTGCAGAAAAGGCTTCTAGATAGCCCCTATTCGCTGGTGGAGGCCCGCGTTCTATATGACCTGGCCAACCATGCGCCGCTTACGGCAAAGGAAATCGCCATCGATCTGATGCTGGATGCCGGATACCTGAGCCGCATCCTCAAGCGGTTCGAAACCGAAGGCCTGCTGACGCGCGAACGCTGCACTGAAGACGGCCGCAGCCAGCAACTGGGCCTGACCCCAAAAGGCATGGGTGAAGCCCAAAGAATGGCAGACCTTGCGAATGCGGAGGTTCAGGAAATGATCCAGCACCTGGGGGATGATGCGCGGAATATGGTGATAAAATCCATGCAAACAGTTGAAGCCACACTGAAGGGCTACACGCCGCAAAAAGGCACGGCCGTCATCCGCAGCCACCGCCCTGGCGATATTGGCTGGGTCATCTCAGCTCACGGCAAAATGTATGCCGAGGAATATGGCTTCAATGAAAAATTCGAAGCGCTGGTGGCCCGCATCGCCACAGATTTTATCAATGATTATGACCCCACCGTGGAACATTGCTGGATAGCCGAGCTTGATGGCAAAAATGTAGGTAGTATCTTTTTAGTGCGCGAAGACGACAAGGTTGCCCGGCTGCGCCTTCTGCTTCTGCTGCCGCAGGCGCGTGGCTTGGGACTGGGCGCAAAACTGGTGGATGAATGCATTCGGTTCGCACGTCAGGCTGGATATGAAACCGTGGACCTGTGGACGAACGCTGCCCTGAAGGCCGCGGGCCATATATACCAGTCAGCCGGTTTCAAGCTTGTCAGCGAAGATACGCATTCGGATTTCGGCCCACCACAAGTGGGCCAGAACTGGCGCCTCAAACTATAGATACTTTTGCCGTTAATGCCGGGCCCGAGGGTTGGAGGCTGGGGGCAAAGGGACGGATGTTTGCCGTATCTCGGTAAACGCGCCTTCCTGCATAAGCGCCTGATAAGCAGCCTTCACCTGTTGCCTTAGGTCGTATGGTAGTTGGAAGCCCGCCGCGAGGTAAAACCCACCGTTATAATCAACAGCCATGGCTTCACGCATGGATGAGGGCGCATAGCCCGCCTGCGTCATCTGTTCCGCATGGCCCACGCGGTCATTGAAATAAACATCCGCCCTGCCCGCCAGCACCATCTGCAAATCCAGAATGCCCTGATTGGGCAATTTGGTCAGCTTGTCTTCAGGCACCCCGATCTTGAAAAGCAGTTCACAACTGATGTTGGCTGTGACGCAAGCCACACGAAACGTACCAGCTTTCAAGCCTTCAATAGTTACGTCACGCGTGTCTCCGGCCCGGGTAAACAGATAATATTGCGAACGCATCAGCGGCACCAACCAATCAAAATGCTGATCGCGCTCCGGCGTTTTTGCCAGCGTATAGATCAGAACATTCCGTTCGCTTCCTGCGAGCTGAACCGCACGAGACCAGGGCACCATCTTGATGGCGTAAGTCAGGCCAGCGCGGTCAAGCACTTGCCGCACGCGTTCGGTTGATGAGCCGATAACCTCACCATCCTCAGACAGATAGTTGTAGGGGGGAAAGTCTTCCGTATAGACCGTCAGTTCTGCATCTTGAGACAAAGCAGAACCACCAAAAAACAAGGCAAAGCTGCAAGAAATGGCCAAAACCCAAGAACGCATACTCATATACCCAAAGCAAAAGCCAACGGAACTGTCCTGATATCTTCGCCAGAAAAGCCAGTCGCATCCAGCCGCAAATTTCGATTTCCATTTGAGGAATACCCATTTTTCCTGACAGAAACCAGCCAACAACCGACGAATAGCCGGATAAAGATGGCAACTCGCCTCAAGCTTCAACGATGACGTGCGACAAACAACCTGAGTTCTGCATCCAACACGGAATTTATCCGCCAGCGCCTTCCGGCCCCTCAAAGTGAACAAGCTGATATTGCCCCGTCGCTCGCAGTGATTCGTAGGCTTCCTTGATTTTTTTTCGCACCTCCAGGGGCACCTTCAGGCCCGCAGCAAGATAAAACCCTGCCCGGCTATCAAGCCGCATAACGGGCTTTGTAAGTGCAGGGTCATAGCCCTCCGCCTGACGCAATTTCTTATTTGCGGAATAGTCGCTGATATAAATATCGGCCCGCCCGGCAACTACCATACGGAAATCACCGGTACCTTCCTTGGCGATGGGGATAATATTCTTTGTGGGCACGCCAGCCCATATCAGCAATTCACAGGCCAGGTCTCCAGACACGCAGGAAGCTGTGAAAACACCAGCCTTCAGCGCTTCGGGTGTTACAGAACGGGTTTCATCCGCCCGAACAAAAACATGAAAGTTGGATTCTGCGATAAGGGCGATCCAGTCAAATCCATATTCCCGGCGGGGCGTGCGGGTGATAGTAAAGATAAGTGCATTGTCTTTCGTGCGAGCGGCATTCATGGCGCGCGCCCAGGGTAGAACCTGTATTGTGTACGGAACCCCGGCCGCATCCAGAATTTGACGAACCCGTTCCGTGGCCAAACCACCAACAGAACCGTCCTCGCGTTCAAAGTTAAACGGCGGATAATTTTCAGTATAGACGATGAGTTGCGGCGTATCCTGATCCTGCGCAAGGGCTACGCCTCCTACGAAGGAGGTGTAAACTATAACCACCACAGACGCTATTGCTCTAATCAAGCCCAAATTTCTGCACCTTAAGCAATGTTAAAACACGCTTACCCCACACACGCACCGCAAGAATAACCCAAGCCGCTTCAATAATTGGTTAATCCTAACCCACCATCACGCCGCGACACTGTCAGGTAAGGCTATCCCCTTCTTTCTGCGCAGAAGCCATTCGGCCACCATCAGGTTGGGAACCCAGCTAACAAACGCAATCACGGGATAAGCAGTCGCGAAATCGAGCTGCAATGGCCCAAGCGACAAGGGCAAATATAGCCGCAGCGTGACCGCAGCAAATGTCAACGAGAATGACCGGATCATCCAACGACGATGATTTTCAAAATGGCCTGCCCTTGCATCGGCATAGGCAAAACTGGTTGTTACGATCCAAGCCACCGCCAGCACCAGAAAGCCGGTCATGGCCACCGAACCCGCGGCCGTATTCAGTGCAAGAAAGAAGCCTCCAATCGCAGAAAGCAAACATGCCAGAACATAAGTACGCCCAATCCAACGATGCAAGGCCGGAACAGCTTTCCGCAAAGCAGGAAAGAATTGAAAGCCCCCGACCGCAAGCGCGAGTGGGCCAAAAATGAAATGAAGGTAGAGCGGCAACGGTTGCTCGGTCAGATGATGCGCCATGCCCGTTGTCTCGAGAACCCCATCTACAAGCAGCAGGGCCCAGCCATAAACGGCCACGGCAATGGAAGCGATGGTCATCAAAACCAACAAGCCCTTGTTCATCAAGTACGCCCTCCCCCTATGCAATCCAATCTTTAGATTACTTTACACTTACCGAGGGCGCAAGCCGCCCAACAAGTAACACGCGGCAAACCTTGGTTTGTTAGCCCGACATCCCCAAAAAGAAGTTTAAGCCTATATCCTGCCCCTTGCCAAGAACGACAACTATTGCCAACAATAGAAATTGAGCCATCTTTATTGGCTATCAGGCTCAGGGGGCAGGGATAATGATACGGGGGCTATCAGGCAATAGCGCCATAAGGGGTATATTGCAGGCGTCATTTTTTGTGATGTTCCTGGCCCTTCTTGCATGTTTTCCAGCCCAGGACGCCAGGGCCGCAATCACGAACGATCAGGTGAACCTGCTGCCCACAGCCTGCTATTTCTATACGGACCGGCAAGACAATTTCCCAAGCATGTTGCCAATGCTTGAAAAGGCAAGCTGCGACGGGGCAGCAACGCCCAGCAAGGATATGGTGTGGCTCTCCTTTGATATTGCCCAATTGCATCCACGGGAGAACTCGGCCTATTCGCTTGTTGTGTTCCGGGAGTGGGTGGAACGCACCGTCGTTCAAATCCATTATTCTGACGGCCATGTGGTTGCCTATGATGTCGCAGAACCCAACTTCGATAGCTATTGGTCAGTGGGAAACTTTCTGCGGTTCGATGCACCTTCCCGTAACGCTGCTGTCAGCAATGTAATCCTGGGGCTACAGAACCCCACAGCGATCAAAACATTCCGCCAGATCAATTTCGTAGACACCTTGAACTGGGAACAGGCAGAAGCGGAAGGGCGGATGCTCGTCGCCATCATCATCGGGATATTGCTGGCAATGCTTTGCTACAATATCTCGCTTGCCGCCGTGCTGCGGTTTGATTTCCACCTGCATTATTGCCTCTTCGTGTTTTCGGTGCTCCTCTATAACGTCAGCGCTTATGGGCTGATGTCTCACTTTATGCCGGGGCAAATCAGCCTCGCCATGCAGATGAACCTGACCATCCTGGCCTTGGGATTGAATGGTTTTTCCGGCCTGCATTTCCTGATCAGCTTTATTGAAAAGGGCATCTTCGGCCCACGCTGGCGCAAAACGGCACAAATTCTTGCCTACACATTCATGGCAAGCGCGCTGCTTTATGTCGCCACCCGTGGCTGGCACGCAAACCTGATAGACCTGTGGTTCAACCTGATGTCAGGCGTTGGAATCCTGTTTATCCTTGCCGCCCTTATCAAGGCACTTGTGGGCGGAAGCCGCTCCGCGCTTTTCTATACTGTGGGCTGGATATTGCCCATTGTGGGCGTTGTGCTGCGCGTTCTGCGCGGGTTTGAGGTTATCCCGCACTCCTCACTCGTTGAATACAGCATGTCGATCGGCATGGCGCTTGAAACCATCATCCTGTCGATCGGTATCGCTGACCGGATCAGCCAAATCCGGAAAGACCGTGACGAAGCGCGCCTGGCAGGCGCAAAAGCCCGCGCTGCAAGCCAAGCCAAATCCGATTTTCTTGCCCAGATCAGCCATGAAATTCGCACGCCCATGAATGCCATTATCGGCATGAGCGAACTGGTTGCGCTGACCAAGCTGGACGAAAAACAAAAAGACTATGTTCGCAACATCCAGATTTCAGGCAACGTGCTGATGACGCTCCTGAATGACGTGCTGGACCTGTCCAAGATCGAAGCTGGCAAGGTTGATCTGGAGAGCATCGAATTCACCCCACGAGAGATCTTGAGGAACGTAGAAGCAATCGCGGGCCCCAAAGCACGAGAAAAGGGACTGGAGTTTTGTCTGAAAGGTGTTGAGAGCCTTCCTGAAGCCCTGACCGGCGACCCTACCCGCCTGAGCCAGATATTGATTAACCTTACGAACAATGCGGTTAAGTTTACCGACAAGGGCAGTATCACCGTTAGCGTAAAGGGCGAGGAGCAAGCCAAGGGCCGTATGGCGCTATATTGCACGGTAACAGATACCGGCGTCGGCATGAGCACCGACCAGCAGTCTCGTCTCTTCAAAGCCTTCAGCCAGGCAGACGAAACCATCACACGGAAATATGGCGGCACCGGCCTTGGCCTCGCCATCTGCAAACAACTCGTGGACCTTATGGGCGGCGTGATTTGGGTGGAGAGCGCTCCGGGGCAAGGCAGCAGCTTCCATTTCAGACTGCCATACAAGTACGACGCCTCCGCAAAGGCGAAACCTGCTGAAGCGAAGCTTTCCCCCGAAGAAGCAAACAACGACCTTGGCGCCAGCCCAGACATGCGCATTCTTCTGGTAGAGGACAATGAGATCAACCAGGTTCTCGCCCAAAACATGCTTGAGCCCTTGGGTATTCACACCGACATCGCATCAAGCGGTGAGGAAGCGCTGGACCGCATCAACGGCCAGACTTATGACCTGATCCTGATGGATCTGAATATGCCTGGCATGAACGGCATTGAAACCACCCAAGCTGTTCGCGCCAACCCTGCTTATGCGTCTGTGCCCATCATTGCCCTGACAGCCAGCACAACGGTGGATGATATTGAGGCGTGCCTTGATGGCGGCATGGATGACCACCTTGCCAAACCGTTCAAACCAGATGCGCTTTATGAAATGCTGGCGCGCTGGATGCCCCAAAGCAGCTAGACTCACTGACTTCTCCCAGACGGACACGGCTTGAATTTACTCCCTGCCCTGCTATATCAAAGCTTGTCGGCGGATGGGCCGTCGATACGAACAAAGCTTATACTCAGGGCAGGGTGAAATTCCCGACCGGCGGTATGGCCTGACATGTCAGGCCGAGCCCGCGAGCGCCTATCAGCAGATTGTTGCAGGGTCAGCAGATCCGGTGAGAAGCCGGAGCCGACGGTATAGTCCGGATGGAAGAGTGGAAGCGGTGAGCCGGTGCAGTTTCATGCAGCCACAGGTGTGGCTTGTGGAAGCTTTACACGGGCACACACACTGTCGCTGCAACGCCTGTTGGCGGGCAGCAACAGCCTTTCTTTGAACGCCCTGATTCCTGCTTGATCCACAATGGAGAAAACCAGTGAATCAGACTGACAAAACACCCCTAGAACTAGCCGATTTCGGCACACCAACCGAGCGTGTTGAACGCGCGATTGCCGCTATTCAGCGGGGTGACGGAATCGTCGTGATGGACGATGAAAACCGCGAAAACGAAGGCGATATGATTTTCGCGGCCGATGCGATCACGCCAGCGCAGATGGCCTTGCTGATCCGCGAAGGCACAGGCATCGTTTGCCTTTCCCTTCCCGAAGAGAAATGCGACAGCCTTAACTTGCCGCCGATGACAGCGCAAAACACATCCAGCATGGGAACCGGTTTCACCGTTTCAATCGAAGCTGCCGAGGGGGTGACCACAGGCGTATCAGCCGCCGACCGTGTCACAACAATACAAGCCGCCATCAAAGAAGGCGCCAAGCCTTCAGACCTTGCGCGCCCGGGGCACATGTTCCCCTTGCGCGCCCGCGCCGGTGGCGTGATGGTTCGCGATGGCCATACAGAAGCAGCCCTTGAATTCGCCGTGCTTGCCGGTCGCGCCCCTGCAGCAGTGCTGTGTGAAGTGCAAAAAGCCGATGGCACCATGGCCCGCCTGCCCGATATTCTTGTCTTCGCGCAGGAGAAAAACATGCCGCCGGTAACAATCGAAGACTTGAAGGCCTATTTGCAGATGCACCGCGAAAAAGCCGCTTAAAACCCAGCACCGGCCGGGGTTTCAACGCCCCGGCCTCATACCCGCTGCACTACCCCCCGGTGTTCGCAACTTGACGGTGAAGCATGGAGGCCTCACTATCCTGACAATTTTTGTCAGTATGCTTCCAATAGGGTCAAGGCATGAAACGCGCAGACCGACTTTTTCAAATCGTAAACTTCCTGCAGGGGCGGCGCATGGCCGTAACTGCGGAACGCATTGCTGATGAATTCGATATCAGCATGCGCACCGTTTACCGCGACATTCGCGACCTGATCACAACAGGTGTGCCGATTAACGGCGAGGCAGGCGTTGGTTACATGCTCGACAAGAGCTATTACCTGCCGCCCATGACCTTCGATGTTGAAGAGCTGGAAGTTCTGATGCTGGGGGCCGCGATGGTGTCTTCCTGGACAGACAAGGACATGAGCGTTTCTGCCCGGACCCTGATCAAAAAAGTAAGGAACGCCCTTTCGGAACGGGACAGGGAAACTTTTGAGGGCATCGCCCTTTTCGCGCCGCCATCACGCGCGCGGCTGCCATGGGCAATCAACTTTTCTGACCTAAGAAAAGCCGTCCGAAAAAAAGAAAAGCTGATCCTGGATTATGCTGACGAACAGGGCCGGGCCACAGAGCGCACCATCCGCCCGCTGTCGCTGGTTTTCATGGGCCCTGTGTGGATGATGCTGGGTTGGTGCGAACTGAGGTCGGATTTCAGAAACTTCCGGCTGGACCGCATGCAAAAAGTCACCCACACAGGGGAGCTTTTCGAAGACACACCCGAAACGGCATTGCAAACCTATCTGGATAGCATGGGCATCTGTGACGGCCTGAAACTCTAGGCCAGTTTTTGCACAAGAAAATAGGCAAATGCCTGCGCGCTATTCCATGGGGTTTTGTGAAGCTCAGAGGCTTCTTCAAGCAGCGAAAAACCTTCCCCTAACAGCGCCATAAGGCGGTCGGCATCATATTGCCTGACAGGCAGGCCAGAGCATTTTTCGGGGCCACCCACCGCGAACGCTGAAATCACAGCATATCCACCTGGCTTCAGGTGGCGCGTCAGCACTGTGCGGTACTTTTGCTGGTCGGCTTCACTCGTCAGAAAATGCAGCACCGCCCGGTCGTGCCACAGGTCAAACTGTCGCCCCAAATCAAGCCCGGTTACATCACCTTCAACGAACGTTACGCTTTCTACCACACACCCCAGCCGCGCTTTTGTCTGGTCAAGCGCGGCACTTGAAAGATCCACCAGCGTCACGTCATGAAAACCGCGGCTGATCAGGCGATCCGCCAACACAGATGCACCCGCGCCCACATCGATGATGGCGGCGGCATCTGGCAGGTTCAGGCCACCGATCAGGTTGAGTGACATCGTTGGCACAGCCTGATACCAGGAAACCGCATCAGGCTCCTTGGTTTTATAAACAGTCTGCCAATGGCCTACCCCGTCTATCATGCCCTAGAATGTTCCTCCTTATCCGCCTCGGCCTGAAGAAAGGCCAATACCTGATTCACACAAGCATCTGGGGCATGCTCTGCCGTGTTCACTTCAAAATCATACGCGACATGCCTGTGAGCGGTATGAAATTGTGTTTCTGCGAGGCCGATTTTCCGGTCTCCACGCTGGCACTCGCGCCTCTTCAACTCCTCAAGGGGGCACTCAACCTTGATGACGACACTATGGACGCCTGCAAGCTCTTCCCGAAAAACGGCGTAATCCTCTCTATCTCGGAAGATGATATCCACGATCACATTATGCCCTGTCTCAACCAGAGCTTTCACTGACCGGGCCATGGCCTGCTTCAAATGAGGAAAATTTTCTGAACTCGCCGGGATGGTCGATGGTGTCATATTCCAGAAAGCATCCAACGAACAATATAGATATGTTTCCGGAAAACTGGATTGCAATGCCTTGGCTAGTGTGGTTTTGCCCGCGCTAGATGCGCCATTCAAAACAAGAAGCTTTGCCATACTTATCCTCGGTCTTCCCCTAATAAAAAGGCCCGGCGGTCGGCCAGGCCTTCTAATCGTCAACCCGCTGGTGGATTACTTCACTTCCCAGGTCTGTCCGCCATACATCAGGTCTTTAAGGCTGGATTTGCCTTTTACGGCTTCCACCTGCCCCAGCACTGCTTCGGTGTAGGAATGATCCGCCGCCTTGGCATACAGCACACCCATAACAACAGGCTCACCTGGGTTGGCCCCCAACTCACCCAGCATCTGCGCAAGCGGACGGTTGGTTTCGTCATGCACCAGAATGTCATCTTCAGTTACACCGTTTTCGCCGATCACCACAACCTCTAGGCTGAAAGTATCTAGGTTAAAACGAAGGCCTTTATTCTTTTCTGCGCCGAAGATCATCTTCTCGCCGTGCTCAATAAGCAACTGGCGGTCAGGTGCGGCTTTCTTATCCGTGATATCCGACCAGGCGGCATCGTTATAAACGATACAGTTCTGAAGGATTTCCACAAAGGAAGCACCTTTGAAATCATGCGCGCGGGTAAACACGCCCGGCATATGTTTCTGCGCCGTATCTACAGTACGGGCCACAAAATGCGCGCCTGACCCCAGCGCAAAACTTATAGGATTAAGCGCCGGATCAACCGAGCCTTGCGGCGTGGAAGGTGACCGTGTGCCCACATCAGACGTTGGCGAATATTGGCCCTTTGTCAGGCCGTAAATCTTGTTGTTGAACAACAGGATATTCAGGTCCACATCGCGCCTGAGCGCATGCAGAAGGTGATTACCGCCGATCGACAGGCCGTCACCATCACCGGTAACCACCCAAACATCCAGATCAGGGTTGGCAAGCTTCAGGCCTGTGGCAACCGCGGGTGCACGGCCATGGATGGTGTGGAAACCATAGGTGTTCATATAGTATGGAAAACGGCTGGAGCAGCCGATGCCCGATACAAACACAGTATTTTCGCGCGTTACGCCCATTTCAGGCAGCGTGCGCTGCATGCATTTCAGGATCGCATAGTCACCGCAACCGGGGCACCAGCGCACTTCCTGATCGCTTGTGAAATCCTTGATGGTGAGCTTTTCCTGCGGGGTGCTAAGTTCGTTCATGTCCCCTACTCCTCAGTGGCCAGTTCAGCGCGGATCGCATCCAGGACTTCCTGGATTTTGAACGGCTGACCGGAAACTTTGTTAAGCGGCTTCGCGTCGATCAGATATTTATCTCTGAGCACAGTTTTCAGTTGGCCTGCATTCATTTCCGGCACCAAAATCTGGTCATACCCCTTAAGAAGCTCCTCAAGGTTTGCCGGGAACGGGCTGATATAGCGCAGGTGAATATGGCTAACATCCAGCCCTTCATCGCGGGCGCATTTCACGGCCTCGGAAATCGGGCCATAGGTCGAACCCCAACCAACAACCGCCAGTTTGCCGCCTTCTGTTCCCTGATCCACATCCTGAAGCGGAATATCGTCTGCGATGCCTTCAACTTTGGCGGCGCGAACGTCCGTCATCTTCTGGTGGTTTGCCGGATCATAGGAAATATGGCCGGTGTTAAAGTCTTTCTCGATACCGCCGATGCGGTGCTCTGTGCCCGGTGTACCCGGCTTCGGCCAATGGCGCGCGAGCGTCTTTTCATCGCGCTTGAACGGGCTGAATTCTTCGTCACCCTCTGGGGCTTTGGCGAACTCAACCTTGAACGGCTCCAGCGCGTCCAGGTCGGGCAACTTCCAAGGCTCTGCCGCGTTGGCGATAAAGCCGTCTGTCAGCAGCATCACTGGCGTCATGTATTTCACGGCCAGACGGCAGGCCTCAATCGCTGCTTCGAAACAGTCCCCCGGTGAGCGCGTTGCAATAACCGGCATTGGTGCGTCACCATTGCGGCCATACACAGCTTGGTACAGGTCAGACTGTTCGGTCTTCGTTGGCAGGCCGGTGGACGGGCCACCGCGCTGGCTGTTGATCACAACAACCGGCAATTCGGTTGAAATGGCAAGGCCAAGTGCCTCACCCTTGAGCGCAATACCCGGACCGCTTGAGCTGGTAACCCCGAGCGCACCGCCATAAGATGCGCCGATGGCGGCACAGATGGCTGCAATCTCGTCTTCCGCCTGGAAGGTCACAACGCCCTGCTCTTTCATGCCGGAAAGCCCATGCAAAATCGGTGACGCCGGCGTGATCGGGTATGACCCAAGCACGATATCAAGGCCAGCCAGTTCACCGCCTGCAACAATACCCCAGCTTAGCGCCTGGCTGCCGGTTACTGTTTTATAGGTGCCCGGCACGCTGTGCACAGCGCCAATCTGATAGCGCTTGAACGTGGCTGAAAGCTCAGCCGTTTCACCAAAGGCATGGCCGGCATTCAGCGCTGCCACGTTGGCGGCCGCAACATCCGGCAGCTTGGCGAATTTCTTTTCAAGCCAGTCGATCACCGGCTCGCGCTTGCGGCTGAACATCCAGAGCATCAGCCCCAGTGTCCACATATTCTTACAGCGAAGCGCTTCCTTGTTGCCAAGGCCGAAATCCTTCACAGCCTCAAGCGTCATCTTGGAAACGTCCAGCTCGATCACCTGATAGGTTTCAAGTTCCGGCGTGCCAAGCGGGCTATCTTCATAGCCAGCCTTCTGCAGGTTCCGCTTATTGAAAGTGCCGGTATCCACCACCAGCAAACCACCAGGGCGAAGTGTCTTCAGGTTCACCTTCAGGGCTGCCGGGTTCATGGCCACAAGAACGTCAGGCCTGTCGCCTACGGTCTTGATGGCCTTGGCGCCAAAGTTGATCTGGAAGGCAGACACACCAAAGGTGGTGCCAACAGGCGCCCGGATTTCAGCCGGAAAATCTGGAAAAGTGGAAAGGTCGCTGCCGGAAAGCGCAGTCGATGATGTGAACTGGCTGCCGGTAAGCTGCATACCGTCACCACTATCGCCCGCAAAGCGGACAACCGCTGATTCCAGAACCTGAACGTCAGAAGCCATCTAACTTGTATCCTCTGTCACGCATGCCAGCCCTTTTTCTGGCCTGCTGTCAATGCTCGCACATATATCTGCGAAACAATTACACCGCTTCAACAGGTAAGGCGATGTAATTTTTCTATCATTAGGGTGAATTTGATCTATTTTTAGAATTAAATTCTATTCAAACTTTCAAATCACCACTCTAATCTGCCCTTGGCGTTCGCATCAGGACAAATTCTTCTGCACTTGACGGATGCACTGCAACAGTGGCGTCAAATTGGGCCTTCGTTAGCCCCGCGCGTACTGCAATACCGATACCCTGAATGATCTCGGCGGCATCCAAGCCAATCATGTGCGCACCAACCACTTTGTCGCTGGCTTTGTCAACGATCAATTTGGTATAGGCGCGTTCTGTCGCGCCGCCAAGCGTATGTTTCATTGGCCGGAAATCGGATTCAAAAACCTCAATGGCATCATATTTCGCCCGCGCGTCCGATTCCGACAGGCCGACCGTGCCAATCGGCGGCTGCGAAAACACGGCCGAAGGCACCGCGTCATGCTCTGGCGAGGTTGGCGTACCACCGAATACGGTCAGGGCAAACGCATGGCCTTCCTTGATCGCCACAGGTGTCAACTGGATACGGTCTGTCACGTCCCCGACAGCATAGATACTGTCAACGCTGGTCTTGCCGTAGCCGTCCACAATCACCGCGCCATTTTCATCAAGCGCCACGCCTGCGTCTTCAAGGCCCAGCCCTTTGGTGTTGGGCACGCGCCCGGTGGCATACATCACGGCGTCGGCTTCAAGGATACTGTCATCGGTGAGCGTCAGGCGTACGCCATCCGCTGCCTTTTCAATCCGGGCAACGTTCAGGCCTGTGCGCAGGTCGATGCCCTTTTTGACCATCTCGTCTGCCAACCGGTGCCTGAGATCATCATCAAAGCCGCGCATGATCTGCTCACCCCGGTAAAGCTGGATCACGTCCGATCCCATACCGTTAAAGATGCCCGCGAACTCCACAGCGATATAACCACCGCCCACAATCACGATGCGCTTGGGTTGTTTTTCAAGA
The DNA here is from genome assembly GCA_013372925.1 of Alphaproteobacteria bacterium. Taxonomy (GTDB): domain Bacteria; phylum Pseudomonadota; class Alphaproteobacteria; order Sphingomonadales; family Kordiimonadaceae; genus Kordiimonas. The sequence continues at coordinate 14,696 of JABXIV010000114.1, forward strand.
TGCAGCGCTTCGTTCGAGGTGATGGCATGCTCGATGCCTGGCACATGGGGCATCTGCGGCCAACCGCCAACAGCCACCAGAATTGTCTTGGCTGTAATTCTGCGCCCGCCTACGCTGACCTCATTCGGCCCTGTGACCACCGCGCGGCCATCAATGATCTCCACACCGGCATTCGTAAGCGTTTGGATATAAAGACCATTCAGGCGGTCGATTTCCGCGTCCTTGCGCGCAATTAATTCAGCCCAGTCGAAACTGGTTTCACCCACAGTCCAGCCAAAGCCTTTTGCTGTTTCGAAATCCTCAGAAAAATGGGACGCGTACACAAGCAGCTTCTTGGGCACACAGCCACGAATTACACAGGTGCCGCCAACGCGGAATTCTTCCGCCACAGCAACCTTCGCGCCAAAGCCCGCCGCAATCCGGCTTGCACGCACACCGCCAGAGCCGGCGCCAATTACAAAAAGATCATAATCAAATGTCATAAATGCCTCCGGCCCTTTCATGAGCCAACAAATACAGGGAACAGGCAATATGGGCACCCCGCAATGGAATCCAAGGCAAAGCGCTTCAATGATCCATCACAATAATATGATCATGCGCGAGGTCCAGCCCTTATTCCTGCCCCACCTCCTGCTGCAACCAGCGAATGAAGGTACCGATTTCATCTGCATTGTGTGAACTGGATCGGTGATGCAGGTAATATTGCCCCCATGGCAAACTATAGGTGAACTGCTTCAGCGACATCAAACGCCCCGCCTGAATGAGATCCTCAGCCACAAAATCATGTGCAAGGGCAATACCCTTTCCTGCAAGCGCCGCGCGGATCGCCAACAGCGCCAGATTGAAATGCCTGATATCCGGTGCCAACGGCACAGGTAACCCTTGCTGCTGCATCCACAGCGTCCAATCGCTGCCTTCTTCCGTACTATAGAGCGGAAAGTTCAGAAGAGAGCCCGGATCATCTTGATCCAATTGATCATAGAGCGCCGGGGCACATACCGGATACCATCGGTTATCTCTCATCTTCTGCGACACGAACCCTTCAGGTGCCGTCCAGGCCCCGATCAGGATATCGTAGTCTGTCGGGTCGAACGTACTGACCAAAACAAAGGTGTCGAGCCGCGTATCAATCTCAGGATGGGCTTCCACAAACGCATGCAGGCGGGGTACCAGCCATTCCGACGCCAACGACGTTTGCACCATCAACTTCAAGGTCGTCCGGTCCTTCCCCACAAGATGGTCCGTTACTGACGCCATGCGCTTGAAACAGTCGCCCACCACCGATTGGAACATGGCTCCCTCATGCGTAAGCGAAACAATCTTCCCGCTTCTGACAAGGAGCTGCTTGCCTAGAAATTCCTCAAGCGCACGCACCTGATGGCTAATGGCGCTTTGCGTTACACACAGTTCATCTGCAGCCTGACTGAAGCTAAGGTGGCGCGCAGTGGCTTCAAAGGCCCTCATCGCCTTAAGTGGCGGCAACTTATTCATTACATGCTCTTACGTGAAAATTATTCATACTAAAGTGAAATACTATCATTTCACATCATATAAAAGACTTTATAGGGTGGCCATACAGGAGCCCATCCTAGACGACGGCGAGGATAACCATGAAAAGCGTTCAGCGTTATATAATCGAGACCAACCGGCTACGCCTCAGGGAAGCGACTCCTGCAGACGCAGCGTTCAAATTGGCTATATATAACAGCCCGGGCTTCCTGGAGTTTGTGGGAGACAGAGGCCTTCGCACCATTGAGGATGCAGAAACATATTTGAAGGAGCGCCTGATCCCCAGCTACGAAGCAAACGGCTTCGGGCTGTATGTCGTAGAACTGAAAGAGGACGACACACCCGTTGGCACCTGCGGGCTCGTTAACCGCGACGGCCTCAATGCCCCCGATATTGGCTTCACCTTCCTGCCCGAACACATGCGCATGGGATACGGCTACGAATCTGCTGCAGCCGTTTTGAAGTTCGGGCGAGAAGCACTGAGCATCCCACGCATCCTGGCCATCGTAAACCCGAAAAACCAAAAATCCATCGGCCTGATCGAGAAGTTGGGGCTGGTGTTTGACCGCGAAATCCAACTGCCGGGTGACGACCACCCTATCAGCCAATACACAACCGTTTGATCCCGTACCTCCGCGCTTGATTTCGCACCTGCACAGCTTTATGCTGCGCTGCAAAATTTCAGGTTTGGAGATTTCTCATGGAACTAAAGGGTAAAACCGCACTGGTAACTGGCGGGGCAAGTGGCCTTGGCCGCGCAACTGTTGAATTTTTTGTATCCAAAGGCGCGAACGCCGTTATTCTCGATCTAAACGACGAGATGGGCAACGGGCTGGCTGCAAGCCTTGGTGATGCTGCAACATACGTGAAAACAGATGTCACCAGCGAAGAGGATGTGGCGAACGCCATTGCCACCGCCAAGAGCACATACGGCAGCGTTGATATCGCCGTGAACTGCGCCGGCATCGGTAATCCGCAGAAAGTGCTGGACCGTGAAGGCAACCGCTTTGGGATGGCGCACTTCAACAAAGTGATCGCCATCAACCTGATCGGCAGCTTCAACGTACTGGCGCAAGCGGCAGAAGCCATGCAACACAACGAACCAGGCGAGGACGGCGAACGCGGCGTAATCATCAACACAGCAAGCGTTGCAGCATATGAAGGCCAGATCGGCCAGGCTGCATACTCTGCATCAAAGGGCGGTATCGTTGGCATGACGCTGCCGACCGCGCGCGAATTTGCCCGCCAGGGTGTGCGCGTGATGACCATCGCACCAGGCTTCATTCACACACCACTGTTTGACGGCCTGCCAGAAGCCGCCGTTGAAAGCCTAACCAACCAGGTTGTGTTCCCGAAACGCCTGGGCAAGCCACAGGAATATGCAAAGCTGGCTGGTCATATCGTGGAAAACACCTACCTTAATGGTGAAGTGATCCGCATGGATGCCGCCGCGCGCATGGCACCCAAGTAAGCGGGAGCAATAAAAGGGGGAACACATGGGGCCACTTAACGGCGTACGCATTCTGGAACTTGTTGGCATCGGGCCAGGCCCGTTTGCCGGAATGATGCTGGCAGATATGGGCGCGGAAGTGATCGCGATCGACCGCCCCGGCTCCTCCCCCCTTGATATGAAGGGCGATATCAACAGGCGCGGCAAGCGCTCCATCGCCCTTGACCTGAAAGCCGAGGAAGACCGAAAGATCTTCCTTGAGCTTGCCAAAACAGCCGATGCACTGTTTGAAGGCTTCCGACCCGGCGTGATGGAAAAGCTGGGCCTTGGGCCGGATGACGTGCTGAAAGCCAACCCCAAGATCGTTTATGGCCGTATGACCGGCTGGGGCCAGACAGGCCCACTCGCGAACGCCGCCGGGCATGACATCAACTATATCTCGCTATCCGGCGCCCTGCACGCCATGGGCCCGAAAGACGGCCCTCCGGTTGCCCCCCTTAATCTGGTAGGCGACTATGGCGGCGGCGGCATGATGCTGGCCTTTGGCCTTGTGTGCGGCATTCTGGAAGCCCGCACTTCAGGCAAGGGGCAGGCGATTGACGTGAGCATGGTCGAAGGCTCATCAGCGCTGATGAGCATTTTCCATACGCTGATGTCAAACTATCGCTGGGCGCCCATGCGCGGCGTGAACCTCTTGGACGGTGGCGCGCACTTCTACGGTACGTTCGAAACCAAAGACGGCAAATTCGCAAGCCTGGGCGCGATTGAACCCCAGTTCATGCAGGTGTTCATCGACAAGACAGGCCTTGACGCAGGCTGGATGCAGAAGCACCTGAACCCCGGCGAATGGCCTGCCCTGAAGGACGAGCTGAAAACCCTGTTCAAAACCAAAACACTGGAAGAATGGGATGCCTTGCTGGGCGGCACAGATGCCTGCTTCGCCCCAATCCTGCCATTTTGGGAAGCGCACGAACACCCACACAATCAAGCCCGTGAAAGCTTCATCGAGATTGACGGCACGCGCCAGCCTGCGCCCACGCCGAAGTTTTCGCGCACTGCGCCGGAAGTGCGCCATGGCCCTGCGGTGAAAGACGCAGATCGCGCCGCCATTCTCAAAGAACTCGACATGTAACAATATAACGTTTTTTCTGCACGCTTCATCGCCGATCCATTGAATGCACGACCGCCCGTCCCTATATGACCGAGCGTTATATCAAGCGTTTGATGGGGAATTATAATGAAACGCATCTTTACTTCATTGACGATGCTGGCCTCGGTTATGGCCATATCGTCCGTTGCGGTTACTGCCGCAGACTTTCCTGTAATCAAAGGGCCGCTTATGGGCCAAAC
>JABXIV010000149.1 GCA_013372925.1 Alphaproteobacteria bacterium
AAAAAGATGCATCTTGTCATAGGTGGCGATCATCTCACCTTCCGGGCTGAACAGGAAGCTTCGGTTCGCAAGGCGGTTATCGGCTACCTTGATGATCAGCGATCCGATGTGCAGCCATATTCCCAGTTCTGCGGCCAATGCGCGAAACCGCTTTACACCCGGGTCCTGGTCTTCCGGAAATGTCTTTTCCAGAACGAGTGTCCGGTTCATTTCCATCAGGTGCGTAGTTTCAGGCGTGCTGACAAAGGCCACCCCCTGTTCCACAGCTTCCCTGATAAAGCCTTCTGCCACAGTGATTGCGTCCTCAATCACATTGCCAGTGTTCAACTGTATCAGGGCTGCACGCAAACCATCTACTCCGCAGACAAAAGACTGGCTAGGCCGCCACGCGCCTCAAGCGCATAGAGGTCGTCACACCCGCCAATGTGGCGCTGCCCGATCCATATTTGCGGGACAGTGTTAACACCGCCGGCCTTCTCACGCATTTCGCGGCGCGCGGCCGGGTTCATATCAACATTGATTTCCTTGAAACGTGCGCCCTTCTGCTTCAGGAGCGCCTTTGCACGATGGCAATAGGGGCACATATTCGAACTATAAATAACTACATCAGCCACAAGGGGTTCCTTTACTTCATACTCAAACAGCCGCACTGCGGCCTTGTCTTGCCAAATATGTAAGGGAAACCGGGGAAAATTTAAAGGAAATCCCGCGATCATCTATTCGTGAACAACTAGCTTCGCCTTGGCAGGGCAACGCGCGCGAACGCGACCACCCCCACTTCTTTTGCACCAAAGCGCTTCAGCGTTTTCGCGCAGGCCGACGCTGTTGCACCCGTCGTCAGCACATCATCCACCAGCAGAACCGACGCGCCATCAATGCGGACCCGACGGCTTTCAGAAACGTTGAAGGCGCCTTCCACATTCCGTAAGCGTGCTTTTCTACCCAACGTGCCCTGGCTTGGCGTGGCCCGCCTCCTTTCCAGCACGAAAGGATCACAGGGCAACCCAAGCTTCTTTCCCAAAGCTGAAGCCAGCAATTGGGATTGATTGAACCGCCGCTGCAACAATCGCTTTCTGTGCAGCGGCACCGGCACGATAATATCGACACTGCGCTCAGGTGGCACCAGCCGTGCCATCATGGCTGCAAGCGCAGGCACACCAGCCCCAGACTTGCCATGCTTCAACTTGAGGACAAGGCTTTTACCCAGATCGTCATACGACACAGCAGCACGGGCCCAATCAAAAGCTGGCAGCTCTTTCATGCAAGAGCCGCAATGCGCCCTGTCGCCCGCGTTATATTCGAAAGGCAACCCACATTGATTACACAAAGGGTCTGAGATAGGGACAAGTTTGTTCCAGCAAGCAGCGCACAAATGCCCATGAGACATGATCCGTTCGCCGCAGGCAGGGCAACGCGGCGGCAGCAGGAAGTCCACCACCCCTGTCCCTAGCTTGCCAAGCATCGTTTGCATCCCCATCATTTCAAAACCATAGCAGCAGGTTCATGGCGAAACCAGTTGCACAGTGAAGGCGGCTCGCTTATTTGAAAGCCCATGAGCACGCAAAACGACAATATATCTCTGTTCGACGCCAAGGCGGTGGATCGCAACCGCCAGCGGGGCCGTTCCATGGGGCCGGATTTTGATTTTCTGCGTGCCGAGATTGCTGACCGCATCCTTGATCGGCTAGCGGACATAAACCGCGATTTCACGAATACGCTTGATATCGGCGGAAATTTCGCGCCGCACAGCACAGGCGGCACCATCCAGACTGTGGGTATGGGCGACGAGCCTTTGCCTGTGGACGCGGGCACATTTGATTTGGTTGTCTCTAACCTGGCCCTACACTGGGTCAATGATCTGCCTGGGTTGATGGTGCAGGCAAACAGGGCGTTGAAACCGGACGGACTGTTCATGGCAGCCCTCTTTGGCGGCGACACCCTGCATGAGCTGGGACATTCCCTGCTAGCCGCAGAAGCGGAGCTGACCGGTGGTGCTAACCAAAGGGTAATCCCATTCGCCGATGTTCGTGATCTTGGCAGCCTTTTGCAGCGGGCCGGGTTCGCCCTCCCTGTAACCGACATGGACACCATCACCGTTACCTACGAGCATCCGCTGAAGCTGATGCAGGAACTGCGGGGCATGGGTGAAGTGAACGCGATGCATGCCCGCAGCCGAACCTTCCTGCGGCGCGATGTGTTGATGCGCGCCTGCGAGATTTACCAAACCAAGTTTGGCATGGCAGACGGACGCATCCCTGCAACCTTCCAGATTATGTATATGACCGGCTGGCATCCGCATGCGAACCAGCAAAAGCCGCTAAAGCCCGGTAGCGGCAAGGTGAATTTGGCCGATGCCTTGAAGGCTGGTGGCCCGCCAGAAAAACCTAGCGAATAACCTTCAGGTTGGGCCAACGTTCCAGCCACTTCTTTTTATCAATACGGGCGTCATAGCCCTCAGGGTCTCGGGCTTTCATCGCCGGTGTTATGCACAGCGTATGTCCAAACAGGTCATCAAACCCGAAGGGCGCCAGCCATTCGAAACTGCCGGTGGGTGACAGGCGAACGCCGACGGCTGTCGCCGTTTCCGACCAATGCCGCAACGCGTGCTCCACACCCGAGAAGGGTTCATAGTCGCCAAAGCTGTGCATCCTGGCCTGATTGCGCACCTGCCAGTCCACGCCCGGCAGCACAAGCTTGAGCGATGCCTCATAGGCCATATCACGGGTTTTCAGATTATAGATACTGTCGAAATAGACCACATCGACATCCCCTTCAGGCACCTTTGGCGCGGGCTTATAAAGGCTGTCCCAATATCGATTCCGCACAAAGCCCGCTGCCACATAGGCCCCTTTGGGGCCCGTGGCGCGAACCGTTTCAAGCACATCGATGGAGCGCTTGTCGGCACACAAAAGACGTTCCAGTGCCTTCAGGGTCAAAAGAAATCCCGAAGCATGGCAACCAGGGGGGCATCTGCAGGCGGCATCGGGTATTCACCCAGATCGCGGATTTTCACCCATTTGGTTGCCTGCCCTTCCATGCCCCGCACCAGGCCTTCCCACTTGCGGCACAGGTATAGCGGCATCAACAGGTGAAACTTTTCATAGGTATGCGACGCGAAGGCAAAAGACGCAAGGCAGGCGGCCGTGATGTCGATATCCAGCTCTTCCTTGCATTCGCGGATAAGGGCCGCTTCGGGGATTTCGCCTTCTTCGACCTTGCCACCGGGGAATTCCCACAGGCCAGCCATAGACTTGCCTTCTGGGCGCTGCGCAATCAGAACGCGGCCATCAACATCAATAAGGGCGATTGCTGCAACCAGCACGGTCGGCAGGCCAGCATCAACTTTCACATTGGGTTCCGGGCAATCCATCATGGGGGATACGGGTAAACACACTTTTAGCCAAATTCAAGCTTTAACAACTTGTTTAGGTTTGAAGGCGAGGCTGGTGCGGAAGAGGTGAGCGGAACAGACTAATGGCATCAATACTTCAAATCGATCAGGCAGCACGATATTGCCGGTGGCAGCTTTCCAATCTGAGCAAGGATGAAGCTGGGGCCACCGCTATCGAATACGGCATGCTGGCTGCCTTGGCAGCCGCAGGCGTAGCCGGTGGCTTTGGTGTTCTGCCCGAGATTCTGGACAGCATTTTCAATATGCTGGCGCAAGGCGTAAGCGACAGCACCGCTGCAGCCAACAACGGCTAAGACTCAAGAAACCATTCGATGGCCTTCAGCTATTAGCTGAAGGCAGCTTCCTGAAAATGGCCAGCGGAATGACGCGCAGAGCGACGCCCAGCTTTATTATCCGCATCGTGGTTCATGCGGTCAGCAATCACACGGCGGGCACGGGCAACTTCCTGCTTCATGTAATTCAGCTCTGCCAGCTTTTCAGCACCTTCATCAGAATAACGATCCAGGGCGTCTGTCAGGGCTTCATTCAGTTCCGCCAGAAACTTCATTTGTAACTCTAGATTGACGGTAGACATTTTTTTCTCCAGCAAACTCCGGTCTCAATCCCCACCCTGATTGATACAAGACTCATGCCAAAGAATTATTCCTTTAAAATCAAAGAACTACGCCCTTAAAAAACAACACCCGGCAGAAACCACCGGGTGCCCTTTTCCGAAGGATGGAAATTTCGTCCTAGCTGCGATAATCCGCGTTGATGCGGATATAATCATAGGTCAGGTCGCAGGTCCAAACGGTGGCGGTGCCATCTGCCACGCCAACATTGATCCTGATGTCAATCTCCTGCCCTTTCATATGGGCCGCTGCCTCAGGTTCGCTGTAGCGCGGGTGCACGGCCCCGTTTTTGGCCACTTGCTGGCCGCCAATCCAGATTTGAAGCTTGTCTCGATCTGCGGCTTCCCCGGCCTTACCGACAGCCATCACCAAGCGGCCCCAATTCGGGTCTTCGCCCGCAATTGCGGTTTTCACCAAGGGGCTGTTCGCAACCGATTTCGCAATTGTGCGGGCGGCGGCGTCATTTTCCGCGCCTTCAATTGTTACAGAGACAAATTTGGTCGCGCCCTCCCCATCACGAACGATCTGTTGTGCAAGGTCGGTCATCAGGTCGGTAAAGCAGGCCTTGAAATTATCAAGGCGTGGGTCATTGGGGTCATCAATCGGGTCAAACCGAACATTCTGACCTGTCGCAAACGCAAGCACCGTATCGTTTGTGGATGTATCCCCGTCAACAGTAATGCTGTTGAAACTAAGGTCAGTTGCTTCAGACAGGATCGCCTGCAGGCACGCGGGCGTAAGGGCTGCATTCGTAAACACAAATCCAAGCATCGTCGCCATATCAGGGGCAATCATCCCCGAGCCCTTGGCGAAACCGGAAATAGTGACCGGACGGCCTTCCACTTCAGCAACCCGGCTGCCACCCTTTGGGAAGGTATCGGTGGTCATGATCGCCCGGGCGGCGTCTTTCCAAAGCGCGCCCGAAAGCCCTGCGTGGATGGTCTCCAGCGGCTTTTCAAAAAGGCTTCCGTTCATAGGCACGCCAATCACACCAGTGGATGCCAGCATCACTTCATTCGGTGCACAGCCCACAATGGCAGCGGCCACTTCGGCAGACTTGGTTGCTGCTTTCATGCCGCGCTCGCCCGTGAAGGCGTTTGCGTTCCCCGCATTCACAACAAGGGCCTTGGCCGTGCCACCATTTTCCGATAGCGCTCCCTTTGACCAGTCAACCGGTGCTGCAGGTGCCTTGGTGCGGGTGAACACACCCGCCGCAGCAGTGCCATCCGCAAAAACAGCCATCATCAGATCAGGGCGCCCGGTATAGCGGAAACCCGCCGCAACAGCACCGATCTCAACACCGGCAACGGGCAACATGTTTGGAAATCCTTCCGGAGCGAGCGGAGAAACTTTAGACTCGGACATAGCATCACCTTTGATCAGGGCATTTGAATTGCCGCATCATGCCCCCAGTTTTCCCATTCAGCAAGAAAAGTGGCACCAAAAGAGTGATTCACCGCTTCATCATGCCGCACCAGTTGACAGATGGGCGAGCGATACTTATCTGTGCCTGCACGCCTGTAGTTGTAAAACTGCATATACTAATAAAGTCAGTAACGCATTCCCTCAGGGATCACATTACGACCTGCCGCAATATGCGACCCAATTTGACGACTGGTATTGTCAGAATTTGGAACCAGGGGCTGGTCAGGAAAGAAATATGCTGGGACTAGGTACACTCGCCAAAAAGATTTTTGGATCTGCAAACGATCGTTATCTCGCAAAACTACAGCCAAAAGTGGATGCCATTGGCGCTCTCGCCGACGACATAAAAGCATTGTCCGATGATGCGCTTAAGGCCAAAACCCAAGAATTTCGTGATCGCCTGGAAGCAGGTGAAACCGTAGACGACCTGCTGGTTGAGGCATTTGCAGTGGTGCGCGAAGCAGCCACACGCGCGATTGGCCTGAGACACTATGACGTGCAGCTTATCGGCGGCATGGTGCTGAACGACAGCAGCATCGCAGAGATGAAAACAGGTGAGGGTAAAACCCTCGTTGCAACATTGGCTGCCTACCTGAATGCCCTGCCCGGCAAAGGCGTGCATGTGGTAACCGTAAACGATTATCTGGCGGCCCGTGATGCCGAGTGGATGAGCAAGGTATACGGCTTCCTTGGCATGACCACTGGCGTGATTGTTCCCGGCAAAACCGACGAAGAGCGCCGCGAAGCCTATAAATGCGATATCACCTACGCCACCAACAACGAGCTCGGGTTTGATTATCTTCGTGACAACATGAAAACGCACAAGGACCAGATGGTTCAAAGGCCTTTCCATTTTGCCATCGTCGATGAGGTGGACTCGATCCTGGTTGATGAAGCGCGGACGCCGCTGATTATCTCTGGCCCGACCGAGGACAAATCAGAGCTGTATGTCACCATTGACAAGCTGGTCGCAGACCTGACCGAAGAAGATTACGAGAAAGACGAGAAAGCCAAACACGTGGCCCTTACAGAAGAAGGCCACGAGAAAATGGAAAAGATCCTCGCCGATGCCGGGCTTCTGAAATCGGATAACCTGTACGACTATGAGAACACGCAGATCGTGCACCATGTTGATCAGGCGCTTAAAGCCCACACCATGTTCGAACGTGATACCGATTATATCGTCAAGGGCGGCAAGGTCGTTATCATTGACGAATTTACCGGCCGGATGATGGATGGCCGTCGTTATTCTGGCGGCTTGCACCAGGCGCTTGAAGCCAAGGAAAACGTAGCGATCCAGCCTGAAAACCAGACACTGGCGTCCATTACCTTCCAGAATTACTTCCGTATGTATCCCAAGCTTGCCGGCATGACCGGCACGGCAGCAACAGAGGCCGAGGAATTTGGCGAAATTTACGGCCTTGGCGTTATCGAAATTCCAACCAACGTCCCTGTTGCCCGGAAAGACGAGCACGACGAGTTTTACCGCACGTCAGCCGAAAAATTTAACGCCATCATCAAGGATATTGATGATGCGCAGCAGAAGGGCCAGCCCGTACTGGTAGGCACAGTTTCGATTGAGAAATCAGAAGCGCTTTCAGAATTCCTCAAAAAGAAGAAGATCAAGCACCAGGTTCTGAACGCCCGCTTCCACGAACAGGAAGCAGGCATCATTGCCCAGGCCGGTCGTCTCGGGGCCGTAACGATTGCCACGAACATGGCAGGCCGCGGTACGGATATTCAGCTTGGTGGTAACGCAGACATGCGTATTGCCGAAGAAACTGACGGCATTGAAGACGAAGCTAAAGTCAAAGAGATTTCTGACCGCATCCGCAAGGAAGTGGAAGAAGAGAAACAGAAAGTTCTTGAGGCCGGTGGCCTTTATGTGATGGCGACAGAGCGGCATGAAAGCCGCCGGATCGACAACCAGCTCCGTGGTCGTTCCGGTCGTCAGGGCGACCCTGGCCGCACCAAATTCTTCCTGTCCCTTCAGGATGACCTGATGCGCATCTTCGGCCCAGAACGCATGGACGCCATGCTTGTTCGTCTTGGCATCGAAGAAGGCGAGGCCATCATCCACCCATGGATCAACAAAGCGATCGAAAAAGCACAGCAGAAGGTTGAGGCCCGGAACTATGACATCCGGAAAAACCTCGTAAAGTTCGACGATGTGATGAACGATCAGCGCCGGGCAATCTATGAGCAGCGCAAAGAAGTGATGGATGCGGACGAGGTTTCCGAAACCATCAGGGATATGCGCGCCGACGTGATCCACCATATTGTGGAGAGCCGCATTCCGCCGAAATCCTACCCCGAGCAGTGGGATATCGAAGGCCTTCATGAAGATGTTCAAAGCAAACTGGGCATTGACGCCGACATCAAAGCCTGGGCTTCAGAAGAGGGTGTTGATGACCATGTGATTATCGAGCGCCTTGAAGAAGCCACCAGCCAGATGATGGCCGAGAAGGCGAAAAGCGTTAACGAAATGACCGGAACCGCCGACCCTGAAACCGGGCACGGCATGTGGGAAAAGGATATCGAGAAAAATATCCTCCTGCAGGTTCTGGATCAGGAATGGAAAGAGCACCTTCAGAACCTGGATCACCTGCGTCAGGGCGTTAGCCTGCGTGCCTACGGCCAGCGCGACCCGTTGAACGAATATAAAACCGAGGCCTTCTCTCTCTTCGAGGGCATGCTCTATTATATTCGCGAAGCAACCGTTCAGCTTCTGGCCCGTATCGAGCTCGCGCCGCAGATTGACCCGGCAGATCTTGAGCCTGAAGCGCCGTCGGTGTTCCAGGAAAGCCACCCCGCCCCAGAGGCTGCGGTTGGCGGTGCACCAATGAGCGGCATCAACCCGAATGACACAAGCACTTGGGGTGATGTTCCGCGCAATGCGCCGTGCCCATGTGGCTCAGGCAAGAAATTCAAGCATTGCCACGGGGACATGTCCTCAGTCGGCGGTGGCAACCTTCAGGCACCACGCCCGGCAAGTAATCCGTTCGGTGATGTGGGCCGGAATGACCCTTGCCCATGTGGTTCGGGCAAGAAGTTCAAGCATTGCCACGGCGCGCTTTAAAAACGCGCCACTAACAAAACAAACAAAAGGGCGGGATTTACCCCGCCTTTTTTATTGCCTGCTGTGTTGGCGAATAAATGAACCACGGCTGAACATACGGCTCAGATTTAGGTAAGCGCCAAAGGGCTAGGGTGATTCTATCAGACGAGGAGACCCGAGCCATGACAGCGAAAATAAGAACTGCAATCCTGTCCCTTGCCACTTCTTTCACGATTGGCAGTGCAGCAATGGCAGACCACAGAGAGCCACAGGCTCCACCAATTTTTGACCCTGCAAGCATTACCTTCCGGGCCAACCATCCCATGCAGGTCTTCATTGATGTGGATACCCGGAACGAGCGCCGGGAAGCAGGGTTGACGGCTTTTGAAGCACGGGCGCTCAAGCATATCCGCTATGGCCTGCCCGACTATGTTCAACTGGTGACTGAACGGCATCATGCAGACCTGATCGTTCGCGCTCGTGAACAGGACTATCAGTTTGGTTTCCGTGTGGTTGATACTGACCGGAAAGACAAGAAATACAAAAAACGCAATCGCCATGTGGGTGGCCGATGTGGCAACTTCCAGAAGGCCTACTACACCAAGGTGAAAGAAAAGGGTGAAGCCTTTGCCTCCTATGGCGTGAAGATCGTAATGCGCGATTTTGGCTATGGCCGTGACACAGACTATATCCAGCTACGCTCTGCGGAAGACTTCAGCTATGGCACTGACCTGCTGGCCCGCACCAACTGCGGCATCATCCAGACACGCCATATGCCTTCTGATGGTGTGGCCAAGCTGTTCGCGCGCAACACGCCCGAATATCGCCGCCATGTGGCCCATGAAGTACGGGAAGAAGCAGCGGCGGACCTGGGCCGCGCCCTGGCACAGAAGATCCATTACAGCGCGGATCACTATTACACCAACCTATCAACGCGCCTTAGCCAGCAGTGGGCAAAAGACAGGCGCTATTCAGGATATGGCGGCGACTATGGCTGGAGTTCCGAGTACAGCCGTCATGAGCCTCGCTCCAGTGACCTGCATCATCAGCAGCGTCTGGAACTGGATGACGAGGATGTGGGTGCAGCGGTTCTTGTTGCGACAGGGTTGGCGATCCTCGCCGCCACCCTCGACGACTAAAAACCTCCCCTTTGAGAAGCACCCAAACTCAGAGCGCCCGGGGATAGTCCTCGGGCGCTTTTTTATCCGAACAACGATTTTACAAGCCGCAGTGGCTTGGGGTTCGATCCTATTCGAACGCCTCCTCCCACGAGCCTTGAGTGGCCGCTTTTGAATACTCAGTTGCCCGGTTTTCAAAGAAGTTTGTGTGTTCCACTGCGTTCAGCATGCTATCGAGCCATGGTAGCGGATTGGCTTCCACATGGAACACTTCATCCAGATCCAACTGGGACAAGCGCCTGTCAGCAATATAGCGAATATATTGCTTCACTTCTTCCGCCTTCAGGCCTTCGATCGCCCCCATGCCGAATGCTAGATCGATGAAGGCATCCTCATGGGTCACGATGGTCTTACAGGCCGTTGTCAGTTCTTCCTTCATCTGGTCATCCCACAGTTCAGGATGCTCAGACATCAAAGTATGGAACAGCTTGATGATGCTGTTGCAGTGCAGGCTTTCATCCCGAACTGACCAGGTAACGATCTGTCCCATGCCCTTCATTTTGTTGAAGCGTGGGAAATTCAACAGCATGGCGAAACTAGCGAAAAGCTGCAGGCCCTCAGTGAAGGCACCGAACACAGCAAGCGTCAACGCCGCAGACCGCAGATCGTTGGAGTTGAACTGCTGCATATAATCATATTTGTCTTTCATCTCCTTGTAGCGGAGGAAAGCAGAATATTCGGTTTCCGGCATGCCGATGGTGTCAAGCAGGTGGCTGTATGCCGCAATATGGATGGTCTCCATATTCGAAAAAGCCGACAGCATCATCTGTACTTCTGTCGGTTTGAATATCTTGGTGTAATGCTTCATGTAGCAATTATTCACCTCGATATCGCTTTGCGTGAAGAAGCGGAAAATCTGGGTCAGCAGGTTTTTCTCGGCGTCTGTCAGCTTTTTGGCCCAGTCACGAACATCCTCTGCCAGCGGCACTTCTTCCGGCAGCCAGTGAATTTGTTGCTGTGTCAGCCAAGCTTCGTAAGCCCAAGGGTACCGGAACGGTTTGTAAACGTGCCTCTCTTCAAGAAGACCCTTCGGTTCCATGTTCTCTACAGTCGCCGCTTCAGCCATTTTGACTGTGCCTCCCACTCTTAACGCTGTTTCTTTTATGGTGTGTGCATGTTTCAGCGCCACACTATAGCCCCTCAATTAGTAGAATGGAATTTAAGAGACACAATATTTGGTAAAAAAAAGGCTTGCTCAAAATCTCGATCACATAGACAATCGTGCGAATCAACAAAAGCCCTCATGGTCCTCGCAGCCTTGGGCTGAACTTTCTAAAATTGTGGTTGATTGATTGGTTTTGAGTACACGATAATAGCCCCGTTCAGGGAGAGGCTGAAAACGTGAGTCAGAGCTGGATCAAAGGAATGCTGGATGGCATCAGCGCTAAAACGGTTGTTTTCGCGGTGATAGCAGGAACCTTCTGCGCCCTTTTCCAATTCTACCTGAATATCCAGGAATTTCGGTCGCAGAACATAAAGAATATGGACCAGCTCTTGACGACGCTTGAAAAGCCTGCGGCGCGGGCTGTTCTTATTCTGGATTCTGAACTGGCACAGGACATTGTTGAAGGCCTCACCCTTCACGACTTTATGCGCGAGGCGCGCATTTATGAAGATCACAATGCCATACTGGGCGAATCCATAAATGATCGTATTTTGTCATACACCATGTATGAAAAACTGGTTGCCGCGGTCATCGGCACTGAAATCTCTGTGACAAAGCCGCTCCACTTGCCGGAAAGCATGTCTGAGGAATCCGGCCAAATTCAGTTGATTTATAATCCAACCAAGGCGGTCATGGCGATCATGCCCCGTCTTCGGTATGAAATTTCCTTCACCTTCATTTTGGCTGCCATGGTCACGATAATACTTCTCAGCTACCTAACAATGCTCCAGCTCAGAAAGACTTAGGTCCACCCTTTCACCTGAAAAAAATCAACTTCGCTCGTAATCCACTCTTATCCTGGCTTGATATCTTTGTATAAA
>JABXIV010000099.1 GCA_013372925.1 Alphaproteobacteria bacterium
CGATGAACGCAGTCTCGACCAAACCCTGGAAGGCGAAGAAAACCTGCATGATTTCCTTATGCGACAAATGGCTGTCCTGCTTCACGATCCGGCAGACCGTCTTATCGCCACACACCTGATCGATCTGGTTGACGAATCCGGCTATGTGAATGCGGAAGAGGCATCTGACGTTGGAGAAAGGCTTGGCGCCAATCAGGAAGATGTCGATCAAATCCTTCTCAGGCTCCAGTCGCTTGAGCCATCTGGCGTATTTGCTCGATCGCTTTCTGAATGCCTGGCGATACAACTCAAGGAACTGGACCGGTATGACCCGGCCATGCAGGCGCTGGTAGAGAACCTTGACCTGCTGGCCAAACGCGACATGCCTGCCCTGAAGCGCCTTTGTGGTGTGGACCAGAATGACCTTGCCGACATGATCAAGGAAATCAGAGTCCTCAATCCAAAACCCGGCCTGGCCTATGGCGGGCAGGCAGTACAGCCGGTCGTACCTGATATTTTCGTGCAAAAAAGCCGGGCGGGCACCTGGGTCGTGGAGCTGAATACCGACACCCTGCCGAAGGTTCTGGTCAACCAGCAATATCTGTCAGAGCTGAGCGAAATCGGCAGTGACAAAGAGGCAAAAGCCTTTGTTTCCGATTGCCTGTCCAATGCCAATTGGCTTGTGAAAGCACTGGACCAGCGGGCTCGTACCATTTTGAAAGTGGCCACGGCGCTTGTAAAAACCCAGAGCCAGTTTTTCGAACACGGTGTGCGCTTCCTGAAGCCTTTGACGCTTAAGGATATTGCCGACGAGATCGAGATGCATGAATCCACGGTCTCTCGCGTAACCAACAATAAATTCATGTCATGCCCTAGGGGCATGTTTGAACTGAAATATTTCTTCACGTCTGCGATTTCCGCGGGCGATGGCGGGGATGCGCATTCCTCCGAGTCGGTCAAATACCGCCTCAAGGAATTGATCGATAATGAAGACCCGAAGAAAATTCTCTCTGATGACAAACTGGTTATCATGATGAAGGCTGAAGGGATCGACATTGCACGCCGCACGGTTGCAAAATATCGGGAAGCCATGAAGATTCCATCCTCTGTCCAGCGCAGACGATTGAAAAATATGGGGTCTTGAAGACCGGGCTTCTGAGTCGCTCGCGCTCGACACGGAAATACGCAAAATTTCTCCGTCCAAAACTCTTTAAAATTCAAAAATTTGACACAAATCAAAGTGGATTAACCACACTTAAACCATCTTTTGTGGTAGGCTGAAATTTCCAGCCGCAATGGTTGGAAAGCGATGCCAGCATCGGGCGGGGACAGGTGCTGGAAATCACGTCGCAGCCGAACCGCAACGGTTCGTGGTAAAGTAGCGGTAGCCTCCCCGGCTACCTGAGAAAGGATGATTGGCTCCTATGGATATCAATGTTACTGGACGGAAAATGAACGTTGGCGCAGCCCTCACACAGCATGCAGAAGAGCGCCTCGCTACAATTTCAGAAAAATTCTTCAGCCGCTCCATTGATGCTAACGCCACATTTGTCAAAGAAGGACATCTATATCGAATTGACGTATCGCTTCATGCCAACCAGGGCATCAACATGCAGGCCCGTGCAGAAGCCGATGACCCCTATGCAGCCTTTGAGATGGCTGCCGATAAAATAGAAAAACAGTTGCGTCGATACAAACGACGCCTTAAGAACCACCACCACATGCCGCAGCGTGAGATTGCTGTCGAAGTTGCAAGCGACTTGGTGTTTGCGCCGGAAAAAGAAGATGCCGAGGGCATGCTGAACGGCGAAAGCGCAGAAGCACCGCCGCTGATCATTGCGGAGAGCAAAAAGGAAATCCCCCAGGTAAGCGTAGGGGACGCCGTAATGCTGATGGACCTTGCAGACGCAAGTGTGTTCATGTTCCGCAACAGTAAAAGCGATACGCTGGATGTGGTTTACCGTCGGCCGGACGGCAATATCGGGTGGATTAGCCCGAGTTCCTAGGCCTGACACGTAAACAGGTAGGAAACAGATAAGAGGGTAACCGGGCCCACAATGTTGGGCCCGGACAAGAGAGAGATCATGGAGATCGAAGACCTGCTCTCAGCAGAGAATGTTCTCGGCGACTTCAAGGCGTCGAGCAAAAAGCAGACATTGCAGGCGTTATCCCGCAAGCTCGCAGACTTTTGCGGCCTCGAAGACCGTCTGGTTTTCGACAAGCTGCTGGAGCGCGAAAAGCTGGGTAGCACCGGCGTGGGCAAAGGTGTTGCCATCCCACACGCTCGCGTGGAAGGCCTGACTGAAATCAAAGGGCTGTTCGCACGTCTTGCCAGCCCGATCGATTTCGATTCCGTTGATGACCATCCTGTGGACATCATCTTCATGTTGCTCGCCCCTGTGGATGCAGGCGCCGACCACCTGAAGGCACTGGCCCGTGTTTCACGCCTGTTGCGTGATGAAGCAACGCTAAAGAAGCTGCGCGCCACCTCAGATGATAGTGCCCTGTATGCCATGCTGGCCCACCCGGCAAGCAACGCGGCATAAAGCTTCAAACGTTCCAATAGAGTTTTGTCAGAATCTTGCTGCAAAGGTCGCGGCGGGTTGACTATACGTTTGCCCGCAAACTGACTGCCATTTAATCTCAACCTACAAGGCCGAGCAAATCGGCCGTTAGAAAAAAATGACAGCGAGATCTTATGAACAGTCAATCAATGTGGGGCATGCGGCACCCCATCGCCTGCACCTTTGCAGTTATCTTCCTCAGCCTTCTGGTCGTTTTAGGGCTTCCAAAGCTATTTCCTGAAGGAAGCACAATAACAACCGCAACCAAAATATCGGCACGACTTGTGATCAGCGGCCTATTGGTGTTTGCCCTGATCAAATTACGCTGGGCAACGGACGCTGGCATTGCCAGGCGGCCCTGGCATCCAAGTTGTTGGCTAGCCATGCTGCCCATGCTGCTGCTGCTTCCAATCAACCTTTCCAGCGTTGACTGGAGTGCTTTGATCTTTACGCCCTCTGCCACAATGACGTGGCTCGGCTTCAACCTCTCAGTGGGCATATTCGAAGAAGTCCTGCTTCGAGGCTTCTGCTTCTGCCTCCTGTATAAGGCGTGGCAACACCGCAAGAACAGCCTACTGGAAGCTGCCATTGCGCAAGCTGTCATTTTTGGCCTATTGCATCTGATAAACTTGGCGAACAACCCCACGCTCGACACCATCAGTCAGGTTATCTATGCGACATTGCTGGGTATCGGGTTTGCAGGGCTCGCCGCCTATAGCCGCAGCATCTGGCCGGGTGTGATCGTACACAGCCTGATCAATCTGGCAGGCTCACTGAACGATTTGAACCCAAATGCAGGGGAAAATAGCGGCAGCCTTATAGGCTATCTCTTTGCCATCATCGTTATCAGCCTGGTGTCAACGCTTCCTGGGCTGTGGCAACTCAGGAAAGCCCGGCTAAAGCTTGCAGCCAATTAATCAAACTCGACAAGCTTGAAATAAAGACCGTCAGGCGGCGCATTCAGGCCCAGTGCCTGCCGGTCACGCGCTTCAAGGGCAGCCCGAACATCTTCTTTCGTCCAGTTGCCTTCGCCAACCAGCTTGAGCGTACCCACGATGGAGCGTATCTGGTGATGCAGGAACGACCTTGCGCCAGCAAGCAACCGCACTTCGTCACCTTCACGCTCAACAGTCAGATAGTCCATCGTTTTTACCGGGCTTTTTGCCTGACATTGAACATGCCTGAAAGTCGTAAAGTCGTGTTGCCCGACAAGAACCTGCGCCGCTTCATGCATGGCCTCATGATCAAGCGGGGTTTTAACATGCCACTTGAGCCCCCTGTCGAAAGTGAGCGGAGCACGGCGATTGGCAATACGGTACACATAGTGCCGCTTGACCGCATCAAAACGGGCATTGAAGTCACTATGAACCGCCTCAACCTTGACAATCGAAACCGTATTTCTTGGCTGCATGTGATAATTGAGAGCACCCTGAACCTGGTCGGCCGTCATCGACCGCTCCAGATCAAAGTGGGCCACTTGCCCAAGGGCATGTACACCAGCATCTGTCCGGCCTGAGCCGGTTACGCGAACTTCTTCGCCAGGGGCAAACTTTGGAATAGCATCTTCAATCACAGCCTGAACCGATGGGCCATTTTGCTGGCGTTGCCAGCCGACAAATGGGCGCCCGTCATATTCGACTGTCAGTTTAAAGCGCTGCATGGCTGGTCCTATTCAAAGCGGGCGCCTTTGGGAACGCTGAACCCGCGCAGAAGGTCATTCCTATCCATTGCAGCCTTACCCGCACGCTGCGCACGGTCAATCCTGTATGCACCCTGCCCGCAGGCAAC
>JABXIV010000168.1 GCA_013372925.1 Alphaproteobacteria bacterium
AGCACGAATTTCAATCGCACAGCCAGCACGGTCATCCAATAGGCCAGCGTGCTTTTCAACAATTTTTACAACACCGGCGCCCACGGTGCCGAGCCCCGCGATACCCAGGATGATCTTTCGGCCGCCCTGCTTACTCATACTGATCTCCAGTTACTTTTTCTGTTTGGCCCGCCACTGGGCGATAAATTCGTCCTTGTGGGCCATGAATTTCTTGATGTTCCGAATAGCCTGCCTGATACGTTGCTCGTTTTCCACGAGGCCAATACGCACAAACCCTTCGCCATATTCACCAAAGCCAACACCGGGTGAGAGCGAAACCTTCGCCTCAGTCAGCAAAAGCTTGGCAAACTCCATGGAGCCCATTTCCTTGAACTCTTCTGGAATTGGCGCCCAGGCGAACATAGTGGCTTTCGGGCTTGGAATTTCCCATCCGGCTGACGCCAGCCCTTCAACCAATACATCGCGGCGTTTCTTGTAAACCTGGCGGTGCTCGTCAATGCAGTCTTGCGGGCCGTTCAAAGCCGCCACGGCCGCCACTTGAATGGGTGTGAAGGCACCATAATCCAAATAGCTTTTCACCCGCGTAAGCGCCGCAACAAGGTCTTTATTCCCAGCACCAAAACCAACGCGCCAACCGGCCATCGAATAGGTTTTCGACATGCTGGTGAATTCAATAGCAATGTCTTTTGCCCCGGGCACCTGTAGGATCGAAGGTGGTGGATTATCATCGAAATAAATTTCGCAATAAGCCAGATCGGACAATATCCAGATGCCGTGCTTCTTGCAGAAGTCCACTACTTCTTCATAGAAGGCCAGGTCCACCACTTCCGCTGTTGGGTTGCCGGGATAACACAGGATTACAGCCGTGGGCGTTGGTACGCTATGCTGCACCGCATATTTGAGCTCACTGATAAAATCATGGCCCGGCCCCATGGGTAGGTGCCGCACAGCCGCGCCTGCAATCATGAACCCATAGGGATGGATCGGAAAGCTGGGGTTAGGCACGAGGATAACATCGCCCGGCGTTGTGATGGCCGACGCAAGGTTTGCGAGGCCTTCCTTTGAGCCAAGCGTGACGACATTCTCTGTCTCAGGGTCAATATCAACACCGAAGCGCCGCTTATAGTAGGCGGCATGAGCTTTCCGAAGGCCGGGAATCCCCTTCGACATGGAATATCGGTGAGACGTAGGGTTATCCACCGTTTCCTTAAGCTTATCGACGATATGCTGTGGCGTTGGCAGATCAGGATTACCCATGCCCAGATCAATAATGTCTTCACCACGCGCTCGTGCCGCCGCCTTCATCTCGTTCATTTCTGCGAAGAGATATGGTGGCAACCGCCGAATGCGGTAAAACTCTTGTCTGCTCATGGCCTTTTACCTTGGGTGTAGTTGATGAAAAGGCGTTAAAACGCCTTCGGTTAAGCCCTAAGCTCTAAGCGATATTTGGAAAGAGCGCAACGCCTGCGCGCAATGATCAGAATGGTTTTTCTTTTGTGTTGAAATACTATTGCGTAACGGAAGAAATTCGCTAATCACCGCAATAGGGATATAGACGAAGAAAATCACGCCATTTCAAGCGCAATAGAGCAATGATTGGTAGAGGAATAAATTATTCTGCAAGTAGAGCACGTTCCGCTTGCTCAAGCGCCCGCTCAACTTGCCTGAGCAAATTCCTGTCCTTGAACGCCTTGCGGTATTTCGCAAGCTCGGCCTGATGCGTCGCGAGTGTCGCTGAAACCAGCTCCAGCCGCTCGGCCCGATCAAACTCCAACGCTTTCAGGTGCGCAGTCATTTCGGTCGCTTTTGCCTCAATAGCCTTGAGCTCCCGCATTTTGAAGTCTTTTAGGGACTGACTGAAAGAGCGGGTAAAGGAAGCTTCCAGTTCTTTCATGCGCGCTTTCAGCTCAGCTTCTTCTTGCTTGCACTGAATGCGCTGCGCGACCCTGTCAGGTAGGGCTGTGGAAGCATACATATCTGAAGTGTCGTGATTTTCTTCGGCTTCATGCTCAAGCATCATCGAGCCGATGCTGTCAAATGCCAGCTGATCGCCAGCCAAGGCCGTAGCCCCCGCGAAACAGGACACAATTGCAGCAAATAGGATACGACGGTTCATCTTACATTCCACTCCCACAGGAATAGATCAATAATGCTACATTATAGCACTTTCAGCAAGTAAACTTTTGATATAAAGCGCTCACCAAAAAAGAGCAGCCAAAAGGCTGCTCCGTTTCTTTGTCATTGAAGCCTTGGTCAATTGTCTTTTTTGTCAGCTTCTTCTTTGCGTTCTTTAAGCCTTTCTTCGAGGCGCTCTCTCTCACGCTTGATTTCTTTTTCCGCCCTCTTGAGGGCTTCAAGATGTTCTTTTTCCATTTCTTCGAGTGATACTTCTGCCGTTTTCAAGGACTTCAATCGAAGCGCGCGAATATCACCATCCATATCAAGCTCAATATCCAGTTCACCCAGCGCTTCTTCAATCTCTTCGCGTGCCTCGGCAAGCTCATCTTTCAATTCGATGCGCATGGTCGTCAGCTCACCTTCGCGGATTTCCAGCTCCTTCAGCGCATGTTCCATGGCCTCTGCTTCAATCCGCGCAATTTCAACACGAGACGGCCCCATGACAACGTGACGCGTGCGCCGTTCTTCCAGCGCTTCGATAGCAGCCATCAGGCCTTTTTGCGCTGCCTTCAACGCGGCCTTTTCGCTCTTGCTCCGGGACTTTTCCAGGCGCTTACTAACCTCTGCCAAGGCAGCGGTGGCTTCAGCGCGCGCTCTTTCCTGCTCCTCCAGCCGTGCTTCAACAGCGCTATGGGCGATGATCTTGTGGTCGCCACGCTTGATCACGGTTACCGGGCGATCCCCGCTGCGGATCACACGGATAGTCCGCTTTTCTTTCTTTTCTTCTTTCTCGACCTTCTCGTCGTCGTCCGCTGCGATCATAGCGCTGCTTGTACCGGCCAATGCCAAGCTTGATACCGACAAACCAGCCACAATCAGAAAACGTCGCATCAATTTCGGGGTCATCCTCATTGTGCTTACCTCCATTACTTTTTCTAAGCCCTTCCTGTGCGGCCATATGGCCCGGAAAAGCTCTATCCTCGTCAGTCTGTGCCCGCGTGAAACGGACATCACGTTCTTGTGAACTTAAGCATGTGAGGTACCTGCCTGTACAGGAAGCAGGAAGCGATGAATGGATGAATGGCTGCGGCAAAATGCCGAATGCAGCACGATAGAGAGAGAAAATGGCAGTTATTCTACCGGCAACAAAAGGCAAGCAACGCGCCTGTGCTCCATCAGAAGCACATTATATGTGCGCGCCGCGGCGCCTGTGTCCATGATGTCGTAGCCGATCCCCTCGGCTTCCAGGAACTGCCGCACAGCAGCAGGCAACAACTGCATCTTCTCCCCGGTGCCGACGAGAACGATTTCGGGACGGTTATCAGCGTTCAGAAGCTTTGAGAAATGGCCCGGCCCCAAATCTGACACGGTTTCAGCATCCAGCGGGTAGAATCCCGTTGGCAAGACGATCACGCCGCCTTCAACACGGCGCTCCATAAGGCGAAAGCCGCCACCGCCGTACGCTTCGATGAGCAGCAGGTCGTCATCGGCCTGCTGCTCCATCACGAATCCACCTTGCTGGATCTTGTCCGCCATTGCTGACTACATCTGCTCGAACTGACCGGGACGGCTTTTGTCCACGGTTGGGTCGTCACCTTCGTCTTTCAGCAATGCTTCGCGGCGAATATCGAACATCATCAACATCGGAGAAGCAATGAACACAGAGCTGTATGTACCCACAACCACACCCCAGATCATCGCAGCAGTGAAGCCACGAATAGCCTCGCCACCAAAGAAGAACAGGGAAAGAAGCGCCAAAAGCGTCGTCACAGACGTCATGATCGTACGTGCCAGCGTCTGGTTGAGCGACATATTCAAAATCTCGCCCATCGGTTTCTTGCTGTATTTGCGGATATTTTCCCGCACGCGGTCGTATACGACCACCGTATCATTCAAGCTGTAGCCCACAATGGTCAGGATCGCAGCGATGATTGACAAGTTGAACTCAAGTCGCGTGATGGCAAAAAAGCCAACCGTAAGCAAAACATCGTGCACAAGCGCGATCACTGCCCCCAGGCCAAACTGCCATTCGAAGCGGAACCAGATGTACACCAGAACAGCCATCACCGCGATTGTAACCGCCAATGCGCCATCACGCTTCAACTCGCCTGATACGGTTGCACCAATGAAGTTACCATCACGGAACTCAAGCCCTGGCACAGCTACAGGCAGCTCATCACGCACACGCTCGATCACGGCACTCTGCGCCTTGGCGTCGCCCGGCTGGCGCTCGATGCGGATCATGGCTTCATAAGGCGCACCAAATTCGCGAACCGACGGGCTGGTATAGCCCATGTCTTCGATGGCCTGCTTCACAGTTTCAATCGGAATGGCCTTTTCGCCCTCCATGTGAACTTCAACCGAAATACCACCCTCGAAATCAATGCCATAGTTCAGGCTGTTCACAGCAAACAGAGCGATAGAACCAATAATGGCGAGCACAGAAAAGGCCAGCGCAACCTTGCGCGCTGCCATGAAGTTGATCTTCGTATTATCTGGAACGAGACGTAAAAACATTATCCCCTCCCCCTTAAAGTGGCAACCGAGCAGGACGAGCCCGCTTCAGCCAGGTTGCAAGGATGAAACGCGTCAGCACAACAGCGGTGAACATCGACGTCAGGATACCAATTGCCAGCGTCACGGCGAAGCCCTGCACCGGGCCGGAACCCAGCATGTAAAGCACGGCTGCCGCAATGAAGGTTGTGATGTTGGCATCAATAATCGTCGAGAATGCCTCACCGTAACCGTGTTCCATCGCACCAAATGGCTTGCGTCCGTTATTCTGCTCTTCTCGGATACGCTCAAAAATCAGCACGTTGGCATCAACCGCCATACCGATGGTAAGCACGATACCGGCGATACCTGGCAACGTCAGCGTGGCCTGCAGGAAGCTGAGCGCCCCCATAATCAGGATCAGGTTTGTGATCAGCGCGATGTTCGCCGCAAGGCCAAACCGGCCATAGCTTATCAGCATATAAACGATAACAGCCAGGAAACCGACAACAGAGGCAATCTCACCCGCGTCAATTGTTTCCTGCCCCAGGTCAGGGCCAACAGTGCGCTCAGAAAGCACCGTCAGCGGTACAGGCAGTGCACCAGCCTTCAGAAGCGTTGCCAGTTCTTGTGCGTCAGCAACCGAGCCCACGTTGGTGATCTGGCCCTGCCCGGCCAGAATGGCTGTCTGGATATTCGGGGCGCTGATCACCTCTTCATCAAGCACGATCGCAAATGGGCGACCGATATTGTTCTTGGTGTGTGTACCAAACCGTTTCGCACCGGCAGTGTTGAAGGTGAAAGCAACTGCAGGCTGGCCATTCTGGTCATAAGCGGCTTTCGCGTCTGTCAGGTCTTCGCCTGAAACAATCACACGTTCCTTCACCACAATCATGCCGCCATCCCGCATCGGCAACATCTTTTCATTGTAACCAACACGGCCACGGCTGATGTCTTGCGGTGTAACATTGGTGTTCACGTCGTGGAATGTGAGTTTCGCGGTTTGGCCCACCAGGCTTTTGATTTGCGCAGGGTCATCCGCACCCGGCACTTCAAGGATAATCCGGTCATTGCCTTCAGGCTGGATCGTCACTTCTTTCGTGCCGTCAGGGTCAACACGCTTGCGGATCACTTCCATCGCACGGGCAATCGCATCCCGCTTTTGGATTTCGATACCTTGTTCCGTCAGCGTCAGGCTGAACTTTTTACCGTCCTGCGCCAGTTCAAGCTCCTTGACGCCGCCGCCCATCAACGGGTTAGCAGCGCCCACGGTAACCGTCGTCAGGTCGCGAAGCTTTTCGCGCGCCGTTTCAATCATATCATCGCGGGTTACCTCAAAGGAAACGCCATGACCCTCAACTTTGATGTTGCGGAAATTGAGGCCGCGTTCAGCCCTGCGGATATCCCGAACTTGGTCAGCGATGTTAGCAAGCCGCGAATTTACAACGTCTTCCGCTTGCGCACCCCACAGGATACGAACACCGCCCCGCAGATCCAGCCCCAGATTCAGTGTTTCTGAAGGCATATACCCAGGCAGCTCTGCCCGTTGCTCTTCACTAAGAAAGTTCGGTACCGAGGTCAGGATGCCCAAAAGCACGACCCCAATGATCATTACGATTTTCCAGCGCGGAAACGTCAGCATGCGCCGATCCTTATTCTTGTTCTGCCCTTAAAAAGCCTGCGCCCGGCTTTGCCGGGCACGGTTGTTATTTTTTTTCTTCTTTTTTCTCAGAAGTTTTTGCTGGTTCCGACTTGCTGCGCACATCTGAAAGCGTGCTCTTAACAACACGAACCCGAACACCATCGGCAAGCTCAACTTCCACTTCGTTGTCATCCTTGACCTTGGTAACTTTGCCGATCAGGCCACCTGCTGTAACAACATTGTCCCCACGGGAAACATTGTTCACCATTTCACGGTGTTCTTTCATCTTCTTGTTCTGTGGGCGGATGATCAAGAACCAGAAAACAGCGACCATGATAATGATCAGGCCGAAACCACCTGTAGGATCAGACATCTGCGCAGAATCAGCCGCTTGTGCGTAAGCTGGAGAAGAAAACATGTGACAAACCTCATTAAAATGGCGGCAAAGGTGCCACCTTGAAATATCATTGGCCGGGACTATAGCTTTATTGCTTTCAAATGCAACAGTCGCCTAGCGTTTTGCGGCATGTTAAGAGCGCATATTGATACGCACTCATAATTTATATTCACCCCTAGATGGGCATAGCAGGAAAGGGTTGCAAGTGCCAGATCATGATCAAACACTGATTGACGCAATCAACCGCCTTACGGACGCCATAAATTCCGGGCGAGGCACTGGGCAGGAAGCAGACATGCTAGTGGGAGATGCGTTCGTCTATGACGCCGATATGCAAGGCTTGCGGCCGGTTTCGCGTATTGCCACGCCAACCATTGACCTGCTGATGGGGATTGATCGCGCAAAGGCAACCCTGCTTGAAAACACACGGCGTTTCGCCGCAGGTTTTTCTGCCAACAACGCGCTTTTATGGGGCGCACGTGGCATGGGCAAAAGCACGCTTATAAAGGCCATCCACCGCAGCATCCGGGAAGAAACACCGGGCAATGTGCCTGCCCTTGTGGAAATCCACAGGGAAGACATCAGCGCCCTACCCATGCTTCTTGGCAAACTGCGTAAAGCAGATCGACAGTTCATTGTGTTTTGTGACGACCTATCCTTCAACCGTCCGGATCAGGATTTCAAAGCCCTTAAATCAGTGCTGGAAGGCGGGCTTGAAGGCAGGCCCGAGAATGTGATCTTTTACGCCACATCCAATCGTCGCCACTTGCTGCCACGCCAGATGATGGATCAGGAAAGCGCTACAGGCATTCACCCAAACGAATCTATGGATGAAACAATTGCCCTGTCTGATCGGTTTGGCCTCTGGCTTGGCTTCCATCCCGCCGACCAGCAGGATTATCTTTTGATGATTGAGGCCTATTTTGCCGCTTTCAAACTGGAACCGAAAAACGACTGGAAACCGGCGGCGATGGAATGGGCGAAAACCCGCGGCAACCGGTCTGGCCGCACAGCTTGGCAATTTGTTACAAACATGGCTGGTGAACTAGGCCAGAAGGTCGCCTTTTAACCATCGCGTGACGAGGAAGCATCTGCCCGCTGGCGCCCCAGATACCTGAGCGGATCAAGCGCCCGGCGGCCCTTACGTATCTCAAAATGAAGTTGTGGCTCGGTCACGCCGCCCGTTTTACCAACGCGGGCAATAACCTGACCTTTTTTCACGGTCTGGCCATCACGCACCAGCAACCGTTCATTGTGGGCATAGGCCGTGATCCAGCCACCCGAATGTTTTACCAGCAGCAAGTGCCCATAGCCTTCCAGGGCGTTCGAAGCATAAACAACAACTCCAGCCTCCGCCGCCTTAACAGGCGTGCCTTGCCGCGCGAGGATATTAATGCCGTCGTTGTGGAGGCCGTCCTGCTTGGGCCCGAAACGAGAGGCCAGCCGCCCCTCCAAAGGCCAACCAAAGCCGCTCGACGTTCTGGGTGGTGGCGTGGGGCGCGCCACAGTACGGCGCGTTGTTTGCGCCGGGCGCACGACTGTTGGGGTCGCGCTAACTGTCTCAATTGATGCCCCGCCCGGCAGTTTCAATGTCTGGCCAATTTCCAACCGGTATGGCGCCTTGATCCCGTTTTCCCGCATCAGCGACGAAACATTCACCCCAAACTGCCGGGAAATACTGTAGCCAGTATCACCCTTTTTAACGGTGTAGACTTGGGCTGAAGGCACTTGCACCTTCTGGCCAATTTCCAGTGTATAGGGGGAGCGAAGCCGGTTAATTGAAATCAGATTTCTGACCGGCACGTTATAGCGGCGGGAAATAGCGTAGAGCGTATCGCCCTTGCGCACTGTGTGCTCGGTCCCCGATGGCGCGATTGGTTTTGCCTTGGGCGCTATCTTGGCTGAAGCATAACTTGTATTAGGCGGTCTTGGTTTTGCCTTCGGGAGAGGTACAGGAAAAGGTGCGTTCTTCGATTTGGGTGATGTCAAGGCACCCCAAACCGGTTTGATTATCCGCTTATCTACAGTGCTGCAGGCAGACAAAGAGAAGGCGAGCAATATCAACACGCTAAAGCGTGCCGCCATCTTTTTTCTATGTCCCCTCAACATCATGAATTCAAGATACCCACAAGATTCCCATGGGGCAATATTTCCATGAAATTTGCGGCAAGAAGGCGGCAAATCGCATCAGAAAGTACGGCTGATCGCCTCACTGATAGAGCGGCGGGTCTCGTGATGGGTAAGGTCAAGATGCAGCGGCGTAACAGAAATCCACTTTTCACGGACTGATTTTAGGTCTGTTTCATGCCCTGGCTGGCCTACTTCACGCCCCAAACCAAGCCAATAATATTTGAAGCCACGCGGATCAGTGCGTTCCTCAATATGGTTGCCCATAATCTGGCGCGCGCCCTGCTCTGTAACCCGGACGCCTTTGATCTCATCTGGTTGAAAGGCTGGGAAATTCACGTTCATCAGAACATCTTTCGGCCAACCCGTTTCAAGCAAACTGCGGATTACCTCAGGCGCATACTGCTCTGCTGTTTCCCACTTTGTGCGTTGATCAGGGCGGATGCATTGGCTCAGGGCAATCGATGGCACACCGGCAAGCGTGCCCTCCATCGCGACAGAAACGGTACCCGAATAGGTAACATCCTCAGCCAGGTTGCCACCCCGGTTGATACCGGAAAGAATAAGGGTCGGCGGTGTGTCTGGCATGATCTTGTTCAGCGCCATGGCGACACAGTCTGTCGGCGTTCCCGCCACAGCCCAGCGCTTTTCTTCAAGCTGGCGCATGCGCAGCACGCGAGACAGCGTCAATGAATGCCCTGCCCCGGATTGTTCTTCTTCTGGTGCAACAACCCACACATCGTCAGAAAGCGTGCGAGCGATACGCTCCAAAATCTCGAGGCCCGGCGCATTGATGCCGTCATCGTTGGAAACAAGAATGCGCGCCGTTGAAATTGCTGTCATGGGTTAAGAGCCAATAACGTCGATGCCGCGCATGTATGGCTTCAGCACTTCCGGCACCCGGATCGTGCCGTTCGCCTGCTGGTAATTTTCCATAACAGCGATCAGCGTACGGCCAACAGCAAGGCCAGAGCCATTCAGCGTATGCACAAACCGCGTTTTCTTATCACCTTTTGCACGGCTACGCATTTTCATGCGACGTGCCTGAAAATCACCGCATACAGAACAGCTTGAAATTTCACGGTATTTTCCTTGGCCCGGCAACCATACTTCAAGATCATAGGTGCGGCGAGCACTGAAGCCAATATCGCCGGTGCAAAGCTTGACCACCCGGTATGGCAGATGAAGGCGCTTGAGCACTTCTTCCGCGCACGCTGTCATGCGCTCCAGCTCTTCGTCTGATTGCTCAGGCGTTGTTACGGAAACAAGCTCTACCTTCTCGAACTGGTGCTGGCGGATCATGCCGCGCGTATCACGCCCCGCAGCCCCGGCTTCAGCACGGAAACACTGGCTGTGGGCCGTAAAGCGAAGCGGCAGTTCCTCTTCGTCAAGAATCTCGTCAGAATGCAGGTTTGTCAGCGTAACCTCAGAGGTTGGGATCAACCAATGGCCTGTGTTCGTCTGGAACGCGTCATCACCAAATTTCGGCAACTGGCCGGTACCCAAAAGGGCGTCGCCACGTACCATCGCCGGTGTCAGCACCTCGGTAAAATCATGTTCTGTTGTGTGTAGGTCCAGCATGAACTGGCCAAGTGCACGCTCAAGCCGCGCCAACTGGCCTTTCAGCACCACAAAACGGGAGCCAGACAGTTTGGCTGCACGCTCGAAGTCCATCATCCCAAGCTCTTCACCCAGCTCAAAATGCTCTTTGGCGTCAAAATCCAGGTCTTTGGGCTTGCCCCAGGTGCGCACCTCGATATTGTCGTCTTCGCTTTCGCCTTCCGGCACATCGTCATAGACCATGTTCGGCAAGCTCATCAGGTAATTGTTCAGCTTTTCAGCGAGAGCACGCTCTTCCTCTTCCATTTCGGAAAGGCGTGTCTTCAGGCCGCTAACCTCATTCATAAGCGCCTGGGCTTCTTCTTCATTGCCCTGCGCTTTGGCCTTGCCGATCATTTTTGAGGCTTCATTCCGGCGTGCCTGCGCAGCCTGTGCCTCTGTCTGGATGGCGCGACGAGAGCTATCGAGCGCAATGATCTCCTCGGATTTGGCTTCCTCACCACGGCGGGCTAGGGCCTTGTCAAAAGTTTCCGGGTTTTCGCGAATAAATTTCAGATCAAACATTGCGCTCGTCTCAGGTTAAATCAGGTCAAATATCGTCTTCGATTTCGGCTGCTGCACGCTTCCGTTCAGTTGCGGCAATCAGCAGAATGGACAGCTCATACAGGAGCAGCATAGGAATGCCAAGGGCGATCTGGCTAACAGGGTCTGGGGGCGTCAGGAAAGCTGCCACCAAAAAGGTTCCCACGATCATATAGCGGCGCTTCGCCCGCAGCCCATCGGCAGTCACGATGCCTGCCCGGCCCATCAGCGTCAGCGCCACTGGCAGCAGGAACGCCACGCCAAAACCAAAGATCATCTGCATCACAAGTGACAGATATTCACTGACTTTGGCTTCAGCTGCAATTTCGATCGCACCAGAGGCTGCCGACTGCTCAAAGCTCAGGAGGAATTGCCAGGCCCATGGAATTACAAGGAAATACGCAAGGCTCGCGCCCATGGCGAACAAGATGGGTGTTGCCACCAAAAACGGCAAGAATGCACGACGTTCGTTCTTGTATAGCCCCGGGGCAACAAACTTCCAGATCTGGGTGGCCAGAAGCGGGAAAGTAACAATAAAGGCTGCGTACAGCGCCACTTTCAGGTCAACAAAGAAGCCTTCCGTCAGCGCCGTGAAAATCATCCGCCGGGATTCGCCAGGCCCCTGCGCATCCATATAGGGTTTCGCAAGGATATTGAACAAGATGTCGGCGAAATACAGCCCAACGCCAAAGGCAATCGCCATCCCGATCATTACCTTGATGATACGCGACCGCAGCTCGTTCAGGTGGTCCAGAAGCGGCGCCTTGCTGGCATCCACTTCGTCTGCTTCGTCGATAATATCGGGCTTTGCTGCCTCGGCATCTTCGAATTTATCCGGGCCCATCATGCTGCGCCCTCATCGTTTTCAGGCTTGGACGCTTCGCTTTCAGGCTTTTTGGACTCAGCCTTCTTGCGCTCATCCGCCTCCCGTTCGCGGTTGCGCATAATGTGATTGGTAATTTCATCGGGGCTCATGCCCGGACGCAACCCTTCCTTTTCGCGCAGGTCTGCAAATGGGTCTGTCTGGCGGTCGGCTTCTGCTGCCAACTGCTCAACGCCATCCTTGAAATCAGCAGCCAGCTCACGCATCCGCCGAACAAGGCCGCCAACCGTCCGCAAAAGACGCGGCAATTCCTTCGGGCCGACCACTACAAGCGCGACCACCGCCACAAGGAAGATTTCCATTGCACCGATATCAAACATGGAAACGGGCTCCTGCCCCAATCAAAACATTCGGCAAATTCAAGAAAGGCCTGTTATCAGGCCTTGTCTTTTTCTTTGTCCTGAACAACTTCGCCTTCGATCGTCTTCTTGCTCTCAACGGCTTTGGGCTCTTCTTCAGTTTCTTCCAAACCGTCCTTCAAGCCCTTGCGGAAACTGGTAATACCTTTGGCAACATCACCCATAAGGCCGGAGATTTTACCGCGGCCGAACAGCAGTACGATCAGAAGCACAACAAGTGCTATTTGTAACCACCCAGGAAACATAGATTTAAACTCCCTCTCGCCGGATCAACCCCGGCTTGTTAGTATGTAATCGGCACGCCCGCACCAAACAAGGCAAATCATGCCTAAATAGTCTCGGGCGCGTCCTCGCTCATTTCTTCCACATGCACAGGCTCAGCATCGTCATCCAATGTCGATCGCTCAGACGCCGCAATAGCATCCTCTAGGTCGATCTGGCCATCGGCCTCTTCAATAGCCTTGGACGGATCAGGCATACCGCCCATCTTCTCAAGCGCTGTATCAACGCTATCCAATAACCCTGCGGCTTTCAGTTCCTGAACACCTGGCAAATCCTTAATCGTTTCAATACCGAAATGAATTAGGAATTCTTCTGTGGTGCCGTAGGTTACAGGCCTGCCCGGAGTGCGTTTGCGCCCCATAATGCGAACCCAACCAGCTTCCATCAAAACATCAAGCGTGCCTTTGGAAATGCTAACGCCCCGAATTTCTTCAATCTCCGCCCGTGTCACCGGCTGGTGATACGCGATGATTGCCATGGTTTCCACGGCTGCACGCGACAGTTTTCTGGGCTCGTCCACTTCGCGGCGCAGAAGGAACGAAAGATCGTCCGCTGTACGGAACATAAACTTGCCAGCCACCTGAACCAGATTAACACCCGCCGTTTGATAGGCTTCTGCCAAGTCTGCGATATGGGCCTCAACATCGGCACCATCAGGCAGCCGTTCCGCAATATCGTCAACCGATAGCGGGTTTTCGCTCGCGAACAATACGGCCTCCACCATGCGGCGGTGCTGGGCGATCTGTTCCGGATCGGTGGTTACCTGTTTTTCTTCCGTCTCTTGCATCTTCAAATGTCTTGTCGTTTTTAATCTTTTGGTTCTTTGGCCTGTCCGCTCTCGTCATCAAGCTTGTGGCGCAAATATATGGGGCCAAACGTTTCCATCTGCCGCAGATCTGCCCTGCCCGCCTTCGCCAATTCAAGCGATGCCGCAAACATGCTGGCAAGCGCAGAACGGCGCAACCGGTCGTCTTTAAGGTTGGTTGGCAGAAATGTCGAGAGGGTTGCCCAAGTGAACGTGTCGCCGATCAGACCTGACAAGCGCTCGATTGCATCTTCCAGCGGGAAAACCGGGCGCCGCTCAATACGAATTTCAGTAATCGAATGGCGCTGCCTGTTGTCAGCATAAGCCTTCAGCAGTTCATAAAGCGTAACATCATAGGAGCCCTTCTTGAGAAGCTTCAGACCTTCAGGGCTGCCGCGGCGAAACACATCCCGGCCCATACGGTCACGCGCCATAAGCCTTGCACCCGCTTCACGCATGGCCTCAAGCCGTTGAAGGCGAAGTTGCAGCCGAAACGCCAACTCCTCAGCGCTTGGTTCCTCGTCATCATCTTCCTTGGGCAGCAGCAGGCGCGATTTAAGATACGCAAGCCAGGCTGCCATCACCAGATAGTCGGCCGCAAGTTCAAGCTTCAGCCTTTTTGCGGCAGATACGAAGGAAAGGAACTGCTCCACCAGTTCAAGGATGGATATTTGGGTAAGGTCAACTTTCTGCGCGCGCGCCAGCGTCAGAAGCACATCAAGCGGCCCTTCAAAGCCGTCCATATGCAGCACAAGCTGGTTCGGGTCCGATGGATTCAATCCCTCAGCTACGTCCGGCGCTACGATGTCTTCTTCAAATTCCATCTTACCCCAAGCCAACCAGTGTCAGCACCACCCCTGACATAAACTGTGTTGGCACAATGATAATCTCTTTCGCGACAATGATTATGCCCATCAAAATGAAAAAACCAAAGGGCGCAATTGAACGATAGCTCTGCGCCATTTCATGCGGCAAAAATTGTTCAATAACACCCGCGCCATCAAGTGGCGGAATTGGAAGCAGATTAAACACCATAAACAGGCAATTTAAAAGCACGCCCCAGCGCGCCGTTTGAAAAAGCCAGTCTTCCTGAGTTACGCCGAACGACAAAGCGACCTTGAGTATCAAGGCAAAGAATATGGCCACCAGCAGGTTGCCCATAGGGCCAGCCAAGGCCACGATCACCATATCGCGCCGCAAATTCTTGAAATAGCGCGGCTGGATCATCACAGGCTTGGCATAACCAATCAGAAATGGAAACTTTAGAAGGATCGCAACCAGCGGGATTAGGATGGTTCCGATGGGATCGATATGAACGGCGGGATTCAGGGAAAGTCGTCCTTCAAGCTTTGCTGTCGGATCACCTAACCGGTAGGCTGCAAGGGCGTGCCCTGCCTCATGCAGTGTTACAGCCAGCAGGAACGGCAGAGCCATCACGGTGATCAGTTGAATGCTTTCGGCAAAGAATTCCATTGGTTCCTCAAAACAATCCTAAAATTTTTCCATCAGGGCTTCATAGCGCCGGCGCAAATCTTCCCTGTCAGGCCGTGGTGCCCGGTCCGCTTCTGATATGAGCGTTGCTATACGTTTCTCAAGCTTTCCTGAGGCGAGATGACAGGCTGATGCGATAGCCTGCATTTCTTCCATGTCACCATTACAGTGAAGCGCCAGATCACAGCCTGCCGCAAACGCGGCCCTTGTGCGGTCCTCAAATGTGCCTTCAAGCGCTTTCATCGACAGATCATCCGTCATCAACAGGCCGGAAAAGCCCATCTTCATGCGGATGATGCGTCCAATCACAACCCGCGACAGGGTCGCGCACTGTTTGGGGTCAATATCCATGTATTTGATGTGCGCTGTCATGCCCAAGGCGGCATCAGCCATCGCCTTGAAGGGCAGAAAGTCTGTTTCATCCATGTCGGCCACAGTCGCTTCAACAACCGGCAACTCAAGGTGGCTATCAGCCGTTGCCCTGCCATGCCCCGGAATATGCTTTACAACAGGCAGCACGCCGCCTTCCATCAGCGCATCCACAACGATGCGCCCCATGGCAGCAACCAGTTTCGGATCATCAGAAAATGCGCGATCCCCGATAATCGGGTCTGCGTCGCTTTGACGAACGTCTAGAACCGGCAGGCAATCCACATTGATGCCAACGCGGCGCAAGTCATCCGCGATCAAGCGGGTATTCAAACGCAGGGCACTGGCGGCAAGGGTCGGGTCTTTTTGGGCCATATCGCCAAAAACCGACATCGGCGGGTATTTGCGCCAATAGGGCTCGGTCAGCCTTTGAACTCGGCCGCCTTCCTGGTCCACCAAAATCGGCACTTTGTGGCGACCAACCGCTTGCTTCAGGTCTTTGACGAGAGCCGAAAGCTGGTCAGGATCTTCCACGTTACGGGCAAAAATGATGAACCCAGCAGGTTTTGCTTTGCTGAAAAAGCCCCGTTCCTCAGATGTGAGCTCAGGGCCGGAACAGCCAAAAATCGCTGGGATCATCTGACTGCCTTTTTACGGGTTTACAACGATGCAAGCTTGCTGCTGGGCCCTTAGGCCAAGGCAAACTTCATCAGCCGCAGCGCGGTTCTCAAGCGGCCCAAGGCGCAAGCGAACCAGCTTCCTGTCCCCTGCCTGCACAGCTTCATAAAGCGGGCTCAGACCTTCAAGAATGGCGCGGTGCTTGCCCAGAATGGTGCGCCAAGCACGCTGCGCGGATTCTTCAGACCCATAAGCCCCCAATTGAACCTTATAGGCACCAGCAGGCACTGCTACAGGCTCAGGTTCAGAAACCTTGGTTTCCGGCTTGGACGCAGGTGCTGTTGGTACAGCCGCAGGTACGGGATCAGAGGCAGGTTCTTCTTCATCATCCATGGCCGCTTGCTGGATAATATCGCCAATACCTTCCGGGGCATCTTCCTCAGGTTCTGCTGGCAGCTCGGCAAGAGGCTCCTCAGGCTGGTCAGCAAGCTGTACCTGATCAGTTGCACTGCCCGCGCCCTGGTCAAACACCTGCTTGTCCTGGTACGGCACGTCCATGCCACCGGGCTCCGCAGGTTTTTCACGCACTGGCGTTGTGTCCGCTACAATATGGCGAGGCGGGCCATCATTGGCACCGTCATAAAGATACAGCAGAACCAGAACAAACAGGATCACCACGCTAAGCGCGGCAGTAGCCGTGATAATCAGCGTTTTCTTTCCCTGAAAGAAGCCTTCGGCCTCTTCCTCTTCAGGAACGGGCTGAAGCCACGGCGGGATATCTTTATCGGCCCCATGGCCTGTTTGTTCGTTCTCGCTCATTTAACGCATTTCCTCCATTGGCGTAACGCCCAGCACGGAAAGGCCACTTGCAATAACGGTTGCTACTGCCCGCACCAGCGCCATGCGCGCCTTTGTCAGCGCTTCGTTGCCATCTATGATAAAGCGCAACTCGGGATTGTCATTCCCCTTATTCCAGAAAGTATGGAATTCTGACGCCAAATCATAAAGGAAAAAGGCGATCCGATGTGGTTCGTGGGCTTCAGCCGCACTTTCCACCATCCGTGGCCAAGCCGCACACTGCTTGATCATCGCGATCTCGCTTTCGTCTGCAAGCAGGGAAAGGTCAGCGTTCATCAGGCTGGTATCGGATGCGTCGAGCCCCGGGAACGCGTCCTGAGCTTTTGCTTGAACCGAACAAGCGCGCGCGTGGGCATATTGAACATAAAAGACCGGGTTGTCTTTTGACTGTTCCATCACCTTCTTGAAATCGAAATCAAGGTGCGCGTCGTTCTTGCGAGTCAGCATGATAAAGCGCGTTACGTCGCGGCCTACTTCATCCACAACCTCGCGAAGCGTGATAAAGTTGCCTGACCGTTTCGACATTTTAAACGGCTCACCATCGCGGTACAGCTTAACCATCTGGCAAAGGCGTACGTCCAGCGATCCATCTTCAGATAGCGCCTTCACGGCCGCCTGCATCCGTTTCACATAGCCGCCGTGGTCTGCGCCCAGAATGTCAATCATCTGCTTATAACCACGAACATATTTGTCATGGTGGTAGGCGATGTCCGCGGCAAAATACGTGTATTCGCCAGTGGATTTCTGAAGTGGCCGATCGACATCATCCCCAAAATCGGTGGCACGGAACAGCGTTTGCTCACGCTCTTCCCAGTCTTCCGGCTTCTTGCCCTTCGGTGGTTCAAGCACGCCTTGATAAATGTGCCCACGATCCTTGAGCACCTGAATAGCTTCAGGAATACGGCCGCTTTCATGCAGCGTGCGCTCAGAGAAAAATGTTTCGTGCTCAACACCCAGCGCGCTGAGGTCTTCGCGGATCAGCTCCATCATGGCGCCAGAAGCGTCCACCTTGAACTGCGCAAGCCACTCTTCTTCGGCGGCATCCAGGAACTGCTCACCATATTTTTCCTTGAGCATATGCCCAACAGGGATCAGGTAATCGCCGGGATACAGGCCTTCCGGGATTTCACCAATGTCGCGGCCATGCGCTTCCTGATAACGCAAGTGCGCAGACCGGGCGAGTGTGTCTATCTGACTGCCCGCATCGTTGATGTAATATTCCTTGGTAACGTCATAGCCTGCCTTGATCAGCAGGTTCGCAAGCGCGTCACCAAATACGGCACCACGTACATGGCCAACATGCATTGGCCCAGTAGGGTTTGCGGATACATATTCCACATTCACCATTTCAGCGCCGCCCATCGGGCTGTTACCGTAGTCTGTGCCTGCCTTGAGAATTTCCTGCACCTGACCCTGCCAGAAAGAGGCCGAAAGGCGCAGGTTGATGAAACCCGGGCCTG
>JABXIV010000012.1 GCA_013372925.1 Alphaproteobacteria bacterium
CTTGTCTTCATAGCCCGGCGTGGTTTGGTCATTGTCGTTGCAGTCAAACGCGCTCGACATGGTCATCAGGTCTTTGAGGCGAATATCTGCCTTGTCGGCTGTCATATTCTGGATCGGATCATAGGCGCGAAAGAAAGGCATAACCTTGGCGTCGGCATTCTCAAACACGCCTTGTTCGATCGCCACCCCAAGCGCCAGGTTCGCCACTGTTTTGGTAACAGAACGCGTGTTGTTCAGCCGGTTCCGCGCCCCTTCACCGAAATAGCGCTCAAAAACCAGTTCACCGTTTTTCAGCACCAGCACGCTTGTGATGTCTTTGAAGTCGCCCCGGTCGATCGCGGCGGCCATCTCATCCATCGTGGCGTTCGAACGTGCCGCCGCCGCCAGCGTCAGCACCGCACACACAAGAATGATGGTCCGCAAAATCATAACCGGCCTTTCAAACATCTACCCAAGAGTCCCAACTCATGGGCCAGCATAGGAAACCACAGGAATATGTCGAGGGTTAGATCGAATTTGATTGATCGGTAGCGTACCACACGGGACATCGGCCAAGCACTTTAAAACCAGCGACCATAATGCTGATAATCTTTTCCATAGAGCTGCCGAACCACGTCCTCTTTTGAACTGGTGACTACTTCACCCGCAGGGGAGCGCATTTCATTCACATTAGGTATTGCTGCTCCCGAACGGGTTGCAAGCTCTGACATCAGGCCTCCCATCTGCTCAAGCGAACCAAGCCAATGGAAAAGACCTGGATCGGTCCCCAGATAATCGCACAGCGGCATCACATGCTGTCGGACAGTAATAAAAACCCGCCTATAGGCATCGAAATTGTCAAGAAATTCATCATATGTCGGCCGCGTGGAAAGACTATAATAACTGTCCCGACCACGGGCAGCCTTCACAAGCGCATCCCTTGCTTCAATATTGCCCCGAAAATAGGATCGCACACGAACCATGGGATCCCGAACAATCGCGAACCGCCATGCCCGCGGCACTTTCGCCCGAACGTTCTTTCTATCCATCCAGCGATATAGGGGATCGATGATGTCGTGAACGCCTTCACCCCTGTTGGCATCCCCTTCCAAAATCCGGAAAACATTCTTCACACTTGTGGAGCCGCATTTGGGAACCGGGAAATACATGAACTTGTACTTTGGGCTCCAGACCACTTTGGAAATCCCGACATTCACCAACCCCAATTCCCAGAAGCCGGGCTGGTATATCTGGCGGATCACGGGGGTAAGGATATTCTTCGCCTCATCGTCCCGACCGAAATGAACAAGCAGCCGGCAATAGAAGCGCCTGATAGCGGGATGATCGACCCTTTCGAACAACTCCTGAATGCGCTCAAGGGCCTCTGTCGCCCCTTCATTCTCGTACAGGTTGCGTGCGGTCTTGAGCGTATCCAGCGAACCAGGGTCCAGCTTTTTCCGCTCATGTGCCATGCTACACTATCATTCTATCTTATTGGTGCCAGCGGGGCTCAGGTTATGATCCGCTTCGGCGAACAGGCCTTCAAGAACCTCAAAGGGCAGCATCACACTGCCGTGGCGACCGGGGTGCTCCCAAACGGGAGCCAAGAGTGCCAGGTCAGACCATTTCTCGGGGAAAGTCGCCTCGCCAGTTTTCACCATATGTCGGAAACGCTCGGCGATATCAGAAAACTCATCCTCATCCAGCCCGATCACATGCTGGCCAACAATGGCAGCCGCGGCCTGACCAAGCGCACATGCCTTCACTTCCTGCCCAAATTCCTTGATCACACCACCGGAAACGCGGGCATCCGCGCTGATCCGGCTACCGCAGATACGGCTGGTTTTCACCACGGTCGCATCCGCCACCACAAGACGCTCCGTATGGGGGATGCGGGTGGTCCAGCGCAGAATATCAGTATTATACAGCTCGGTCATTTTAGTCCCGGAAGAATGATCCAAAGGTTCCGTCCTTTCGTAGGACGATGTGAGCAAATTGCCAAGAAGGTTTTGAAGGGCACCGCACAAATCTTGCGTTTCCCTTGAATTCCGGCTAATTCTGACCATATCTATCGGTGTTTGCTCCGCCCTTTGGCGTTGGAAACCCATACCATAGCCAACCCGACCGCCCCTAGGCACTGAGGCTGGCCATCATCCACAGAAAGGAATTTTAGATGGATGCCGTACTTGAAAGGGCCAACGATGGCTCTGAACTGAAGGTAATCCCTGACGACGCCCGTGGGGACACGGTCGCCGACACGGCTGTGCGCAAACCAAGCCGTGAGGAAGCGGAAGAAGCCGTTCGCACGCTGATCCGCTGGGCAGGCGATGACCCAACCCGCGAGGGGCTTCTTGATACCCCGAAGCGCGTCACCAAAGCGTACAAAGAGTTTTTCAAAGGGTATGAAGACGACCCTGCCGAGATCCTTTCGCGTACCTTCCAGGAAGTCGCGGGCTATGACGATATGGTCGTGCTGCGCGGGATCAAGGTGGAAAGCCACTGCGAACACCATATGGTGCCGGTTCTGGGCACGGCGCACGTGGCCTATATGCCGAACGGCAGCGTTGTGGGCATCTCGAAGCTCGCGCGCATCGTTGAGGCCTATGCCAAACGCCTGCAAACCCAGGAAACCATGACCGCACAGATCGCTGACGCGATCGAGAAATATCTCGACCCCAAAGGCGTGGCCGTGGTGATTGACGCCACCCATAGCTGCATGTCCTGCCGCGGCGTGAAGCATTCTGATGTTTACACCATCACCCGCCAGTTCCGTGGCTGCTTCAAGGAAGCCGACCAGGAGCGCCGTTTCTGGGACCTCGTTCGCGGGTAATCGCTGCTAAATTCAGCTTTTAAGGGCGGCTTCCTACACGGGGGGCCGCCCTTTTCGCTTTCCCCGTAGGCTGATAGTTTTACGCCTAAAGTTGTTTATGTTACACAAAGACAATCTGTTGTGCATGAGTATGAATCACCGCCTGAATCTTGGGGCTATTGGGAATGAGCGACCTCACCTACTCATGGCAATATTATGTCTACAACATTGTCTTTGGCGCCTCTTTCAGGGGTGATTTAACGGGCGATGAAGATCAGATAACGCTGGGCCTTCGAAGTTGGGCCCAGGTCTCCCCGGCCCTGGGTGAGGGCATGACCATAACCTACGCCTTCGGCACCGGGCACCCCGGCCCTGTCTACTTCGATGACATGGACGGCATCGGTGAATTCATTGAAGAGCCCATGTCAGCAGAACTGCAGGCGATCGCCCGCAAGGTTTTTGACGACATCAGCAGCTTCACAAACCTCACCTTTGTTGAAGTCAGCAGCAACGACCGCCCAGACCTGCAGTTCTTCCAGCATGATGGCACCTTGAGCTATGGTGAAATGCTGTATGGCTACACCCGTGGCGTAAATGTTGTGCTGAGCAACCAGTATTTTCGGGAAGGATATGAACCGGATCATTTGAACACCATCCCGTGGGAGGAAATCCTCCGGCATGAAATCGGCCATGTGCTCGGCCTTTCGCACCCGGAAAATTACCATGACCCAGAGGGCGCCACTTTCGAGCCGGAAGACCATGAAATTCCCTGGCATGAAGAGACGGTTCAGTTTTCGGTCATGAGCTATTTTCGCCACGCCATGTTCCTCGAACGCGATGGACTTGATCAGACCTATGTTTTCCGGGATCAGCATGGTTTTGACGCCAGCATATATTCGGAAA
This sequence comes from Alphaproteobacteria bacterium, assembly GCA_013372925.1. Classification (GTDB taxonomy): domain Bacteria; phylum Pseudomonadota; class Alphaproteobacteria; order Sphingomonadales; family Kordiimonadaceae; genus Kordiimonas. The sequence goes on from JABXIV010000012.1 coordinate 3,692, forward strand.
GCTATGGCCTGTATGACATCAAGGCCTTGCAGTTTCTTTATGGCGCTAACGAGGCCCCCTCCGCAGGTGACGACACCTATGTCTTTCATGCGGAAGGCGCGACGATCCGCACCGTTTACGACAGCGGCGGCACCGACACATTCGACCTTTCCAACCAGACCCTCGGAACAGACATCAACCTCGCCGAAGCAAGCTTTTCATCCATAGGGCGGGTTCCCATTTCCCCCACCACCCAAGCGCCAGGGGAAGGGGACACATACAGCCTGGATGTTCGTGTGGAAAATAATGTCGCTATCGCCTGGGGCACGGTGATCGAGAATGTTATCGGATCAAGCTTCGACGACCATATTCGCGGCAACGAAGCTGCGAACGTTTTGCGTGGCGAAGGCGGTAACGACACATTGATCGGTGGTCTTGGGGATGATTCCATCTCCGGTGGTGATGGTGATGACAAATCCTGGGCTGGGCAAGGCGATACCGGCAACGACACAGTTGATGGCGGGGCAGGAAACGACCTGATGGGTGCCGCCGCCGGGGATGACATCCTGATCGGCAGTGACGGCAGCGATACACTTTACGGCGGCGCAGGCAACGACCTGATCATCCAGGGAAGCTGGGCCGACGACAACGAAAACGGCCTTGTGGATGCGGGCGAACTGGCTACCACAACAACAGAAACAGAAATTTCCTATGGCGGCACAGGCAACGACACCATCTATGGCACCGACGGCAGTGAAACCTTCGGGGGCGGCACGGGGGATGACGTGATCCATGCCGCAGGTGGCAACGATGTGGTTTATGGTGGCGTGGGCAGTGGCGGCGACACCATCGATGGCGGCGCGGGGGATGACAGCCTGTATGCCGGGCAAGGCGATGACCTTGTAGATGGTGGTGACGGCAATGATGTGATCTATGCTGGGGCCGGTAATGACACAGTCGATGGCGGTGCGGGCAGTGACACCATGGGCGGTAGCGGTGGCGATGATGTTTTCACTGGCGGTGCGGGCGCAGACCTGTTCGCCTTCTATGCCGGCAACGGCAACGACACCATCACCGACTTCGACATCACGGAAGATAAAATCTCCCTTGAGGATATTGAGATCACAGATCTTGCTTCTGTCGCAACGGCCACCACACAAGACGGTGAGGACGGCGTACTCCTCACCCTTGACGCGAACACCACCCTCTTCCTGTTGGGCTTAACGCTTGATGATATCTCAAACGATATCCTCCTCGCTGGATAAACTGGCCACATAACCCTTGATGAAGCGGCGTGATCGGGTGATCATGCCGCTTTATTGTTTTAACGAGTGCGCCATGACCAAAATTCAGTTCGCAGACCGGGCCGACCGCAAAGCGGTTGAAACCGGCAATGCCTTCGCCCCCAAATTTGATGACCGCGGGCTGATCCCCGTTGTCACCACTTGTGCCAATACCGGCAAGGTCTTGATGCAGGCCTGGATGAATGCTGAAGCCATCGAGCGCACGATTGAAACAGGTGAAGCGCACTATTTCAGCCGGTCCCGGCAGGAGCTGTGGCACAAGGGCGCAACCTCGGGCGAATATCAACTGGTGAAAGATTTCCGAACCGACTGCGATCAAGATGCCTTGTGGCTGGTGGTGGAACAAAAAGGTGGTAAATGCTGCCATGTGGGGCACCCAAGCTGCTTCTACCGCAGCATTGATGTGAATGTGCCAGTGGCGGGCGACACGCCACCCGCCCTTAAAACAGATGATGCTTAGGCTTACCTTCATATTCCTTTTGCTAATCGCCCTGCCCGCCTTGGCGCAGGAACAGGCAGCAACAGATACGCCTGAAGAAAAGCTGAGAAAAATGCAGGCTGTTGAAGGGCGCTTGCCAAACGACGTGGTAACAAGCTTCAAGCGCCGCACGGTTGACAGCAGCCAAAAACCCTGGCGCGCCATTGGCCGCGTCAACATCGGCGGGCGGGCGCACTGCTCCGGCGCATTGGTCGGTGAACGGCTGGCACTCACCGCCGCCCATTGCCTGTTTTCACAGCACACCCAAACCATGGTAGTGCCTTCCCTCGTGCATTTTCTGGCAGGCTATTCGCGCGGTGAATATGGTGCGCACTCAAAGGTACAAGACTATATCGTCCCCGATGAGTTCGACGGCACACTGGGAGCAGACAAAGCCAACCTGCCGCACGACTGGGCCTTACTGACCCTTGAAGACCCTATTGGCCAACAGGAAGGGTTCGTGCTGCTGCATGAAAACATGCGCGCGCACGCTGGCAAGGGGCCGCTACTGCAAACACCAATGGTGATCGCCGCAGGCTATCCGGGAGACCGGGCCCACATCCTGTCGCTTGAAGAAAACTGCCGCATAAGAAATGTGCTTTATCACAGCCGCGTCATGCTGACAGATTGCCTTTCCCTGAAGGGCGATAGCGGTGGGCCGATCCTGCAGAAAAGTGGCAACCACTATGTGCTGATCGGCGTGCAAACCGCGTCCACCAAAGTGGGCCGCACGCAGGCCAGCATGGGCGTTACCGCCCTTGCCTTCAGCAAAGCGCTGCAGAAGCTTGAGGCCAGCACCTCACGCTGATGCAAATCCGCTCGCCATTCGGCAGAACTTCTGTAAACTGGCCTTTATGAACAAAGACTTGGCCATTAGTGAACTAACGGAACGTTTCGGCACAAAGCTGAATGTATCAACGGCTGACCGCGAACAACACGGGCAGGATGAAAGCTCCCACGCCGTGCGCCTGCCGGATGCAGTTCTTTACCCCACCACAACACAGGAAGTGGCCGACGCAGTACAGATTTGCGCCCGCAACCGCATGCCTATCATCCCGTTTGGCGCGGGCACGTCGCTTGAAGGGCATATCACCGCACCGCATGGCGGGGTGTCGATTGACCTGTCTATGATGAACCGCATTCTTGCCGTTCATGAAGCCGATATGGACGTGCGCGTGCAGCCGGGCGTAACGCGCCAGATGCTGAACACGCACCTGCGCGACAAGGGCCTCTTTTTCCCGGTGGACCCAGGGGCCGAATGCACGCTGGGCGGCATGGTGGCAACGCGGGCCTCGGGCACCAATGCTGTGCGGTACGGCACCATGCGCGAACAGGTGCTTTCCCTGAAGGTTGTCACCGCCACAGGCGAGATTATCGAGACCGGTAATCGCGCGCGAAAATCGGCGGCGGGATACGATCTGACGCACCTGTTTGTGGGGTCAGAAGGCACGCTGGGCATTGTCACGGAAATGAGCCTGAGGGTTTATGGCAGGCCGGAAAAACTGATGGCGGGTGTGTGCCACTTCCCAAGTCTGCAGGCAGCCATTGATACAGTGATTGCCACGATCCAGATGGGCCTGCCTGTGGCCCGCATCGAACTGTTGGACGAGCTTTCCATTCGGGCGGTGAACAGCTATTCGGGCCTGAAACACAGGGAAGCCCCCACCCTGTTCCTTGAGTTCCACGGCGCGACCGAAGCCGTGGACGCGGAAGTTCACACCTTCAGCACAATGGCGGCCGAAGCGGGCGGCTCTGAAATCCAGTTCGCCGACCATCAGGAAGACATCAACAAGCTGTGGCATGCCCGCCACCAACTTTATTACGCCACGCGTGCCATGGCGCCGGGCAAACATATCATGACAACAGATGTGTGCGTGCCCATCTCCCGCCTTGGGGACTGCATGCTGGCCACCCGCCGCGATATGGACGAAAGCCCGATCACCGGCACCATGCTGGGCCACGTGGGGGACGGCAACTTTCATACCATCCTGCTGGCTGATCCAAACAGCCTTGGTGAAATGCGCGCCCTTGAAGAACTGCATGACCGCATGGTGACCCGCGCAATTGAGATGGGCGGCACCTGCACCGGTGAACACGGCATCGGCATCGGCAAACAGAAATATCTGGAAATGGAAAAGGGCCCAGCGGTGCATCTGATGCGCCAGATCAAGGCGGCGCTTGACCCTATCGGCATCATGAACCCCGGCAAGCTGTTGCCGGGTATGGAGGCCGGGGAATGATCGAGGAGTTTCTGACAGTACTGACCGTTCGGGCCGTACCTGGCGCACGCGAAGGCGGATTGGTGCGCGAGATTGCAGGCATTCTTGGCCGCCACCGCAGGCAGAAGGCCTTCTGGGCCGAGCACCTGCAGCACACCAAGGAATGCATCACCGCCCACCTGCATCAGGCAGACCCGAAAGAACC
>JABXIV010000077.1 GCA_013372925.1 Alphaproteobacteria bacterium
GCGCAGGCTGGCGATATTGGCTTCCCAGTTTGCACCGTCAAAATCACCGATATCCACACTTTCAATCGTTGCCGTATCGATGCAGTTCAGGTTCACCGACCATCCATCCGGGTGGCTACGCGGTACATAAAAGCTTTTCACACCACAGGTTTTGCAGAACAGGTGCTGGGCTGTGCCGGTATTGAAGCGGTAGTCCGTCAAGTTATCTTCGCCGGAGACAATGCGAAACTCATCCTTGGTGGCGAAAACATGGATAAACCCCGTCATCCGGCAAATGCTGCAGTTGCAGCGCTTGGCCTCAAGCTGCGCAGGTGCATCCATCTCGAACGCAACAGCGCCGCAGTGACAACCGCCCTTATGGGTAACATTGGTCATATCAATGGGTCTCCTTCGTCTGCTGTGTTCTGTCGTACAGGCTGAAAATCATCTTCACAAGGCCATCAGGAAGGGCTGCAAACAACGACCTGACCTTCAGCCCAAAAGGCCGTTTTCCAAACGGTAGTTCAGCCGCCGCCGTATCAAAATCCACCATATTTCTGGCTGCAAAAGCACCATACATCAAGGCAATGGCCGCCCGATCGACCGCTTCCCTGATATCGCCTTCATATCTGCCGAACATATCGGGCTGGCCCAGATAATCCTTCAGCATCACAATCTTGCCCATGCCGTTCCTGAAACCGTCAGCAGAGAAGTTTTCACCATGCTTGTTGATCTGCACGCTGATATGCCAATCACACGCCATGGTACCCACAAGCGCCATGCGGCGCGTCAGGTCAGCGTCGCCTGCCGGTAGCCTTGCATAGGCCGGGTTGATCCCCCCTGCCCGATCATAAAGCGCCTTTGAAAACATGGTGGCTGAGGTGAAAAACGGGTTGCCCGACAACAGGCGCTTGAACTGGTCAGGCCCCAGATACATTAAGCCGTCTGCGTCCTTATCAGCCTGCGCCCAGAATGCCTCGCCCATGGAAAGGAACTTGTCCTGATGGCGGGCACTGCTGCCAACCTCGGTAAAATTCGCGGAAAGGCAATCGGCATCCGGATAGCGCGCATGCATCATGCACAGCCGTTCAACGTGGTCCGGCAGCCAGATGTCATCACTGTCACACAGGGCAATCCAGTCGCCTGTTGCAGCCTCAATGCCGTGCTTGCGGGCAGATTCAGGGCCGCCGTTTTCCTGGCGGATAAGCCGCACCGCATCGCCATATTTTTCACCAACAAACTCGACTGTATTGTCAGTTGAACCGTCATCAACCACGATTACTTCATCGGGCTTCCGGCTTTGCCCAAGGATGGCATCCAGCGTCACCGCGATCATCTCGCCGCGGTTATAGCTTGGAATGACCACCGAGATTTTCATGGCTGCTCCTAGCTGACAGACCCGCGTGCCCGAAGGGCTGCCGCCAGTGTGCCATCATCCAAATAATCCAGCTCGCCGCCCACCGGCACCCCGTGCGCAAGCGCTGTTACCTTCACACCGCTGCCGGAAAGCCGTTCGGCCAGGTAATGGCTTGTTGTCTGCCCATCCACCGTGGCATTCAGCGCAAGGATCACTTCCTGCACATCGCCCTTCTCCACGCGTTCGATCAGGGGGCTGATATTCAGCTCATCCGGCCCGATGCCATCCAGCGCCGAAAGCGTACCGCCCAGCACATGATAAAGACCCTTGAAGGTCTCGCTCCGGTCAAGCGCCCACAGGTCGGCTACATCTTCAACCACGCATACAAGGCTGCGGTCACGGCGCTGGTCTTCACACACATGACAGGGGTTGTGGGTATCGATATTGCCGCAGGTGTCGCAAATCACGATCTTGTCGGCCACCATATTCAGCGCATCAGCCAGCGGCTTCATCACGCTGTCTTTCTTCTTCAGAAGCTGCAGCGTCGACCGGCGCGCAGACCGCGGCCCAAGGCCCGGCAGTTTGCTGAGCAACTGGATCAGAGTATCGATTTCACTGCCGTGGGAACGGGGCATTCATGAGGCCTTTCAAAAATACTGCTCCCCGCTTTTTGCGGAATTTCCGGCAGTGTTTCAAGGCCCGATTGGGAACTGGCTGTGAAAAGGCGCCCCACCATTGTGGAGCGCCGATCCTTCATGCCAAAGATTTGGCCTTACTGGGCGGAGGGTACCTGCATCAGAACACCGGCCTCGCCGCTGAGTGATGTGGTTGGCAACGTGCCATTCCACTTCTTGATATGCTCGTAACGCACCACCGCTTCGGCTGAGCCAAAGGCCTTGATCTTGGCAACCGTTGCCGCCGCCTCTGCGTCACCGATCTGGCGGATGGCTTCGGCGTCGGCGAGCGCCTTCTGGCGTGTTGCATAGGCATCAGCCTCTGCAGCTTCACGGGTGGCCGCAGCCTGCGCCTTTGCCGTATTCACACGCTGCTGGGACTGCAGTTGCTGCTGCGCCAGCTTGTGCTCTTCCTCAGCGGCCCGGTTCTTGGCGGTCTGCTTGTCTTCAATCGACTTCAGATACGCCACCGGCAGGGCGATATTCTCGATCTGCAGGCTATCCAGCGTGATCGGGAAATCCTGGGTTGCCCGTGTCAGGTCATCCATTGCTTCGGCCACAGCCGCGATCCGGTTCTTGATCAGGTCTTCCGACGTATAGTGCGAAATCGCATCTTTCGTCGCCGCCCTCAGGCGTGGGTCCAGCACCCTGTTCTCGAATTGATCAAGGCTGCCGTACCGCTTATAAAGATCAAGCGCTTCGGATTTATCCACGGTCCAGTTCACCGAAACTTCCACCGTTACCGGCATCTGCTCCTTGGTGGCCGCTGCATGCTTTTCCACATTCTTGCGGGTACGCACCTCAATCGGCACCACCTCGTCAATCACAGGGATCAGCGTGTGCAGGCCAGGGTCGGTTTGCTCAACAGCTTCACCGAAGCGTTTCACCACGCCCACATGGCCTTCATCCACCTCATAGAACGGGTTCAGCACGGCCAGCAGGCCAATGGTGACCACCGCCCCGATACCGTATTTCGCGGCTGCCGGTAGGCTGGTTTCAAATTTTCTCGCTGTCATGGACAACTCCCCTTTCTGGTTATCTTGAAAACCTTATATGGGGATGATATGTGGAATTTTAAACTATAAATCGGAAATATTCGACCGATCATCCTTTAATATAAGTCATTAATAGGATATAGTCCTATTAAGCCAAATAAGCTTCCAGCAGCTTTTTGCGGAATGTCCGGTCACGCTTCAGGTGCCATTCCCGGCTCATGGCCTCGCCCCGCGTTTTAAACTCTTCAGTGTGCAGCACCACCCACGTGCGCCCGCGGGTAGATTTGGCGCCGGTGCCCGCGTTATGTGCCGCCAGCCGGGCCTCCACATCCGTGGTCCAGCCCACATAGGTGCGGGCCTTGCCGTCTTTCACGCTGCCTAGGATGTAAGTGAAGCAAGTGTCAGGCATTGTTTAGCCCCTTTTCCCGAGCGCACAGATCCCTATTTGTCAGCTTCGGATGATGACATGATGTGGATCTTGTCACCCTTGGGATAAATTCGGTGCCAGACTTGCTCCAAGGTCTTGAGTTCCCCTGCCTGCTTCAATTTTTCAATCGTCTCCAAAGCTTCTGCCGGATGGTCGAACTTGATCTCCCCCAAACTGGAAGCCCCGAAAATGTCATAGTCCCACCATTTGCTCTCAAGCAGCGGTTCGATCAAATCTTCATCAACCCGATATTTGATCACCCGCGCCGGATTACCGCCAACAATGGCGTAAGGTGGCACATCCTTTGTAACAACAGCCCCAGCAGCCACAATTGCACCCGTACCAATTTTGATGCCCCCAGGAATCAATGCGTGCGCACCAATCCATACATCATTCCCCATGGTCGTGTCTTCTGGTGCGCTTTCAAAAGCGTAGTTTGCCTTAGGCAATGTTGGCGAAATTTTTGCTGGTTCATAGGTGGCCGCAGATGTCGTCAGCCAGCCCACGGGATGGCGAGACATGCCGATCTCAACACGGTGCCCAACAGAACAATAGCGCCCCATCACTACCCTGATCACACACGCCTCGGGACTGATTGAACTGTATCTACCAATCTGTACCGATTGAATCCTGCGCGCAGTCCAGATACGAGCTTCCGGCTCAAATTTAAGGGGGCCACGCAATCGGAACCCAGAAGACCTAAGCTGATACCGTTCTTCCAGAGTTTTGGCTGCCGTTGGGCTAATATTCATCAAACGATACTCGATTTGTTAGAACGGCATTTTGAAGCCGGGTGGCAGGTCCAGGCCACCGGTGATGTCTTTCATCTTTTCGGCTGCGGCATCGGCCACTTTCGCCTTGGCCTGGTTGTGCGCAGCCACGATCAAATCCTCGACCACTTCCTTGTCTTCGCTGGAGAAAATGGATGGGTCAAGCGTTACGCTTTTCATGTCACCCTTGCCGGAAAGCACTACCTTAACCATGCCAGCGCCCGCCGTACCCTCAACCTCAACATGGTCGAGCTCGGCCTGCATGTCGCCCATCTTGGACTGCATTTCCTGCGCTTTCTTAAGCATCTCGGAAAGATTTTTCATGACTGTTCTACTCCTTGCGCCGCGCGCTTTATCTGCGGCGGTGACCTGTTCGCGTCGTTATTTTCTATACTGTTTTAAAAATCGAAATCGCCGGTTTCATCATCAATGGTGGCATCCATGACGTCCTCAATGGAAAGGTCGTCTTCTTCCGCCCGGCTATCACGTACGGCCAGCAGTTCCGCATCAGGGAAAGCAGTCAGAAGCGCTTTCACGATTGGCTCCTGCATTGCCTCGTCACGGCGCTTCTTGTCGCGCTTGATCTCTTTGGTCCTGAGCGTATCGTCGCCCTCAACCTCTTTAGTGATGCTGATCTGCCAGTCTTCGCC
>JABXIV010000242.1 GCA_013372925.1 Alphaproteobacteria bacterium
GGCAGGCAAGCGCCCCACGCCCATGTTCACGCCGATCAGCTTCCGCGATGTGACGCTTTCGAACCGGGTAGTGGTGGCACCCATGGCGCAATATTCAGCGATCGACGGCATGCCGACAGACTGGCACCTCATGCATTACGGTGCGCGCGGTGTGGGCGGCGCCGGCCTTGTGTTCACGGAAATGACCTGCCCCGCGCCAGACGCCCGCATAACCGACCACTGCCCCGGCATCTGGAACGACGCACAAGAAGCGGCGTGGAAAAACATCGTCCAATTCATTCACGAAAATTCGGGTGCCAAGGTGTGCATGCAAATCGGGCACGCTGGCCGGAAGGGGTCAACCAGGCATCCCATGCATGGGCCCGACCTGCCGAAAGACGCAGGCAACTGGCCGCTCGTCAGCGCCTCCGCCCTTCCCTATAAGGAAGGTGTGAACGCGGTGCCTGAAGCGCTGGACCGCACAGGCATGGACCGGGTGCGGGACGAGTTTGTTTCCGCCACCGAACGCGCCGCACGCGCCGGGTTCGACATGGTAGAACTGCACGGAGCCCACGGCTATCTGATCGCAAGCTTCCTGTCGCCGCTGACGAACACACGCTCTGACGAGTATGGCGGGTCTGCCGAAAACCGCGTCCGCTTCCCGGTTGAAGTGTTCGAAGCCATGCGCGCCGTGTGGCCCGAAGGCAAGCCCATGTCTGTGCGCCTTTCGGCGTGGGACTGGGCCGAAGGCGGTATCAGCTGGGACGACCTGAAGGTGGCGGCCACCGCCTTCAAGAACGCAGGCGTGGATGTGATCAACGTATCGTCCGGCCAAACCGTGCCGCAGCAAAAGCCGGTATACGGCCGCATGTATCAGGTGCCTTTCTCGGAATTCATCCGGCATGACGTGGGCATCCCCACCATGACGGTGGGGGCCATCACCCTGCCCGAGCAGATCAACATGATTTTGGCGGCAGGCCGCGCTGACCTTGTGGCCCTTGCCCGCCCGCACCTGAATGACCCATCCTTCACCCGCAAGGCCGCCGGGCATTATGGCGTGACCGACCCTCACTGGCCGGTTCAATACACGACGGGTGCCGGGCAACTTCTTCGGGAATCCGAAAAAGAGAATGAAAAGGCAGTTGAGACAGCCAGAAAGCTGCGGCCGCAACGGCGTCATTATACCCGCGCCAAGTAAGGGCTTGTGCAGCGGAATAAATTCCTTACACAATAGGGCCATGAATGCGGCCCTATTGTCGTTCGGGGGATAAAATTCGCCATGAAAATTCTGGTTACAGGCGCTGCCGGTTTTATCGGAAGTCACGTGTGTCTTTATTTGCTGGCGCGCGGCGATGAGGTGATCGGCCTTGATAACCTGAACGATTATTATGACGTGTCGCTCAAGCAGGCCCGGCTTAAACGCATCGAAGATTATGCGCACGGCACGCTTGATGAGGACATCTATCCCGATGCGCGCAGGCAAGGCACGCCAAGAGGACACTTCCGCTTTATCAAGATGAACCTTGAAGACCGCGCCGGCATGGCTGCGCTTTTTGAATCAGAAAAGTTTGACGGCGTTGTGAACCTGGCGGCACAAGCAGGCGTGCGCCATTCGCTTGATGCGCCGTTCGATTATATCGACAGCAATATCACCGGGTTCCTGACCGTTCTGGAAGGCTGCCGCCACAACCGCGTGGGGCATCTTGTCTATGCCTCAACCAGTTCCGTTTATGGCGCCAATACCAACATGCCGTTTTCGGTCAAAAACCCGGCGGATCACCAGGTGGCACTCTATGGCGCAACCAAGCGTGCCAATGAGCTGATGGCACACAGTTATGCGCACCTGTTCGGCATGCCGACAACGGGGCTTCGCTTCTTCACGGTTTATGGCCCGTGGGGTCGGCCGGACATGGCCCCCATCCTGTTCACGAAAGCGATCCTGGAGGGCCGAAACATCAAGGTTTTCAACGGTGGGCACCACCGGCGGGACTTCACCTATATTGACGATATCGTGCGCGGCGTGGTGGCGGCACTCGACCATCCGGCAACCCCAGATCCCGACTGGGACAGCGCCAATCCAAGCCCGCATTCATCCTGCGCACCATGGCGCATCCACAATATCGGCAATGGCTCCCCGATTGAGCTGATGCGCTTCATTGAAGTCCTGGAAATGTGCCTCGGAAAAGAGGCTAAAAAGACGTTCCTGCCCATGCAGCCGGGCGACGTTGCCGAAACAAGTGCATCGGTCGAAACGCTGGAGGCGATGACAGGCTATAGGCCGAACACATCGATTGAAGAAGGCGTCAGGAACTTTGTTGACTGGTACCAGCGCTACTATTCTGAATAGCTGGCTGCGCAGCGCCTGCAGGGCGCCAATGGATCGCCGCCTCGAACTGGCGGGCAACCTCATCCCAGTCATATTTCTTCGCAAATTCGCTGCAGGCCTTCCGGTCCAACAGGGCGGCCTCTATGATGGAAATGCCAAGATCCTCTCCGAGCGCAGCAATTGGCTCGTTCCAGTCATCAAACGGGCCCGTACCATCGGCACCAAGAACATCAAGTGGGCCCTGCACGGGATAGGCCGCGACTGGCGTGCCACAGGCAAGCGCCTCAATCATCACCAAGCCGAACGTGTCTGTCTTGCTTGGGAAAACAAACACATCAGCAGAGGCATATGCCTGCGCCAGTTTCTGCCCGAACAAAGCCCCGAGAAACTTCACATCCGGGAAAGCCTTTTTAAGCCGATCAAACGCCGGGCCATCCCCCACCACCACCTTGGTGCCGGGGGTATCGGCTTCCAGAAACGCTTCGATGTTCTTCTCCACTGCCACCCGGCCAACATAAAGTTGAACAGGCCCAGCATAGTTCCAGTCTGCTTTATCCGCATCGGCCTGAAACAGGTTTCTATCAACGCCGCGGGTCCAGTTCACGATATTGATGAAGCCCTTGGCCCGAAGCTGCGCCCTGACAGTGGGCGTGGCCACCAGAACCCCAGAGCTGCGGGCATGGAACCTGCGAAACAATGGATATAGCAAATCGGCGCTCAGGGGCGTACGCGCCGCCACATACTCAGGAAACGCTGTATGGTAAGCCGTCGTAAACGGCATGCCGCTCTTGATGCACCACCGCCTTGCAGCCCAGCCAAGCGGCCCTTCGGTTGCGATATGCACAGCATCGGCATCAATCCGTTTCAGCACCGAAGACATTTTCCAGAAAGCATCAATGGCCAATGGGATTTCAGGATAGGTTGGGCAAGGCACGGTGCGGAACAGCGCAGGCGTAACCATATAAACCCGATAACCGCGCGCCTTGAGGCACCCCTGAAGGCTTTGAAGCGTCCGCACCACGCCATTCACTTGGGGCGCCCAAGCGTCCGTGACGATGCAGATTTTTCGCTTGTCCGAGTGCCGGTTCGTCACGGTTGCTACTCTGCGGCCACAGGCACCGGCGCATCAGGCTTTTTTCTGCCCCGGCCTTTTTTACGACCTTGAGTGCCGCCATCCCGCGCACGCACTTCTTCGGCCCAATGCAAAATCTCGAAACTTCCGTCCATGCCTTCCACAAGGGCCGTACAACTCTCCACCCAGTCGCCATCATTCATATATTCGATTTCACCAAAGAAACGGCGTTCGGCATGGTGGATATGGCCACAAATAACGCCGTCAACGCCCATGCGCTCAGCCTCATGTGCCACAGCCTCTTCATACTTGCCGATATATTCAACCGCGTTCTTGACCTTGTGCTTCAGGTAGGATGACAGCGACCAATAGGGGTAGCCCATCTTGTGGCGCACCCAATTCACAGCTGTGTTGATCCGCAGCAGCATCACATAAGCATGATCACCAAGATGCGCGAGCCACTTGGCGTATTTTACCACGCCATCAAACTTGTCGCCGTGCAGCACCCAATAGCGCTTGCCGTTCAGCGCCTCATAAATCGTTTCATGGGCCAGTTCGACCCCGGCCATGTTATGGCCTTCAAACCCACGCAGCGCTTCATCATGGTTGCCCGGAATGTAAATTACTTCTGTGCCATGCTTCGCCATCTTCAGCACGCGTCGGATCACATCGTTATGCACAGTATCCCAATACCAACGGCTTTTGAGCTGCCACCCATCGATGATGTCGCCCACAAGAAACAGCTTGTCGCACGTCATGGACTTCAGGAAATCCAGAAGCAGATCAGCCCGCGCGGCCCGCGTGCCCAGATGCGTGTCTGAAACAAAAACAGCCCGGTAGTGAGGTTTCTTGGCTTGAGGGCCCTGAGACCCTCCAGCGGCTAGCTTGGGAAGTTGGGAGGAAGGGCAACCGCTGGAGGCATCAAAGTGCTTGGGGTTCGCATCCTGAAGCTTTTCAAGAGCTCCGGACACCAGAGGAAAAAGAAGTGTCTTTTCGGTCTTTTTCATGAGCGAGGTTATGCCCCCCGTGCATGACAATCATATTGCAGCCATATGACCGTTTCGTTTTATTTACGTCCTTTGCGAAATCCGCTGACTCGGCACAGACTCAACGAGTCACTCGCATTCCAGTAAATCCACCATTTGCATAAAAAAAAGGGCCGGTCCCTATCGGGGCCGGCCAAGAAACACCTGCGGATAAGGCAGATGTGAGGGACAAACTGTAAGGCTGACGCAGCAGCCTTGAACTATGGTGCACGCAGCGTGCGAGGTTACTTGATCAAATCATATGCCGGAGCTGTCAGGAACTCGGCCAGGTCTTGTGCAAACACAAGCTCAAGGAACAGCCGACCGGCTTGCGCCAGCCGACTGTCCTCGAAGAGGTCCTGGCCCAAGGACTCCTCCAGCTTCGCCATCTCATCATTATAGAGATCGCGAACCAATTCTTCTGTCACCACGCGGCCATCCTCAAGCGCGGCTTCAAGCTTCAATTGCTGCCATATCTGTGTGCGGCTGATCTCAGCCGTGGCAGCATCTTCCATCAGGTTATACAAGGGCACTGCACCGCGTCCCGTAAGCCATGCACCCAGATACTGGATACCCACACGGATATTTTCACGCACGCCGCCTTCTGTGATCGTGCCCTTGTGCGGGGCCAGCAGGTCTTGCTGCGTGATCTCCAGGTCACGCCGCGTGCGGTGAATCTGGTTTGCCTGCGGCATCAACCGGTCAAACACATCTTTGGCAACAGGCACCAGCGCCGGGTGCGCCACCCATGTGCCGTCATGGCCAAAGCTTGCTTCACGGTCTTTATCGGCGCGCACTTTTTCAAAGGCGGCAGTGTTGGCTTCCTCGTCATTCTTGACTGGGATTTGCGCGGCCATGCCGCCCATGGCGTGGGCGCCTCGCCGGTGGCAGGTTTTGATAAGCAAAAGCGAGTAGGCTTTCAGGAAGGCCTCGCCCATCGTCACCTGCGACCGGTTCGGCAACAGAAAATCCTTATGTTTTCCAATTCGCTTGATATAGCTAAAGATATAGTCCCACCGGCCGCAGTTCAGGCCGACGATATGATCTTTCAGCGCATATAGAATTTCGTCCATTTCAAACGCGGCCTGCAGCGTTTCAATCAGCACTGTCGCCTTGATGGTGCCGTGCTCAAGCCCAAGCACTTCTTCCGTGTAGGTGAACACATCGTCCCACAGTTTGGCCTCCTTGTGGCTTTCCATCTTCGGCAGATAGAAATAAGGGCCGGTGCCGCGCGCCAGCAGCGCTGCAGCGTTATGGAACATATAAAGGCCGAAATCGAACAGGCCTGCAGAAACAGGCTGGCCGTTCAGTTCAGCATGGGCTTCCGTCATATGCCAGCCACGCGGGCGCACTTTCAATACAGCGGGTTTTTCGCCTATCTGATATTCTTTGCCTGATTTCGGATCAGTATATTCAAGGGTGCTGCGGGCATAATCCATCAGGTTGATCTGCCCGTTGATCATATTGTCCCACGTTGGCGAAGATGCATCCTCGAAATCGGCCATGAAGACATTGGCGCCCGAATTGAAGGCGTTGATCATCATCTTGCGGTCAACCGGGCCGGTAATTTCTACGCGGCGGTCTTTCAACTCATCAGGCGTGCCGAGGATTTTCCAGTCGCTTTCGCGAATGTCTTTCGTCTCGGGCAAAAAGTCAGGCAGGTCTCCTGCATCGAACCTTTTCTGGCGCTCAGCACGGGCCGCTATCAGCTCCTTGCGGCGGTCTCCGAAACGGTTTTCAAGGTCAGCAACAAACGCAAGCGCATCACCCGTCAGGACGCGGGCATACAGATCCTGCATTGGCGCGATAATATCGAGCGAGGGTTGCTCAAAACTGCGTGCTGCGACTGCTGACATTGGTCGTCCTTCTCAAACTCTAAAAAGCAATATTCTTGCGCTTAGTAGCGCTTTATGTTTCACGTTATTTCGTATTTTCAAACAATTATTGATACAAAAAGTGTTCCATTGTATGTTTTTGTAAATGTCAAAATGTTGATATGTAAATTTTGTAAAACTTACTGAGCTGAGACACATCGCCATGGCTGAAAGCGCAACGAAGAAGATTTTTGCCGGCCCTCGCATCCGGCGCCTGCGGCGGGAACGCGGCCTCAGCCAAAGCCAGATGGCCGCGGAACTTGGCTTTTCCACCAGTTATCTAAATCTGGTTGAACGCAACCAGCGCCCTGTTTCCGCACAGTTTTTGCTCCGCCTAGCAGAAGTATATGATGTTGAACTGACAGCCTTTGCCGGCACGGATGAAGCCCGCGCTTTCGCCGACCTGAGCGAGATTTTGGCCGACCCCATGTTCAAAGGGCTGAGCCTGTCGCGCGGGGAAGTGCAGGACATGGCAGACGCCGCCCCAAAGGCCGTTGAAGCCTTTACACTGATTTACAAATCCTACCAACAGGCCCGCCAGAACGCGACGGAGCTGTCATCACAGGTAGTAGAACGGGAGGGCGTGGAGCCGGAGGCGATCTTTCCCGTAGACGAAGTGCGGGATTTTATCCACGACCACAAAAACTACTTCCCTGAACTGGACGAAGCCGCCGAAGCAACGCACGAAGAACTGGGGCTGCAACGCGACGATGCCTTCATGGTACTTTCCGGCAGACTGGATGAAGAACACGGCATCCGCGTGCGCATCATGCCGCACGAGGTGATGCCAGAAACACTGAGGCACTTTGATTTCCACCGCCGCCAATTGCTGATTTCGGAAATGCTGGACCAAAGCGCCCGCACGTTCCAGCTTGCCTTCCAGCTTGCCATGCTGGACTTCAGGCCCATGATCCAACGCATTGGCGACACCCACACATGGCAAACCGAAGAAGCGCGGCGGCTGGTGCGCATCAGCCTTGCCAACTATTTTGCGGGGGCACTTCTGATGCCCTACAGACGCTTTCTGGGGGACGCAAAAACGCTCAAGTACGACATCGAACACCTGGGACGACGCTACAACACCAGTTTCGAACAGGTCTGCCACCGGCTGACCACGCTGCAGCGGCCGGGCGAACGCGGCATTCCCTTCTTCTTCATCCGGGTAGACAAGGCCGGGAACGTTTCAAAACGCTTTTCTGCGGGACGATTCCATTTCTCGCGCTTTGGCGGCACCTGCCCCCTCTGGACCGTGCATGACACGTTCGCCTATCCCGGCAAGGTAGCCACGCAGATCATCCAGATGCCGGACGAAACCACGTATTTCTCTGTAGCCCGCACCGTCAGGCGCGTGGGGGCGTTATATGGGCAGGTGGACCAACAGTTGGCCATCGGCCTTGGGTGCGACATCGCCTATGCGCGCGACCTTGTTTACGCCAAGGGCCATGACCTTGAAAACATGGACGCCACACCCGTCGGCCCCAATTGCCGCTTATGCGAGCGCCCAGCCTGCCCGCAGCGCGCCAACCCGCCGCTGACGAGAAACCTGGTGCTGGACGAGCGCTCCCGAGGCATCTCCGCCTACCGCTTCAGTCAGGAATAGTAGCCGATTGGCGAATGCATAAAATGCAGCTATGCTGCCCATGACAATCATTCTCGGGGGAGCATGCCATGACAGATACCGCACCAAACCACCAGCCTGTGCCAGACAAAGACAAGCGCGTGGTGATGCTGATTTACATTCTGTATTTCATTGGCCTGCCCACCATTGGCGCCACATCGCTTGCGGGCGTAATCATTGCCCACCTGAAGGCCAATGAAGTGGCTGATCCTTGGCGCAGTCATCTCGACTATCAAATTCGCACCTTCTGGCTTTCCATCGCCATCGCGATCGTGGGGTCGATTTTGATGCTGCTGCTTGTGGGCTGGTTTGTGCTGCTTCTGTTGCCGCTCTGGATTTTGATTCGCTGTATCAAGGGCTTTCTGGTCGCCAACGATGGTCGCCCGATTGATGACCCCAAAACCATGCTCTGGTAAGCGCGATATTTTAGGGCAAGCGGACGTTAAAATCGCTTGCCCTAATACATAATTTCAAGATCAAGAAATAATATTACAAAGCGTCGCACAGCAGAAAAGCTGATCTTTTTTACAACGCGTAATTTTATTACGCGTTTCGTTTTTTAGCAAAATCCCATTGCAAGCGTACCCAACTGTGCGTAGCGTGTGCCCGATTTTCAACCGGCACAGGCCA
Organism: Alphaproteobacteria bacterium; assembly: GCA_013372925.1. Classification (GTDB taxonomy): domain Bacteria; phylum Pseudomonadota; class Alphaproteobacteria; order Sphingomonadales; family Kordiimonadaceae; genus Kordiimonas. Next base: position 8,525 of record JABXIV010000242.1, read on the forward strand.
TCAATTGCGAGCATCTGAGTTATGAGCGTCAGCGTCCTTGATCTGTTCAACATCGGCATCGGCCCTTCTTCCAGCCATACGGTTGGCCCCATGAAGGCGGCGACTGAATTTGTCGAAGGGCTCGAAGGCGCAGGCAAGTTGAACGACGTTACCCGTGTTGCTGTGAAGCTTTACGGATCGCTTGGTGCCACAGGCCGTGGCCACGGGTCGGACACGGCTGTGATCCTTGGCCTGATGGGCGAATGCCCGCGCGGCGTGGATGTGGAAGCCATCCCCGCCATGGTTGAGGCGGTCAGAAAATATGAAAAAATCAGGCTGATGGGCCACCACACCATCGCCTTCCATGAAGAGGAAGACCTTCAGCTTCTGCCGCGACAGCAGCTTGAGTTTCACCCGAACGGGATGGAGTTCTGGGCTTATGACGCGCAAGGGAATGAGCTTGATCGCGCCATCTATTATTCCATTGGCGGCGGCTTTATCGTGCACGAAAACGAGGCCGAGGCCGACAAGTTCGTTGAAGACAAGATCAAGCAGCCCTACCCGTTCAAAACGGCAGAAGACCTGCTGGCCCATTGCGAGAAAACCGGCAAGCCCATCAGCGCCATCATGATGGCGAACGAGAAGGTGCTGCGGTCCAGCCAGCAGATCAGGGCCGAGCTTCTTGAAATATGGTCAGTGATGCAGGAATGCGTTGAGCGCGGCTGCAGCCGCGATGGCGATATGCCGGGCCTGAAAATCAAGCGCCGCGCCCACAAGCTGTATGATCAACTGAAATCACGCCCCGAAAGCGCGCTGACCGACCCACTGACAATCCTTGACTGGGTGAACCTTTACGCCCTTGCGGTGAATGAGGAAAACGCCGTGGGTGGCCGGGTTGTCACCGCGCCGACAAACGGCGCTGCCGGAATCGTACCCGCTGTTCTGCATTATTATATGCGCTTCATCCCGAGTGCTAACGACGAAGGCGTGATCCGGTTCCTGCTGACCGCAGGGGCTGTTGGCCTCTTGTTCAAGATGAACGCCTCTATCTCAGGCGCCGAAGTGGGCTGCCAGGGCGAGGTGGGCAGCGCGTGCTCAATGGCGGCGGCCGGGCTGACCGAAGCCCTGGGCGGCACCCCTGCGCAAGTAGAGAACGCCGCGGAAATCGGCATGGAACATAACCTTGGCCTGACGTGCGATCCTATCGGCGGCCTCGTACAGGTACCGTGCATCGAACGCAACGCCATGGCGGCCATCAAGGCGATCAACGCCACACGCCTTGCCATGCGCGGCGATGGCACGCATTTCGTAACGCTCGACAAAGTAATTCGCACCATGCGCATAACAGGGCGTGACATGCAGTCAAAATATAAGGAAACTGCAGAAGGTGGCTTGGCTGTAACAGTGCCGATTGCCGCCAACGTGGTTGATTGCTAAGGCCGGGGAAGCCCAACCTCCCCGGTTTCGGGGGAGGATTTATGAAAAGTCACGTCATTGGGGCCACTGACGAGCCGTTGCTGCACAAAACCATCGGTGCCATGCTGAATGAAACGGCCGCACGCTTCCCGGACAACGAAGCTGTCGTGTTCGTTGAAGATGGCATCCGCCTCACTTATGAAGAATTCCTCCACGACGTGGAAGCCTTCGCCGCCGGGTTCCTGGCGCTGGGGCTTGAGCCTGGCGACCGTGTCGGCGTGTGGGCCCCGAACCGGGTTGAATGGGTGCTAACCCAATTCGCCACTGCCAAAGCTGGCCTTATTCAGGTAAACATCAACCCCGCCTACCGCACGCATGAGCTTGAATATGCGCTTAACAAGGTTTCCTGCAAAGCGCTGGTACTGGCCGACCGCTTCAAGTCATCCGATTATGAAGCCATGGTGCTTGAACTGGCGCCCGAGCTGGCGACAAGCCCCCACGGCAAGCTATCAAGCGAACGCTTGCCGCACCTCAGAGCCGTGATCACCATGGGTGAAGAGGCCCCGGCTGGCTTTTTCCAATTCGCCGATATTGTTGAGCTTGCAGAAGAGGAAGATTTCGAACGCCTGTATGAGATCGAACGGTCGCTGAAGCCTGAAGATCCGATCAACATCCAGTTTACATCCGGCACCACAGGTGCCCCCAAGGGCGCGACGCTGTCGCATTTCAACATCCTCAATAACGCGCATTTCGTGGGCAAGGCACTGGGGCTGACAAGCGATGACCGCATGTGCGTGCCTGTGCCGCTTTATCACTGTTTCGGCATGGTGATGTCGGTGCTTGCTTGCGTGGAAGTGGGCGCAACACTTGTGTTCCCCGCCGAAGCGTTTGAACCCGCAGGTGTGCTTGCCGCCGTTAAGGAAGAACGCTGCACCGCGCTTCAGGGCGTGCCCACCATGTTCATCGCAGAATTGAACCTGCCAGACTTTTCCCGTTACGACCTATCCAGCCTGCGCACCGGCACCATGGCTGGCTCGCCCTGCCCTGTGGAGGTAATGAAACGTGTGATCGGCGATATGCACATGACAGAATGCACCATCGCTTACGGCATGACAGAAACAAGCCCTGTATCGTTCCAGACCCACCGCGACGACAGCCTGCAGCACCGCACCAAATCCGTGGGGCAAATTCATCCGCACGCGGAAGTGAAGCTGATCAGTGAGACTGGCGAAATCGTGCCCCGCGGCACGCAGGGCGAACTGTGTACGCGCGGCTATCTTGTGATGAGCGGCTATTGGGATGACCCTCAGCGCACAGCTGAGGCGATCGATGCTGAAGGCTGGATGCATACAGGCGACCTGGGTGTGATCGACAAGGATGGCTACTGCCACATCACCGGCCGGGTGAAAGA
>JABXIV010000113.1 GCA_013372925.1 Alphaproteobacteria bacterium
GATCTTCCATTCGATCGGCAGGCCGTGACAGTCCCAGCCCGGCACGAAAGGCGCGTCCTTGCCCAGCATCTGCTGCGACTTGACGATCAGGTCTTTCAGCGTCTTTTGCATGGCGTGGCCAAAGTGAATGTCACCGTTGGCATACGGAGGGCCATCATGCAGCACAAATTTTTCACGCCCTTCGGCGTCTGTGCGCAACTGCTTGTAAATTGCATCCTGTTCCCAGCGCTTCAGAAACTCAGGCTCGCGCTTTGGCAGACCTGCGCGCATGGGGAAATCGGTTGTTGGCAAAAAGACGGTATCGCGATAATCGCGTTTTTGACTAGTGTCCGCAGACATGATGGTTTGTCTCGCTTTTGGTCTCGGGGCGGGCAATCAATGGGCCGCAGCACCCTGTTGAATTCTGGAAAATGTGTAAACTTGAAACCCCGGTCGCTAGTCTGTTAGCGCCGGGCCAGTAATTCGAATAATAATGCCGGCAAAAAGCTGGCTGTATGAATGGCTTAAATGCATGGCGCACTTTTAACAATGTTCGCTAGCGCTGTCGAGCGGAAAGGCTGGCGTTTAAAGCCCCTTGAATACCTTTTTCAAATTCGCCACAGGGAACAGGCCTTGCTGACTTTTCCTGCGCTCCGGCCCGCTATAGTCACCGCCACCCACACGCCTGTCCGGACCATAATAGCCCGTAACCCTGACGAAGGGTTTGGGTCTGAGCAGAATATCTTCCAGATTCTTAACCAGGCTTGCCGTGGTAAAGGGCATAACAATCATCTTGTTTACGCCAGCATTTCTGGCTTCAAGCACGGTTTCCCGGCTTGGGTCTTTCATGGCGTAAATAATGGGCGCGACGGAAACCGGCGCATTCATCATGCGAATGAAGCGGGAAAAATCGATCCCGCCAATATCCGGGAATGTGTCTTCAATCAGCAGGAGGTTGAAGGTTTCTGCCCTCAGGCGTTCCATGGCCTCGCGGTTATTTTCAACAACAATAAAGCTGGCTGCGCCCTGTTCTTTGAAAACGGCCCTTGCGCCAATAGCGGCCTGGCCATTTGCCATGGCAATCAACACACGAAGATCGGTCTTGTTTCCCAACGCCACAAATGGCCTCCCCAGCAAGCTTTGGCTACACAGTCGATAAACCCGTTATAAGCCGCGCAAGGACAAACTCAAGCGCTGCTTTCAACAAGGAAGATTATAAGGCTTAAACGCTTTTGAGAATGCGGTGCTGCGTGGCCCGATCGATCAGGGTTGGGGAGGTTTTTCTACGCTCAACGCCACCTGGTGGGGGCACCTTGCGCGTTCGCCTGTCTGGCCCGTTATAGCTAGTGTGTTGAACGATCGCTCGCGGGTCCATGGCCGCCGCTTCAATGGCCTTCATCAGGCTGGCCGCAGAAAACGGCATCACCACAAGTTTGGTTGCCCCGGCATCGCGGGCCTGAAGTACCTTTTTCTGGTCAGGCTCATACAGGCCAAAGATAATTGGCGCCACAGCCATGGGTGAGTTAGTCAGCCGCAGGAAACGGCAGAAATCAATGCCGCCAAGGTCAGGAAAATGCTCGTCAATCACGATCAGATTGTAGGAATGGTCGAGCATCTTCTCAACCGCGTCCCTGTTGTTGGCTGCGGCAAAAACACTAATCTGTTGGCGCATCAGAATATCCTTCAGGCTTTCAGCAGCCTGAGTGTTCTTGAGCGCCAGCAAAACGTGCAGGCCGCGCATTATGCCCGGTTGTGTGTCTATCAGCTTTCTCCCCTACGTGCCCAACCAACCTAAATCTTTATTGTTAACGGCCGGTTAAACGAGAAAAGCGGCCTTGAAGGCCGCTTCCCCGATTGATCCACAAATACCGCTTCCGGTTCAGGCTTTTTTCGCGGCCGCCCGCCGACGCTTGAGAAGGTTAAGCGCTTCCACACCAAGCGAATAGGCCATGGCGAAATAGATATAGCCTTTCGGCACATGGAAGCCGAGCCCTTCCGCCACAAGGAACACGCCGATCAGCATAATAAAGCTGAGCGCCAAAATCTTGAGCGTTGGGAACCGTTCGATGAAATCGGCGATAAAGCCGCTTGAGAACATCATTACCAGCATGGCTACTGTCATGGCCGCAATGATCACACCGATCACATTGGTCATACCCACGGCGGTCATAACGGAATCGAAAGAAAAGACGATGTCGATGAAAACCACCTGCACGATCACAGCAAGCATGCCACCCGTTGCAGCCTTGAATTCTTCCTTCTTGTCGCCGGTAACTTCGTCATGAATACTGTTGGTGCCCTTGTAAAGCAGGAACCCGCCACCAAACAGCATCAGGATATCCTTGCCGGACAACTCATGCCCGAACAGGGTGATCCACGGGGTTTGCAGGCTGATAATCCATGCCACCCCGAGAAGCAGCAGGATGCGCATCACCAGCGCGAGCGTAAGCCCGATAATTCTGGCACGTTTGCGCTGCTGCTCCGGCAAATGCCCCACAAGCAGGGCAATGAATACCACGTTGTCGATACCGAGAATGATCTCAAGCGCCGTCAGCGTCAGGAAGCTGACCCAAAGATGATAATCAAGCAGCAGTTCCATTTGTATTCCTCATGAATTCGGGAAAATTTGATGCGCTTACCGCGCTCGAATATGCGGCTCTGGGAACAGGCGAAGATATCGGTCAAGGGTTGGCGGCTCCAACCTGTCGCGTGCGTTTTCAGGCTCAGCCAATACAATTCTGGCAACCCGGCTATCTTTATCGATCTGCGCCGTTAATTCATCAAGCCCGTCAAACTTCTTCTCTTCCCGAAGGAAGGCAACAAGTTCAACACGCAGATGCTTTTCGTAAATATCTTCTTCGAAATCAAACAGATGTACCTCAAGAAGCACATCGCGCTTATCGAAGGTTGGCCGCTTGCCGATGTTTGCAACACCCTGCAGAATACGGTCCTGGCCATCGATATGCACCCGCACCGCATAAACGCCCAGTTTCGGCTGCAAGCTCTCGCCCAATTCAACATTGGCGGTTGGGAAACCGATGGCACGACCACGCTGGTCCCCTGAGGTGACACGACCATTGATGGACCACCAGTGCCCAAGAAGGGCCGCCGCCTTGCGTGCCTGACCGGCTTGCAGCGCCTGACGCACAAGCGTAGAGCTGTAGACTTCACCCGCATAGCCTTCAAGGCCAACGGTGACGGGCTTGATAACGCTCAGGCCGAAGCCTTCCATCTCTCCCATCCAGGCCAGCACATCCGTGCCGCCGCCCCGGCCTTTGCCAAAGCGATAGTCATAACCCACGAAAACGTGTTTGGTATCCAAGCCCTTCAACAGGATTTCAGTCACGAAATCCTGGGCGGGCATACCGGCAAGCGATTTGTCGAACGGCAGCACCAACAGCTGATCAACACCAAACTGTTCAAGAAGCTGGGCGCGTTCCCGAAATGGTGTAAGCCTGAATGGCGGTGCTTTCGGCGCGAAGAAGCTGACGGGATGAGGTTCCGTTACAACAACGGTGAGGCCCAAATTCATCTGGCGTGCAAGCCTGCCGGCTTCGCCAATCACCACCTGATGCCCACGGTGGAACCCATCGAAATTGCCGAGCGCGACCACATTGCCGCGAAACTCATTTTTCACTTCGTCAATGTGCCTCAGAAGGCGCATGAGAAACCGTTCCTTTATTAGCTTGTCTTACCAGGATCAGCCCTGCGGACGGCTCGGGACATACACCATAGCGTCACCGACGACCACCATTTTGTCGCCCACCATGCAGCTTGTCTTGTATGAAACGCGGTTCTTTTCCGCATCAAGTTCGGTGATTTCGGCTGTCGCCACAACTTCATCGCCAATTTTCACAGGCGCCAGAAACTTGGTGCTCTGCTTCATATAAATGGTGCCGATGCCCGGGAGCTTGGTTCCCAATACCGCAGAAATAAAACTGGCCGTCAGTGCGCCATGAGCAATACGCTCACCGAATTGTGTCGTAGCGGCATACTCGGCATCCAGGTGGATGGGGTTTACATCACCAGACACCTCAGCGAAGGCGTCAATCATTTGTGCCGTCACGGTTTTCGTGATCGAATCGCTTTGCCCAACCGACAAATCTTCAAAAAAAAGATGATTAACCATAAGAGAGTATCCTCCAGAACAGAGAGCTAAATTGCTGAATATGGTTCTAATTGGCGAAATTCAGTCGTTTTTGTCCACCTTATTCTTGCGCTCATGCCTTCAAGAGGGCCATTATGGCTTTCAGAAGAATGAGTTAGTGTTTGAAACTTAATGGCCGATGGGTTAACCAATTCTTCATGCAATCGGGTCTAGTGTCCCGATTAGGGAATTTAGCGGTGTCCAGTTGGCACCAAAGGTGCGAAATCATAATATTGAGGAATTATCATGGCCGTTGATATGGGTATGCCGATCCTTATCGTCGACGACTACAAGACAATGCTGCGGATTGTCCGCAACCTGCTGAAACAGCTTGGCTTCAACAATGTTGATGAAGCAACCGATGGCGCCATGGCGCTGGAGAAGGCTCGCGCCAAGCAATATGGCTTGATCATCTCTGACTGGAACATGGAGCCAATGACTGGCTATGAGTTCTTGAAAGAGGTCCGTGCTGACAATGTAATCAAGAACACGCCTTTCATCATGGTAACTGCGGAATCGAAAACCGATAACGTGATTGCTGCCAAGAAAGCTGGCGTGAACAACTATATTGTGAAGCCTTTTAACGCTGCGACGCTGAAAACCAAACTGGTGGCCGTACTCGGAGATTTCTGATGGCGAACCCGGAGCTTCCAAAGCAGATTGAACTGCTTGTAGACAATCTGCGGAAGCAAGATACATCGCAATTATCGCTGACCGATGTTGCCTCGGTAACCGAGGTGCTGATCGGAACCATGTCGGTATTTTTCAAATCGATCGACACGTCGATCTACCGTGAATGTCGATCTCTCAGCGACTATATCTCAAACGCCCGAAAAGAGATCGCGGCCCTGCAGCCGGGTGATCTGGAAAGCGCACGCATTCCGCGCGCTGGGCTTGAGCTAGATGCAATTGTGCAGCAAACGGAAGAAGCCACCAACACCATCATGGAGGCGGCTGAAGAGATCATGGGCCTGGACCCGGACGACAAAGATAATTATGTCGCCACCAGCCAGGATGCCGTGATGCGCATTTTCGAAGCCTGTTCGTTCCAGGACATCACTGGCCAGCGTATTTCCAAGGTTGTTGAAACCCTGTCGCACATCGAAACACGTGTGATGGAGCTTCGCGACCTTCTCGGCGTAACCGAGCAGGATATAGAAGAAGCGAAAGAAGCTGCTGGCCCTGTGTCAGAAGACAGATCGCTTCTTTCCGGCCCTGCCCTTGAAGGGGAAGGCATCAACCAGACAGAGGTTGACGCCCTTATGGGGACCGGCACCGCCGCACCTGCGACTGAGGCAGCCCCGGCACCAGCACCAGAACCGAAGCCAGAACCCAAAGCTGAACCACCGAAAGCGGTTTCGCCAAAGGAACTGGACAATATGTTCGAGGAAGACTTCGATCCGGTTGCGGAGCATGAGGCGAAAGAAGCCGCCAAGGCTGAAGAAAAAGCCAAAGAAGACGAGAAGAAAAAGGCTGCCAAGAAAGACGAGCCCAAGAAGGAAGAAGAGATCAACCTTCCTGAAGGCGAAGAAGTCAGCCAGGATGATATCGACGCCTTGTTTGGCTAGTCATTCTTCTTACCAGCTCAAAGCATTCATTACGGCGTGGGGAACAGCTTTCTCTGCGCCGAAAATTTTCTGGAACCCCGCAACCGGAACCTCACCGCCTTCCGCAAGCTTCACCAGAAGCGGCGCTTCACTCCGGTGGATTCCCCCCATAATGAAAAGCCCCTGATAGCCTGCAGCGCTGGCACCGGCCATATCTGTCTGCAAGCTATCGCCCACCATGAGCACACGGCTCCCCTCGGTATTTTCGGGCAGCCCCACTTCTTTCAGGCACGACCGAAGCGCATGAGGTGTGGGCTTACCAAACCAGTGAACATCGCCGCCCATGTTTGCATAAATATCAGCCACGGCCCCTGCGCACGGGTAAAGGCGTTCACCGACATGAACAATGCGGTCAGGGTTCGCGCACAAAAAGGGCACGCCTTTTTCTGCAGCCTTCCGCAGCCAGCCTTCATGGGCTTCCACATCCCTGAAATCCAGGTCTGTTGAAAGGATGATCTCTGCGTCGTCTGGGTGCTTCACCTCTTCGATCGGCAGCCCTTCAACCGTATTCCGGTCACTTTCAGGCCCCAGATGATAGAGCCGGGCACCGGCGTATTTGTCGCGTACCTCGTCGCGCGCAAGGCCACCGGATGTCACCACAAGATCAGCCAGGGAAGCAGGCAAGCCCATCTGCAGAAGATGATCCCGAACATACGTGCGGGGGCGTGGTGCGTTAGAGAGGAAAACCGTATGCACACCGCCCTTGCGAGCGTTTGCGATGGCCGCCACCGCAGGCGTGTGCAGCTTCAGCCCGTCGTGCATCACACCCCACAGGTCACAAATAACCAGATCTGTTTCCGGCATCATGTCTTTCAGGCCACCGGCAAGTTGCACCGTGGCCCCACGTCTGTTCGGCATGCTATTGCCCTCTAAAAATTGATTGAAGCTAGCCTAGAATACGTTGCTCAAATTCGCGGAAGATGTTGGTTCCCCGAAAAGATACCCTTGGGCATATTCCACTTTTGCCTCAAGCGCCTGCAGTACGTCATCCTCACTTTCGATCCGGCTGGCTATCAGCTGCATACCATGACGGCGCAGGAACGACTTGATGGCCTCAACATCCCCTACTTCAGGGTGTGCCACCATCAGGTCACTCAGGTCCGACTTGATAAACTGGAACTTATGTTCGCCCAGCATTGTGAAATCCTTGTTAAAGTCTTTCACCAGATCCATTGAGAAACCAAACCCCTTGCGTCCCAGCGAAAGCAACCGGTCCTTCACTTCGCCATCCAGGGAGAAATAGTCCTCCTGGCTGATCTCGAATACGAGGCGATCGCGAAACTCTGCGTTGGCCGACATGAAATCGATAAACTGCGGGAAGAACTCTTCGTCCTCCATCGAATAGCGCGACATATTGCAAAAAAAGCGAACATGCGGCCTGCGTTTACCAAGGCGCCGCACAAGCTGAATCAAGCGGAACAACAGCAGGTTATCGATTGTACCAATCAGGCCCTTGCTCTCCGCCACCCGCATATATTGGCGTGGCAGGATGATCCGGCCTTCTTCATCGCGCACACGAGAGAAGCATTCATAGTGAACCTGCTTGCGGGATGGCAGGCCAACGATTGGCTGAAGATACAGGTCGACCCTGTTTTCTGCCAGAGAACTGCGCACCACAGACAAAAGCTGGTCTTCGCGCTTGATCAGGCGAATTTGCGCTTTGCGCCCGCTGATTGGTCCTTTTGGCGCACCCCTGCCGGCACGCGCGCCGGCAGGGGCCAAATCTGCGCCAGGCTCAACGCCCTCAGGAACAGCACCACCGTCTTGTTGCATGGGTTCAAGCTCACCGCCTTCATCCACAACTGCCAAGGCCGCTTCCTCTGGCGTCAGCTCCAGGTCTTCCAGCTCAAGCTCTGCGCCTTCGTCTTCATTACTTTCGGGGATCGCCTCATCCACGGCCGCTTCAACGCCCGCATCCGCTTCGGGCATTTGTTCCGGTGCTTGGTCTACGCCCAGTTGCTTCACTTCCTCATCAGTGGGCTCAATAATACCGGCTTTACCGCCCCGTTTGGCAGGCTTGCGCATAGCTGATTTACGGGCTGCTATCTTTTCTTTAACCTCCACCTCGCGCTCCATAAGCTGGGTAAGAAGCATATGCAGCATCTTCAGCTCACCCACCACCACGTCGCTTTTTTCGTCGCCCTTCTCGGTTTTGCGGCGGGTACGCTCCAGGTCTCCGCGCAGGATAGTGGTCACATCTTCAAGTACAGCAACCCTGGCGCTTGTCTCTTTCTCAATGCGGCGCACCACAAACAGGTTCTGTATCTGCCATGCCCCAAAAAAGGTGATCACACCCAACAGCTGCGCAAGTTGTTCAGACATGCCAAACAACCGGGATGGCAGAATGGCCACAGCCAGTCCAAGGATCACATAGGATATAAAAAGAAGCACCTGTGTCAGCACTGTCATGAAATTACCATCCTGTTGGGTCATGTACTTTGGTCTTGGCGCCATGCTGGCATAACTGGCGGGATTCGTTAAGGCTTTTGTTCACCGGGAGCCGACGCAAATGCCTTAACAAGTGTGCCAAAGGGTGCCATCATGGTGCAACTTTATGGATCAGATAAAAGGCGGAGCGGGCAAATGAAGAAGCTTCTACTGGTACTGTTAGGCGTTGTTGTGATCGTTGCGGGCGTTGCATACACCCAGATTGATTCGATCGTGAAGGTGGGCGTTGAAACCGGCGGCCCGAAGGCCCTGAAAGTGCCCGTGAAAGTGGGAAGCGTCAGCCTGTCGCCATTCTCTGGCAAAGTTCAGGTGAAGGAACTGGAGATTGGCCAACCAGAAGGCTTTGGCGAAGGCAATATCGCCAGCGTGGCCAGCTTTGACATGAAGCTGGAGCCCTCGACGTTGATGTCAGACCACATCATCATCGATACAATCGTGATCGACACGCCAATGCTGGATGCACGGCGTATGGGCGGCATCAGCAACTTCGAGAAACTTCAGCAAGCCATCGGCACACGCGACACTGCCCCATCAGAAATTACCCTCACCATCAAGAATATGCTGGTGAAGGCCCCGACAGTCGCGGTCAAGAATGAAGGCACCATTGATGTGGACCAAACCATCAAACTGGCCGATTTCACGATCACGGACCTTGGCACCGACGAAAAAGGCTTATCCCCGCCAGAAATTGCGCGCCACGTGATGGAGGTTCTGCAGCCCCAAATTGCCCAGGCGCTGATCAAGGCTGGTGCCTCTGACAAGATCAAAGATTTAACCAAGGGCGCAGAAGGCAAGCTTGAACAGGGGCTGACCGGCCTTGTTGACAAGCTGAAAAAGAAAAAAACCGACAATAAAGATGATGGTGGAAATTAATAACTGATTGATTTCTGGACTGACCCGTCCAATATTCATGATCAGTTGCAAGGGAGATAACTATGTCACTAGAAAAAATCACTGAAGAAATCCGCGGCCGCGTTGGTTCGCACTCACCACTCGCTGCTATTATCAAGTTTGATTTCGGCGACGATGGCGTGGTGCGCATCGATGGCAAGGCTTCACCATCTGTTGTGGACAATGACGATTCCGACGCTGATTGCACGGTAAAAGTTACCATGGAAAACTTCGTCAAAATCGCGGAAGGCGACCTGAATCCACAGATGGCTTTCATGACCGGTAAATTGCGTGTAGAAGGCGACATGAGCCTGGCTATGCAGCTTGGCTCCATTCTGGGTTAAGTTTCTTATTTACAGGTTGTCATGCTTGAAAAATTTCGTTCGCTCGCCATTGGTTTGTGCCTTCTTGCAATAGCAGCCGGGCTGGCCGCCTATTTCATGGTCCAGATGGGCAGCGGCGAAAAGCTTTTCGGCGGCGGTAGCGGTACGCTGCCGCCTGTCGAATTTGAAAGCCTGACATATGACGGCACAGAGCCGGGCTATCTTTTGTGCCCGGACGACCTATGCACGACGGCAACCGCCAATGGCCCTGCGCCACGGTTTGAGGTGAACGCCCGCACGTTGCGGCTTGCCCTCGCCGACTATACGGACAACATGCCCACGATCCGTACTTTCCGGTTCGACCCCGCAGCAAATCAATTCGATTTCACCGAACGATTGCCCGGCGAAAGCTTCCCTGCTGTGCTAACGGTACGCATCCTCGACAAAGGCCCATATGCAAGCGAACTTGTAATCTATAGCCGCAAGCCCGTGGGCGACAACGAGCCGGGTGAACATGAAAAGCGCGTAAATCGCTGGATCAACCTGCTGACATCGCGGCTGGGTTCCTAGGCAATTCTCATTTTTTGAAAGCTGATCAGATCAGGCTATCTGTAGCAAATTGCGGACGCCGGGCAGCAGTTTCTTCGAATTCATCATCGATACCCTGGCCCACATACCCAACACTTGGCTGGCTTCCACCTGCCTGATGGGCCGCATAGGCGGCGGTCGCGCTTGAGATATCCGCTTCGCCCCGCAGGATGCTGTTGGCTGCAACCGTGTCCCTGATCTGGGCCTGGGTTTCCAGATAGCGGTTTCGGGCACGTTCAAAATTAGAAACGGGAGGAAGCGGTGCGCCTGCCTCTTGCGTACGGGTTTCGGCCAGAATAAAAGCCACGCCATTGCCCAACAACCCGCCACCGGGGCTGACCTGACGATCTTCAACGCCCGTCAACTTCAGCGCTGCTGAAACGGATTCGCTACGGTCTGAGCTCAGGTTATTGTGGAAA
>JABXIV010000201.1 GCA_013372925.1 Alphaproteobacteria bacterium
GCAAGCCGCCGCCGCTCGGGGCTTTTCGGGCTTAATGTTTCGGGTCCGGAAGGGTTATGTATCTCTTTGATTGCGCTCAGGAAATCAGACCAAGTTTCGCGGGAAACGATTTCCGGCAATTGCCATTCAGGCAGCGCAGGCACCGACTCGATCGCCGCATGCACCGCTTTCCGCAGCACTTTGCCGGAAAGCCCGGCGGTCAGCGGATAAACCGTCTCCAGAAGCGGCAATTCCTCGTTCGCAGCCTCCGGCGATACCATATAATCCGGGTGCGTAATCTGCGCATCGCCTTGAAAATGTTCAAGTTTTCCACTGATAATGCGGCGTTCACCCTCTGGCAACTGCTTCCGCAGATAGTCAGGCCGTGCGTGAAAGAACACCAGCGTCAGCTCAGCCGTGTCATCATGGCACCGCACCTTGTATGGCGCCCGTTTATTGCGCGCAGGAAGGTGTTCATCCACCACCACCTCTAGTGTGGCAATGCTGCCGGGTGCGGCATCCCTGACTTTCGGACGATAGCGCCTGTCCACAAGGCTTGTTGGCAGGTGGAACAACAGATCACGGGTGCGCGTGCCAGCAATGCGCTCGATAGCCAGCCGGTTCCGCTTCCCGATGCCCGGCAAGCGTTCGATATCCGCAAAATAGTCAAACAAGGCTTCAGGCCGCATAGCGCGGAATTCCCCCGAATTTTCTCAAACTTTCCCTTTAACCAAAGCGGACCTTAGCCTATGGTGTGCCGCCCATCAAACAGACATATCATTTTCTGTATGAATGCGTGATTTTCCAGTTGCCGAGCGGAAGGCGAGCAAGATGAGTGACATGAACTATAACCCGCACAAAGAAATCAACCTTGAAGACCGGCGGCGGCGGCTTGTGTTCCGCGCGTGGCACCGCGGCATCAAGGAACTGGACCTGATTTTCGGTAACTTCGTTGAAGCCAACAAGGATGGTTTCAGCCATGAGGATTGCGAGTGGTTCGAAACCCTGTTCGAAGAGCAGGACCATGAAATTTTAGGCTGGGTAACCAAAGGCATAAACGTGCCTGAAAAGTTTCAAGGCCCGATGATGGATCGCCTGCAGAAGCTCGACTTCATGACACTTAAAGCCAAGTAAAACAAAGACCTACCCACCATGCAGCTTCTTGATCAGCTAACGAATGCGGAAATGCCGCTGATTGCCTCGGGCGTGCCCGGCGGTTATGACGCCATGCTGCTTGCTGATCTTGCTGGCCGGAGTGCGCGCCGCCCTGTGCTTTATGTGGCGAGCGACGACGGCCGCTTGGCTGCCATGGCGTCAGCCGTGAAGTTCTTCGCGCCTGATCTGGAAGTGCTCTTGTTCCCCGCGTGGGACTGCTTGCCTTACGACCGAGTGAGCCCGCAAAGCGACATTGTGGCCAAACGCATGTCGACCCTTTCGCGCCTCACGGCCAGCACTCAGAAAAAGCCGCTCCTGGTGCTGACAACCGTGAATGCAGCGCTTCAGCGTGTGCCCGCGCCCACGGCAGTCAAAGACGCCACCTTCCATGCTGAACCAGGTGACCAAGTGGATATGGCGGGGTTGACGGATTTTCTGGCCTCAAACGGTTACACACGTTCCGGCCAGGTTATGGAGCCAGGGGAATTTGCAGTTCGTGGTGGCTTGATCGATATCTTTCCACCCGGCGAAGACAGTCCGCTGCGCCTTGATTTCTTCGGTGATGAGCTGGATACAATCCGCCGGTTCGACCCGCTGGACCAGCGCACAATTGGCAAAGCACCATGCTTGCACCTGAAGCCCGCATCCGAATTTTCCCTGTCAAAAGAGGGTATTGAACGGTTTCGCCGGAATTATGTGAACACATTCGGTCCGGCAAAAGGAGATGACCTTCTTTACGAAGCCATCAGCGAAGGCCGCAAATACCAGGGTTCAGAGCACTGGCTGCCTTTCTTCCATGAAGAAATGGCGACCCTGTTTGATTACCTGAACGCACCACTTTTCACATTCGACCATCAGGTTGATGATGCGGCAGGCGAGCGTTTCAAGGCCGTGGACGACTATTTTCAGGCCCGCAAAGAAGCCTGGGATATCGCCAAGACACACAAAGACATCACCGCCCCACCCTATAAGCCGATCCCAAGCGCCGAACTGTATCTATCAAGGGAAGAGTGGGAAGATCGCCTTGAAGACCTGAATGCCATCCGTCTGACACCGTTTGAAGAGCCTCCTGCCCTCAATGTGCTCAGCTTTGGCGCCCGTCAGGGCCGCGATTTCGGGCCAGAGCGCAACAACCGTGAAATCAATGTGTATGACGCGGTGCGGGACCATGTGAAATCATTGCGCGCCAGTGAAAAACGCGTCGTATTCGCAAGCTATTCTGCTGGTGCTGCTGATCGCCTGAAAGGTGTTCTTGAGGATCACGGCCTGATGCCTGTGGGGCTTGCAGAAACTTGGGAAGATATCAGGCGCGAGAACAAGACCAGCATTGCGGTTACGGTTTTGCCGCTTGAGCGCGGTTTTGAAACCAATGATCTGGCCGTCATTTCCGAACAGGACGTGCTGGGGGACAGGCTGGTCCGCAAGGCGCGGCGCAGCAAGCGTGCCGATAATTTCCTGAAAGAAGCCAGCGCCCTCGCGCCCGGCGACCTTGTCGTGCACGCAAGCCACGGCATTGGCCGCTTCGAAGGGCTTGAAACCGTGCAGGTGACCGGCGCGGCGCACGACTGCTTGCTGCTAACCTATCTGGGCGGCGACAAACTTTATGTTCCGGTGGAAAACATCGAAGTATTGTCCCGCTTCGGCGGCGAAGACGCCGGTGGACAGCTGGACAAGCTTGGCGGTGTTGCCTGGCAGGCCCGGAAAGCCAGGGCCAAGGAACGTATTCGCGAAATGGCTGGCGCGCTTATCAAGCTGGCCGCGGAACGAGAACTGAAAGAAGGCACACGCGTTACGACGCCCGAAGGCTTGTATGACGAATTCGCTGCCCGCTTCCCATTTACTGAAACTGAAGACCAACTTCGCGCCATTGAGCAAGTAGCAACTGACTTGTCCAGCGGTCGCCCGATGGACCGGCTTGTGTGTGGTGATGTAGGCTTCGGCAAAACAGAGGTTGCACTGAGGGCCGCATTCCTGGCTGTTATGGCCGGACTGCAAGTTGCCATCGTTGCCCCGACAACCCTGCTGGCACGACAGCACTATCTGAATTTCACGGAACGCTTCAAGGGCCTGCCTGTACGCATTGGCCAACTTTCCCGTCTTGTGGGGCAGAAAGACCAGAAGGCGACCAAGGAAGAAATGCGCACCGGCACCTGCGATATCGTGATCGGCACCCATGCGCTGTTGTCAAAAGGGATTGAGTTCAAAAACCTTGGCATGGTGATTGTGGATGAAGAGCAACACTTCGGCGTTGCCCACAAGGAAAAGCTGAAGGAACTGAAAGCCGACGTGCATGTGCTGACGCTGACGGCCACGCCGATCCCGCGCACGCTTCAGATGGCAATGTCAGGCATTCGCGATCTTTCAATCATCGCCACGCCGCCCGTGGACAGGCTTGCGGTGCGCACCTTTGTGCTGCCGTTTGATCCTGTGGTGGTGCGGGAAGCGCTCTTGCGGGAGCATTATCGCGGCGGACAGAGCTTTTACGTTGTGCCGCGCATTGCCGACCTTGAAGAAGCAGCAACCTTCCTGAAAGAACATGTGCCCGAGGTGAAATTCATCATTGGCCATGGCCAGATGACACCGAAAACGATCGAAGATGTCATGACCGCCTTTTACGAAGGCCGCTATGACGTACTGCTTTCCACCACAATTGTGGAAAGCGGCATTGATATTCCAACAGCCAATACAATGGTGGTGCACCGCGCAGATATGTTCGGGCTGGCGCAGCTTTATCAGCTTCGTGGTCGTGTCGGACGGTCAAAAACAAGGGCATATGCCTATCTAACCACGCCCGCCAATCGATTGCTGAGCGAAAATGCAGACAAACGCCTTCAGGTTCTGCAGGCGCTCGACACGCTCGGTGCCGGCTTCACCATCGCCAGCCACGATATGGATATTCGCGGTGCCGGTAACTTGCTGGGGGATGAGCAATCTGGCCACATCAAGGAAGTGGGCGTTGAGCTGTACCAGAAGATGCTGGAAGAGGCCGTCGCAGAAGCGCGAGCCGGTGCGGGTGACGATTATGAAGATTCTGATTGGTCACCACAGCTAAACCTTGGCGCCACTGTGATGATCCCCGAAAAATATGTGCCTGACCTGACCCAGCGCATGGCGCTCTATCGCCGTTTGGCTGACCTTGAAACACGGGAAGATGTTGATGCCTTCTGTGCTGAATTGATTGACCGCTTCGGGCCGCTGCCATCGGCAGTAAAACAGCTTGCTGCGATCATGATCATCAAGGGGCACTGTAAGCGTGCGGGTATTGAAAAGTTGGATGCTGGACCGAAAGGCATGACCATCAGTTTCAGAAACGACCAGTTTGCAAACCCTGCCGGACTTGTGGAATTTATCTCATCGACTGGCGCAACGGCCAAGCTGCGCCCAGACCATAAACTGACCTATTATGCCCGCATGGAAAAAATCGGTTCGCGCCTCAAGGCTGTCAACATGGTGGCGAAAAAGCTGGCTGCTGTAGCCGCAAACGCCCAGCATTGATGCCGCGCGCATAGCTGCCATGCATTCAACGCCCCTTGCACCGCGTGATTTTTTCCTTATATCCCCTTGGTCTGCGACACAGAAATAAGCATCAAGCCCTTCGTGGTAAAGATACAAGGTCGCAGATGTGGCAAAGAGTGACCCTGAAAACAGGGCAAAGCCACAGAATACGACAGCAACAAGATGGCGAGACAGTAAAAACTGCCGCCAAAACGAGGATATAAAAATGAAACAAGATCAGAACACAGATCTGTCTGGTGTGATTACCACCTTAAATCTGGTAGCCGTAAGCAGCTTCGTTACCTATCTATTTTTCATCTAGGGAAATACAGGTGGGGTAATTCCCGAACGATTTTGTCCGATTTTATATTGTAACTCCTCCCAATCCTCCCATATTCTGCGAGGAAAGTGAGGGAAACATTGATGAAATTGACATTGTCGTCTGAAGTTATTGGGGGCCTGCTGCTTATATTCGCAGCCCTTGCTGCAATTGCGTTGGATAACTCAGCGCTGGCCCCCTATTACGATGCGCTCTTGAACACTAGCGGAACAATCGCCGTTGGTGAATATGGCCTTTCAAAGCCGATCCTTCTTTGGATCAATGAAGGCCTGATGGCGGTTTTCTTCCTGCTTGTTGGCCTGGAAATCAAACGGGAAGTCGTTTCCGGCGAATTATCCGACATGCGCAGCCTTGCCTTGCCCGGCCTCGCGGCCGTGGGCGGCATGGTGGTGCCAGCACTATTGTTCTGGATGGTCAACGCCGATAGCCCCCAGGCCATGGCAGGCTGGGCGGTTCCTACCGCCACCGACATTGCGTTCGCGATCGGCATTCTGGCAATGATGGGAAACCGTGTTCCACCAGAGCTGAAACTTTTCCTTCTTACACTCGCGATCCTTGATGACCTGGGTGCGGTTGTCATCATTGCGGCTTTCTACACGGCTGACCTTTCTGTGATGTCTTTGTCTCTGGGCCTTGCGGGCGTGGTCGCCCTATTTGTCCTGAACCGATTTGGCGTGCGAAACACTTCCGCCTACCTGTTTATTGGCGCACTCGTTTGGCTTGCTGTGCTGAAATCAGGCGTTCATGCAACGCTGGCAGGCGTGGCTGTTGGGCTTGCGATCCCCGCCACGAAGGACGACGAAGGCCATTCGCCGCTTGAAGATCTTGAACATAACCTGCACACGCCAGTGTCTCTTATGATCCTGCCTATTTTTGCATTCGCGAACGCCGGCGTATCACTTGCTGGCGTATCGCTTTCATCCCTGATGGAGCCGGTCAGCCTTGGCATTCTGGCAGGGCTTGCCCTTGGCAAACCCCTAGGGGTGGCCGCAGGTGCCTTCGTTGCCATCTATCTGCTGCGTGCAAAAATTCCTGGCAAGCTCAACTTCGCCCACCTTTGGGGGGCAGGCCATTTAGCAGGCATCGGCTTTACCATGAGCCTGTTTATCGGCAGCCTTGCCTACAGCGCGCCAACGATGCAGGCAGACGTAAGGATCGGGGTGTTGGCTGCGAGCCTGATATCCGTCTTCGCGGGCTGGCTCGTCCTTCGGCACGCGTCCCGCTAGTGCCCCCAAACCGTACTTTCAGGGGAGCCTTCGGGCTTTCCTGAACAGTTGTTAAGCTGAAGGCCGCAATGCGCCACAATTTTTCTTAATTGCGCCACGCATCGTCCCTTTCGCCGCCTCAAAGGCCCTCCATATTCCAATCATCGAAGCCAAGCACACAAGAATGGCCTGGCAAACTGATTATCGACACGGAGGACTGTTATGAAATTTTCTAAAGTTATTATGGGCGCTGTTGCTGCCTCTTCTCTCTTTGCTGCGACTGCCAATGCTGCGGACGGCGATCCAAAATTCGATGGCGCATACGTTGGAATCGAATCTGGCGTTGATTGGACCAAGCTTGCAGGCGACGTAAAAAGAGACCGCAATTTCTATTATGGCGGCGTTATCGGCTACCGCACCCAGATGGACAACAATATGGTTATCGGCCTTGAAGGCACATTTGGCGACACAGGGTACAACAACCACGCCACAGGCCTCAAAAGCGAGTACGAATGGAGCACATCTCTAACGCTCGGCCAAGCCTTCGGCAGCGACGGTGCAAACTTGATTTACGGTAAAGCCGGTTTCGTTCGGGCCCGTTTCGACCCAACAAGTGCGGATGGCGATGCCTTCAACGATGACGGTTGGCGTTTCGGTGGTGGCTATGAGCGCGCCATCGGCGACAGCCTGAGCCTGCGGGTCGGCGCCGACTACACCACATATGGCGATAACAAAAGCGCCTGGACAACGAAAGCAGGCCTCGTAGCACGCTTCTAGTTTTCCCCTCGTGGGCCTTGCCTGTTCCCCTCCCCTTAATGGCAGGGCCCGCGCTTCCCAATTTCCTCCCTGGGTTTCCCTAGCCCACCAGTTCTGAGTACCCACCCACAACAAA
Organism: Alphaproteobacteria bacterium; assembly: GCA_013372925.1. GTDB lineage: Bacteria > Pseudomonadota > Alphaproteobacteria > Sphingomonadales > Kordiimonadaceae > Kordiimonas. The sequence goes on from JABXIV010000201.1 coordinate 7,067, forward strand.
GGGCCGCCCGAACATTCAGGCGGCCCTTCCTTTTAGCAAGCCCCAACTATGCCAGAGCTTGTGCTTGAATCTGGTCCATAACGCCTGCGAGCGCATCCTCACCCTGCGCACCAGAAACCGCATATTTTCCGTCGAATATATACATGGGCACACCACGAACGCCCACCTGCTGCGCTTGTGCAACTTCAGCCTTGATCAGATCAGCGTCCTGCCCAGACGCAAGCAGTTCACTGACAAGCCCTGCATCCATGCCTGCATTCCCCGCAATTTCGGCAAGCAAGGTGTGATCCCCGATAAAGGCGCAATCCTCGAAATAGGCTTTCATGATCCCGTCGCTCACTTCAGCCTGCTTGCCGGGCGACAGGGCCCACCGAATGACCCTGTGAGCATCAAGGCTATTGGCTATCCGGCAATCGCCTTCAAAGTCGAAATTGATGCCAAGGCCTTCACCGATCTCACGCAGGTGTACACGCATTTGCTCAAGCTGCGGACCATCACCAAACTTCTTCTGGTAATATTCTGCTCTGCCCACCCCTTCCACTGGCGCGTCGGGCGCGAGTTGATATGGGCGAAACCTGACCGCACTAACACTGCCCGGGCGCATATCAAGCGCCTTATCAAGCTGGCGCTTTCCCACAAAACACCATGGGCAAACAACATCGATTACAAAATCCAGTTCCACTATCGCCTCCGCTATCTCTGCCATGAGCATAGGGCAAATGCAGATAAGTACAATTGTCTCTATTCCTTTACGCCTGCTTCACAGGCGCGCATGTATAGTGTTCAGGAAACCTGAGGATTTTAGATCAAGATGATCAAGGCACTGAATATCGCGAACCAGGGCATGCAGCAGGCAGAACGCCGCGCGACCGATATTGCTGCGGATATTCTGAAATCCACAAGCGAACTCTCATCTTTTAGCCTTGAGGACGCACCAAGCCAACAGAACGGCACAGGCAGCAAACAAAACACAGCAGCACCTGTAACGTCGCCTTCCGGCCCCGGATATGGTGAATTGATGCAGCATATGGTGGACCTGAAAGCCGAAGAGCAAGCCTTCAAGGCAAACGCCACATTGTTCAAGCGCATGGATGAAGCTGAAGATGACGCACTTGGTGCGTTATTTGACGAAGACAGCTGATCTTCCACCTCACAAAATTCAAACCTTTGTTCACAAGCTAATGACTTGACGCCGAAGCCCATGAAGACGACATTGCCTTCATGCCCGATAGCAGCAACCATATCAGCAGCCCAAACCTGTTGACCGACACCTTCGGTCGGCACATCAGTTATTTGCGCTTGTCCGTTACAGACAGGTGTGACCTGCGCTGTCGCTACTGCATGGCAGAGAACATGACCTTCCTGCCAAAGCCCGATGTGCTGACACTTGAGGAACTTTTTGACCTTTCAAAAGCTTTTATCGACCGTGGCGTTCGCCGTATCCGGCTTACAGGTGGTGAACCTTTGGTGCGCAAAGGTATTCTGACACTTATCAAGCGGCTAGGAGATGAGGTTGCTTCAGGCAATCTTGATGAGGTGACACTAACCACCAATGGCACGCAGCTTCCGCAAATGGCAGATGCGCTATATCGTGCTGGTATCCGGCGCATCAACGTGTCCCTTGATACGCTGGACGCCAAGCTTTTCGAGGAAATTTCAAGGCGTGACCGGTTAGAGCAAGTGCTGGACGGCATCAAGGCCGCGAAGGCCGCTGGCCTTAAGGTGAAGATCAACACTGTTGCCCTGAAGGGCCAGAATGAAACAGAAATTCCTGCCATCCTTGATTGGTGCCTCGCTGAAGGGTTGGACCTGACGCTGATTGAAACCATGCCGCTTGGCGACATTGAGGGCGCGCGCGAAGACAGCTACTTGCCGCTGACAGCGTTACTGCCGGGCCTAAACACCCGTTGGAATTTACGTCCTAGCACCTTCAAAACAGGTGGACCTGCGCGCTATTTTGCTATTGAAGGCAGCGACAACCGCCTGGGCCTGATCACACCACTGACCGGCAATTTCTGCGATGGATGCAACCGAGTGCGCGTAACATGCACCGGCCGTATCTATATGTGCCTTGGCCAGGATGATCACGTTGACCTGCGGGCCGCCCTTCGGTCTGACAATCCGGACCAAGCGCTGGAGGCAGCCCTGGGCAAAGCCATGATCCAGAAACCCAAGGGACATGATTTCGCAATGAAGGACAACCGGATGGTTGGCACAGTGGGCCGCCACATGAGCGCGACAGGCGGCTGATGACCTGCCATGAACCATCTATATAAAATATCCCCTCGCGCTAGCAGCAATTTTGCCTATACTCCCCAGTCATGAGGGAAGAACGCACATGAAAATAGCGATCATTGCCAGCGAGTTTGGTGAAGCCGGCAAGGCGGCCCAACTGTTACGGAACCGTTATAAGGCTGTAAGCACAAGCGAAGCAGATGTAATCATCGCGCTTGGTGGTGACGGATTCATGCTGCAGACCTTGCACGCCTACATGGGACGCAATGTCCCTATCTTCGGCATGAACAAGGGTACCGTCGGCTTCCTGATGAACGAATTTGGCGAGGATGATCTGGTTGAGCGCATCCAAAAGGCAGACAGCTTCAAACTGCACCCCTTGCGCATGCGCGCCACGCGATGCGACGGTGAAGTCGTCGAACACTTGGCAATCAATGAAGTGTCCTTGCTGCGGGAAACCCGGCAGGCAGCAAACATCCGCATCGCAATTGACGGCAAAGTGCGCCTGCCTGAACTGGTAGGTGACGGCGTTCTTGTTGCCACCCCTGCGGGCAGCACAGCCTATAACCTCTCGGCACACGGCCCAATCATCCCGCTTGGATCTGACCTGCTGGCGCTAACGCCGCTATCCCCATTCCGGCCACGCCGGTGGGGCGGCGCACTGTTGCCACATCACGTGACGGTTGCCCTTACGATCAACCAACCTCAGAAGCGGCCAGTCTCTGCCGTGGCAGACATGCATGAAGTGCGCGATGTGCGCCACGTGCTTGTTGAAGAAGCACGCGATGTTTCGCTTACGCTTCTTTTTGACAGCGAGCATACGCTGGCAGAGCGTATTTTCACGGAACAGTTCGCCTACTAGATCGCACCGTTCATCGCGAAGCCGGGGACAGCGCTAAACGGAAGATCTAGCAAGGGATCAACCTATTCATTCAGGGGAATACCATGCGTCGATTTACCAAATATTGTACTAGCCTTTTACTGGCCGCATCCATTGCGCTACCGGCGGTTGCCAAAGACAACGACCAGAAAAGCGCCGCACCCGTTGAAGCACCAAAGCTGTATGAAGTTGAAAAAACTGGTACGTTTGGCGGCGAACGAGTGCGCTATAAAGCCATTTCAGGGGAAACCTACCTAAAGAATGACAACGGCGAGGAAACCGCATCGATCTTTTCGATCAGCTATTTGCGGACTGACGTGAAATCCACTGCCGAACGCCCTGTTTTCTTCATCTTCAATGGCGGGCCAGGCTCAGCCAGCCTTTGGCTACACATGGGCGTATATGGCCCAAAGCGTATCGCCGTACCATCTGACGCCAAGGATGACGGCGCAGCACCATTTGCCCTTGTTGACAACCCACTATCCATTCTGGATATGGCCGACATGGTCTTTATCGATCCAGTTGGGACAGGCTATAGCCGCGCCATCGGCAAAGGCGACGACAAAGATTTCTGGGGCATCGAAAAAGACGCTCAATCCATCGCAGAATTCATTCGGTTGTGGCTTGTAAAGCATAACCGCTGGAACTCGCCCAAATACCTGTCTGGTGAAAGCTACGGTACAACCCGTGCGGCGGCACTTATGAAAGAACTACAGGGCGGCTGGACCGACATTGCCATGAACGGCATCGTCTTCATTTCTTCCATTTTGGACTTCCAGACAGCACGCTATCAACCGGGTAACGACACGCCTTATATTTCTTACCTTCCAACCATGGCTGCAACAGCCTGGTATCATGGCAAGGTTGATCGCGCTGGCCGCAGCCTCGACGCCTTCATTGACGAAGTTCGCGCCTTCACGCTTGGTGAATATGCTAGCGCCTTGATCCAGGGCAACCGCCTGAGCGAGGCACAGTTCAACCAAGTTGCTGCCAAGCTTGCAGCCTATACTGGCCTAAGCGAACAGTATGTGAAGAACGCAAACCTGCGCGTGAACAACATGCGCTTCATGAAAGAACTGCTACGCGACGAAGGCTTTACAGTTGGCCGCCTGGACAGCCGCTATAAAGGTATCGACTACGAGGGTACAGGCGACACATTTGATGGTGACCCATCGGGCTACGGCATCGATGCCGCCTATACAGCCGGCATCAATCATTACCTTCAAAACGATCTGGGGGTAGATATCACACGCAAATATCAGGTTCTTTCCGGCACGCCCGGTCGCCACTGGGCTGAACCCCGCAAACGCGGCTACAGCGAAGGATACCCAAACGTAGCGCCACATGTGGGTAAGGCCATGCGTGAGAACAAGGATTTTCGAGTGATGGTTGCCAACGGATATTATGATCTGGCAACACCATTTTTCGCTACGGAAAACACGTTCAATGCCAACGGCATCGACACAAACCGTGTCACCTTCACCTATTATGAAGCCGGCCACATGATGTATGTGCACGAACCGTCACTGGAACAGTTCATCAAAGATGTTCGCGCCTTCATTCGCGGCGAGTAACCAGAATTAAAAACGGGGCGCGGCATTTTCTGCCTGCGCCCCGTCTCCCGTCCCTTATCAGGGTTTTTATCTCTTAGATATAATCTGAATCCGTTGCCTTACCGTCAGATAGCGGCAACTGCACCGTAAAGCGGCTTCCCTCACCCACAACACTTTCAAGGCGGATATCACCCTTCATCTTGCGGGCAAGCTCCCGGCTGATATGCAAGCCAAGGCCTGTGCCTTCCTGCGTGCGCGAATAGATGTGTTCGGTAACCTGATGGAATTTTTCAAACACATGCTCAGCGTGCTCGTCGGAAATGCCGATGCCTGTATCCCAGATGGTAACTTCAACCATATCTGATTGCTCTGGCACCTCTACACTGATACCGATCGCCCCGCCTTCTGGCGTGAATTTGATCGCATTAGACAGCAAGTTCACGAGGATCTGCGTCGTGCGACGATCGTCAACCATCACACACAAATCTGTCTTGGCATTGAGCGCCTCCACATTGAGGCCCTTGGTGCGTGCTGCATCAATATTCATGTGAACGGCTTTATCAAGAAGCTGGCTCAAGTCCTGCGTATCGATGTTCAGCGACAGCCCGCCACTCTCGATCACTGCCACATCCAGAATATCATTGATCAAACCAAGCAAGTGCTGGCCGGATTTCCTGATATCAGAAGCATAATCGATATAAGTCTGATCAAGGCCGCCAAATGTCTGGCCCTCAAAAGCCTCGGCAAAGCCGATAATTGCGTTCAGCGGTGTCCTAAGTTCGTGGCTCATGGCCGCGAGAAACTCATTCTTTGCCCGCAAGGCCGCAGTTGCCTGCTCTGTCGCTTCATCCAGCGCCATGTTCTTGCGCGTAAGTTCTTGCAACAGGGTTTCCAGGTTCTTGCGGATATGGTCTGCCTCGGCCGCCTGCTTATACCGGGCAGTTACATCCATGCCCACACCACGGTATCCGCGGAAATCACCGCTTTGGCGGTCAAAAACAGGCACAGCAGACAGGTGAAACTTCAGTTCCCCGCCAGACGGCTCGCTGATAATGAAAAGCTGTTCCCGGAAAGGCTTGCGCATGCGGATCGCTTGCGGCCCGTCATAGCGCTTTTCCAGGTTTTCTTCAAAACGACCAAATTGTTCGAATTTCGAGCCGATAAACAGCGAAGCTGGCTGCCCGACAATGGCTGTGAAACGCTCCGACAGCGACCGGATACGCATATCGGCGTCACACTCAAAGAACCAGTCAGAACTGGCGCGGGCAAAGTCCTGAAAACGCGCCTGTGTCTTGTTGGCTTCTTCAATCCCACGCACCTGAACTGTTACATCTTCATAGGTGCCTGCGATGGCAATGATATCGCCTTTTTCGTTGCGTACAGGTGTATGCCGCCCAAGAAAGATACGTTCACGCCCACTGATCGCCACGATTTCTTCAGCCCGCACGGTTGTTTCGCTTGCGAGCACATCATCAATGACAGCCTTAAGTGTTGGCACCTGATAACGCCCGGCATATTTACCTTCACCCGGCGCCAGAGTTACATCACCAAGTGCCTTATCCAGCGTTTTGTAGTGGTCATTGAAGTGAATAACTGTGCCATCAAGCGCACACACGTAAAATGGTAGGGATTCATCGACAAGAATTCGAGAAACAAGCCCCAAAACCTGCTCGTTTGCAGGCATTTCAACCTTGTCGTCCCGGCTAATGCTTGGCCCGAACGCAGGCTCATAGGCGTCAGCCGCCTGCCCTCCGCGTCGCCCTGCAAGATCGACAACATTGTCGTCTATCGGCTTTTCCAGTTTCATTCAGGTCCTCCCCGAGCATTCAGCCTGCCTAACTCCCAAAACGCTGGCTGCCTACCCTACCTTTTCCAATTCTTCGATTGCTTCCTGATACGCACTATCACGCTGCCATACCTGAAGCGCACCACGGGCATTTTCTTCCGTAGTGGCGTCAAACAGCGCCAAAATATCCTTCAAAACCCCAGGTGATTTCACCCCACCGCCTTCGCGGGCCTGAACAACCAGCAGATAGATACTTGTGAACTGGTTGCGCTCCACGCCAATAGCTTTTGCAAGAATGGCAAAGCTTTCGCCGCCTTTGTCGGAAAAAATCCGCCACGCTGTACGGAAGTTCACACCGCCAAGTTCCGCAAGGCCGGCCACGAAAACCGCAACCCGTTGTTGCCGTAACGCGTTCAGCAAGAACTGAACCGTCAGTTCACCATTTTCCATCATCCGGCGCACGAGGCGCTGGGCGCGCACGTAGGCGCTCTGGTCTTCACCATTATCTACAATCACACTGCCTGCAGCGCGCTTGACAGCCTGTTCAAACACAACAGGATCAACCTGATATTCTGCCAGAATACGTTTCCGAAGGGCTGCGGATACCCACCAGTACATGCGGTAGGCAAGGTCCCCCGGCAAATCAGAGCGCTGCAACAGCGGCTCCTGAAAACGGTCTACACGACGGGATTCCGCCACTAGATATTCCATGGCACGAGAAGAAAGCTGGGTATCATGGTTATTCAGGAGCGTTTCAATTACGTCTTCGCCACCATATTCAACCAGTGCATTACTTACGCTTTCCGAGACATCTTCCCGCATTGCAATTGCCATGCGGTGTTCATCGGTGCGCATACGAATAATTTCGATAAGGTCAGGGTCTTTCAAGAGGGTGCTCTTTTCCAGAAGTGGCCGGGCTATCTCGATTTCATCATTAGCGAGCATCTTCACGATATCAGGCAAATCGACGCCAGAAACGGCTAAGGAACGTGAAAGTTCTTTCCGGATATCCGTCTCAACCTGACTGACCAGCTTGCCCAGAATATCAGACATCAACGCCCGTTCATGCTCAGTAAGCCGACCATCATCACTCAGGAACAGGTCGGTAATATTTTCAACTAGACGCGCCCGTGCATCCGAAGACTTGGTCTTCGCCAACGACAGCAGATTTTGTAGCTCTTGACTAACCACCGTTGTCTCCGAAACGCTGATCACACACCCAAAACTTAACACCCATACAGGCTGGAAAGCACCCCTAGCGCCCTAAAGGATATAGATTCAGAGATGGGAATCAACACCTTAGAGTTTCAGGCTCACCAGCCTATGGGCAAAAACACCCCCAAAACACCATATATCGAATCATATTGATTCGCAGAGTCAAGATATAGCGATTCGAAGCATGATTTTTTTTTCGCAAATGTTGCGAAAATTCACACCCAAGCCACAAGATAATCGAAATTTATTGCAAATCACCTAACCTCGAAGGTGAATTCAAAGACATTAGAGCGATGTAAAAGTGCCCCAGCGACCATCCATATAGCAAAGCGGGTCTTTTACCTCTGCATCTGCTATTTTGACACCCTCTATATTGCCAATGACAATGGCATGACTGCCTGCATCCAGTATGCTCTCAACCGTACAGTCGAAAGACACCAGCGCATCTTTGAGGAGCGGCGCACCAGACTTCACTGTATACCAATCCGCCCCTTCGAAGCGCTCAGTCTCTTCTTCACCGTCCATACCGGCGAACCGCATGGCAAGCTTCTGATGCTCTGCCCCCAATACATTCACAGCCAATGCACGGCCTTTCGACAAAATGTCGTAGGTAACGCCCTGGCGATTGATGCAAACGAGTAGACGTGGCGGCTCTGCAGACAGGGACGTTACCGCAGTTGCAGTAAGGCCCGCCCATACATCGCCATCTGCCGCAGTGACAATGTTCACTGCCCCGCCAAGGCGGCGCATACCCTGCTTGAATTCATCTACGGTAATTGGCATCAAGATTCCTCGCTCGTTCCGCCGCCCAATCTAGCCAGCACGCGAAGAAATGCAATGACATTCAGATCAATTAGAGGAACCGGAGAAGCGTTAGCTGGGAAAGCGAGCTGATCGACTGATAGGAAGCCTCAAGCGCGATCTGATCATTGTTCAGCTTGGTCACAGCCTCTGCGATATCTACATCTTCGATGTCTGCGATGAACTTCTCCAGAAACACTGACGTATCGGTATGCTGTTCGTCCACGACCTCAAGTCGCTCAAACGCCAAACCATTAGTAACGTGGATCTGCCTTAAATCATCAATAGATGTTTCAAGGCTCTGCAGCTGTCCCTGAAGGAAGGAGAATTGCGTAGCCGTCAACTCACCTTGGAACGGCCCGCTAGCGCCCTGATCAAATTGATACAGATCCAGCATTTCTTTGAAAATATCTTCCCCCAACTCGCTGGCAAGAATACCAAAGCCCAGATCAACACCATCAGCAATACGGGCTTCGAAGGCTACATCGCCGTTTTCAAAAACATCAGCGATGGCACCCCCACCTGACACAACAGCATCCAGCTCTGACAAAGAATTAACCGTCACAGGCTGGGTGCCTGTTTTTGCACCCGAGAACATATAGGTACCGTCGAAGTTCGTGTTCAGTGAGTTGTTCACAAACTGGAAAGTCTGATTCAGCATCTCACTAAAGCCTTCGGCTTGCCCTGTTGCAACCGTCGTCAGAATAGTTTCGCGTAGCTGCTCCATCGCCCCGAGCATACCTTCAATTTGCACATCGTTGGCATCCAACTTGCCACGAATAGTCGCAATCGTTTGTTGATATGTTTCAATACGGGATTTGAAGGAACGAGAGCCCAACACTGTGCTTGTCTCGCCTGCCAGACCACGGAACTCATCAGTCTTTTTGCCTGTTGATATCTGTCGCTGGCCCTCAAAAACCTTCTGCTGATTATCCATAATGGATCGGATAAGCAGTGTTTGTTGACCAAATGAGGAAACCCGTACCATCTACCTACTCCTTAAACTATCGCCAGGAGGTTGTCATAAAGCTCTTGAACACTGGACAGAACGCGCGCTGCGGCACCGTAGGCATTCTGATACACAATGAGGTTCGAGAGCTCTTCATCCATATTCACCCCAGACACAGCAGAGTTACGCGCGCCCACTTCTTGCTGAAGCGCCAGATTATCTTCTTCAAGATCCTGCGCGCGCTTGGCTTGCAGGCCCGCATTACCAAGGAACCGCGCCATATACTGGCTAAGCGTCACTTCACTAGCCTTCAACTCGCCCGCGCTTTCAAACGAAACCAGCGAGGTTTCAAGCGCCTGAAATGCCAACGCACCACGTTGGTCACCGTCTGTCAGGACCACATCTCCGACAGCACCTGCAACATCCAACACTGCCAAAGAAAGCTTGTTCGGGTCAGCAACGATGTCTGACCGAATTTCAATATCCTTGGCTGCATCCACACGGTATTTAGAGCCGATACCAAAAGCACCGGTAAAGCTAACGCCGGTGCCGCCGATGTCTGTTGTGTCATTCACTACGCGCAGTTTGATACCGTTATAAGTGGACGTTTCCTCGTACGAGAGCTGCCCATCGGAGCCCAACGTGAAATTAAAATAAGCACCCAAACCAGCAACATCGTTGAGCTTGGCAATCATGTCGTTGAAGGAAGTTGTGCCTGAGGCATCCACATTTATCGTGGTCAGTTCACGCCCATTCGCATCAACCACCTGAAAACTGATGCTTTCAGTGGCAGCCATGTTATGGGCTTCGGTACCATCAAGGCCAGTTTCGTAGACCCCTGACTGGCTAGCGGAGACAATATCGTCCATACCGAAGAAATGACTGAATCCCCGCCCTGCCCGGTCGCTTGGGTTAGTCGCATCATCTGCGATCACCACACCATTGCCGGAACTTGCCGTAAAGGACATCACGCCATTCGTCAGAGCCAACGTACCGTCACCGCCAAGCGCCGTATTCACAGCAGTGACAACGGCATTGAAATTGGGGTATGCAACCGTGTCATCAAAGTCGATTGTTACAGAATTGACCAGCTTGTTGGCGCTATCCACCACTGCAAATGTTGTTTGCCCGGTGAAACCGGTTTGCTGCGTACCTTGAACAAAAGTCTGCTTGCCCGTCATGCTGTTTGGCGCTGGCACTGCAGAGAACTGGTTATGGATTGCGTTAAACTGATCCATAATGCGAGCAGACATTTCCCCAAGCGATGTGCTCAGGTCGACAAGCTGCTCATCCCGCATTTCCATCAGGCCTGCCAGCTTGCCAGACCGAATGTGCGGCGTCAGGTCTGTGGCCGTTGAAATCGGATCCAGATTGTCATCCACACGGAAAACACTGATCGTCGGGAAGGACGTGCCTGCCCCAACGATACCTGGTGCGTCATACTCAAGCTGGAACAACGAAGAATCCAGAAGCGGATACCCATCGCTTGTAGCAATTTTAACGCCGCCTGATTCCGTGCGCTGGATTTTAATATCAATAAGTTCTGAAAGCTCACCAAGCGCCAGTCCAAGCTGCCCCTCCAGACCTCCAGACTCCTCACCCAGCGTATGGGCACGAGCCAAAAGCGGATTCAGTTCATCAATGCGCTGCAGGATCGAGTTAATCTGACCAACAGTTTCCGACATCTGAGAACTGGCTTCTCCCCGCAGAGATTGGATCTGGGTGTGATATAGATTGATCTGATCAAATACGCTGCTCATCTCCGACAGCATTTGCTGGCGACGCAACACGTCCGCAGGGTTCAGCGATAGATCCGCCATCGCCTGATACACTTGGTCCATCCGCGCGGCAAGGGAGCTCTCTGAAGCCGGATCACCCAAAATACCCTGCAGGCGATCATGAAACTCACGTTGTGTGGAAAATTCAGCAAGATTGGACGTTGACGTGCGCAAAGCTGTTTCCAGGAACTGGTCAACAACCCGCTTCACATCTGAGATGGTAACGCCTGCGGTCTGGCCCTGAAGGACGTTCGCAGAGGTTTCAACCCGCACTCGCGCATAGCCTTCGGTGTTCACGTTGGCGATATTGTTGGATGTAGCTTGCAACGCCGCCTGATTGACGAACAACCCACTTAAGGACGTATTGATAATTCCATTAAGCGACATGACGCACCTCCATATCCCCAGATTGGTCCTCAGCCAGCTCTTCAGAAACTGCCTTCACCGCAAACCCGCAGGCAAAATATACCGCCGGACCAGCCTTACGGGCGGCAAACATATCCGCCCTCACCCCTACCCACGGAGCAAACTGATTTCCAGAATTTGTATATTTTTCTATATTTATCATGTGGTTAGCGAACCAATTCTTCTCTCAAAACGATGTGCTTCCGATTTCGGGAGCTTCATACTCGCCAACAGTAGCAGCAAGGAACGTGCCAAAGAGAGGAAGCACGCTATTTCGCACACCCACTACCCAACCTCTGAGACTATTGGAAATCTGCGTAATGCAACTTTGCGCTTTATTTGGCCGCGCCAATCTGCATAATAAGAACAAAAGGAGAACATTATGCAGAACTCCCATGAAAACGGAGACCCTTGTGGACATGGCACCAGAGAAGAAAAGAACAGCCGCACGCAATTTTACACGAGTGAAGCCACAATCTTGCCGCGGGATGGCGCAAGCATTCATCATCGGAAGCCCCCGGCCCTTCAGTCGCATGGCCGGATCACCCAACCCTTTGGAGCCCCTCGCGATCTGCCGGTCCTGGGGCGCGCGCAAGGCGGGAGCGACGGCAACATCGTGATCGACAACACAGCCATCGACTGGACATTCCGCCCAGCAGACCTTCAGGGCGTTAAAGACGCATTCGCCGTTTTCGTGACTGGCGATTCCATGCTACCCAAATACAAGCCACAAGATCTGGCATATGTGCGCCCTCGCAAACCGCCACAGCGCGGCCGGTATGTTCTGGTGGAAACCGCAGACCATAGTGGCTTTATCAAGCAATTTGTAAAATGGGATGGGGCGACACTTGTTTTGAAACAGTTCAACCCGGCGCAAGAGGTGCGCATCCCGCGTGAGCATGTTCGAAAAGTACTGCTCGTGATCGGCAGCCTTGATGCCTGACCCACAGATACAGCCAGCACCACAGGTCGCGAACGCGTTTGCGGCCTGATGGCAACAACAGGACTGGCACCCAGAACAGTTTTAAAAGAGTAAAGTGGTACCCGCAGCCGGACTCGAACCGGCACGACCATACGGTCTCAAGATTTTAAGTCTTGTGTGTCTACCAATTCCACCATGCGGGCACATGAAGGTAGGTACCGTTTATTAATCGGTCATTCCC
>JABXIV010000056.1 GCA_013372925.1 Alphaproteobacteria bacterium
AAGGCATCGCTCGCCGCGTTCGAATATCTGACCATGAACCCGGTTCGGCAAGAATTGGCGGCATAACCGCCCCAAAAGGGCTGCTCCCATATCGGGGGCGGCCTTTTGCTTGTGCGCATAATTCGTTGGACAAGCACACTTCCCGGCTTAATGTCATATCCATGACGAACGGCAACTCACCTCCTAAAAACTTTCACCAGACGGTGCCCGAAGGCGACGACCGCGAACGGCTTGTATGCCGTGATTGCGGTTTCATTGCTTATGAAAACCCGCGCATCATTGCGGGTGCGGTGGTGGAACATGATGGCAAAATCCTGCTGTGCAGGCGCGCCATCTTCCCACAGAAGGGCAAGTGGACGATCCCTGCCGGGTTTCTGGAAGTGGGCGAAAGCCCTGACGAGGGTGCCGTGCGCGAAACATTTGAAGAAGCAACCGCCCATATCGAGGTTCGCGACCTGCTGGCGGTTTATTCTGTTCGCCACATCAGCCAGGTGCATATGATGTACCGCGCGCGGCTGAAGTTGCCCGAGTTCGCCCCCGGCATTGAAAGCCTTGAAGTGAAGCTGTTTGACTGGGACGATATCCCGTGGGACGAGCTTGCTTTCCCAAGCGTGCACTGGGTGTTGAACCATTACCGGGAAGCAGAGGGCAAATCAGGCTTCGCCCCCTTCACCAACCCGGAAGCGGCATCGAGCCCTTAGTCTTTATCTTCTTCCAGCATCTCTTCGGGGATGTGTTTCATCAGCATGGGCATATGCGCCAGGATGAAAACGAAGTTGATACCCATATAGCCGAAGGTTTTGAAATTTACCCAGAATTCGGTGCTTTGCGTGCGCCAGATAAATTCGTTCAACAGGGCGATGGCGACGAAGAAAATGGCATAGTTGCGTGTCAGGGTGCGCCATGCCGTGTCGGGCAGATCGAACGCCAGTTCCATGATCATCTTGATATAAAGCTGCCCCCGCATCATGCCGATCAAAAGCGCCAGCGCGAAGAAGCCGTTGATCACCGTAAGCTTCATTTTGACGAAGGTTTCGTCCTGCAGATAAAGCGTTAGCCCCCCCATCACCATCACAACAAGGAAGGTGAATTTATGCATGGTGCTAACGTGGCCCAGCTTCATTTTTGAATAGATGGCCGCAATCAGGATTGCCACCATGAAGGTGCCGGTGGCCAGGAAAACGCCTTCTTCACCTGGCCGCAAACGGAAGGTGATGAAGAAAACCAGCAAGGGGCCGAAATCCAGCATGAACTTGCGCCAACCCGTCAGTTTTGGTTTGGCGTCAGCCACCCGGTCCGCTGTTGCTTTTTTGTCAGCCATGATGTGCTTCGTTCCCTCAATACAAATTGTGATCACATCCTTGGCTTGCCGAAGGGCCTGCCCGGTGGCTAGATAGCCGCCAGTGAATGCGCCCGTTGGGGCCAAGAATGAGTATCCCTTATGCTGCAGCTTTTGAAAGATCGCAACTTTCTTACCTTCTGGGTTGGTGAGTTTATCTCCGTTGTCGGGGATCATATCGTGATGCTCGCCTTCCCGTGGCTTGTGCTGCAGCTTACGGGTAGCGAGCTGATGATGGGCCTTGTGTTCGCGGCGCAGGGTTTGCCGCGCGCGCTTCTGATGCTGGTAGGCGGTGCCGTGGTTGACCGCACCAGCCCGCGCAAGATGATGCTGCACACAAACGTTATTCGTATGCTGCTGGTTTTCACCATCGCCTATCTTCTTTATGCAGATACGGTCACCATCGGGCTTGTGTTTGTGTTGGCGCTGGCGTTCGGCATTGCAGACGCCTTCTTCTATCCTGCCGCCACGTCCATCCTGCCAAGCCTTGTGAAAAAGGATAACCTGAAGGAAGGCAATGCCCTTATCCAGATCACCATGTGGCTGGGCGTAATCATTGGCCCGGTGATTGGCGGTTTTGTGATTGCGGGTGAGGTGAACACGGTTTCTCATGCGCCTTCAGGCCATAGCGTTGGGCTGGCAGATGACAGGCTTGGCCTTGCGCGCGCTTTCTTTCTTGATGGCCTGACCTTCGCGGCTTCGGCGCTTACGCTTCTGTTTGTGCGCACTCGTGCGCTTGAAAAGGAAGAGGCGGTTGAGGAAAACACGCGATCAATCGTGGGTGAGGTAAAAGAGGCGGTTTTGTGGGTATGGTCCGTGCCCGCCATCCGGCTTGGTTTCCTTGGGCTCGCTGTCTTGGAATTTTTCTTTCAGGCCCCGGTTTTTGTCGGGTTGCCTGCGCTTGCAGACCTACGGTTTGAAGAAGGCGCCTACATCTACGGGCTTGAGATCGCGGCATACGGCACAGGTGCGCTTATCGGGGCCAGCACAGCTGGTTTTATCAAAGGGCCGCGCGACGAGAATATTGTGCGGGCCATGTTCATCATTTTTGCCTTCTCGGGCGCAACGATCGGCTTGATCGTGCTTTATCCGCCCTATTGGTGGGCCATGCTGGTGTTTTTCATCGCGGGCGTTGGCGATAGCTGGATTTGGGTGCATTTCACCACACTGCTGCAGAAGCGCACGCCGGAACGGCTGATCGGCCGCGTGATGAGCATACTGATGTTCATGTCCGTGGGGCTGTTGCCGGTGGCGGCCATCATCATGGGTGTGGCGTTTGAAGCTAATCTGGAAGGTACCTTGATGGTGGCGTCCCTTGCCATTATGGTGGCCTGCGCCGTGGGCGCGCTGCATCCCTATGCTCGGCGCATGACGGCGGTGGAAAGCAAAGACAAGGCTGCTGTGTAATGCGTGGATATTTCGGGATCGGGATCGATGGCCCATCAAAAGAAGGCAATGTGGGCAACCTGGTGCGCACGGCCCATTCTTTTGGGGCGTCTTTCGCGTTTGCCGTGAACCCGATGAAAATCTCCCACACTGGCGAACTGGTTACGGCCACATTCGCTGATACCAGCAAAAGCCACAGCCAGATTCCATTCTATAACTATGAAACCGCCGCTGATGTGCATGTGCCGCAGGGTTGCCAATTGGTGGGCGTTGAAATCACCGATGATGCGATCGATCTGCCCAGCTTCCGCCACCCGATGCAGGCGGTTTATGTTATGGGCGGGGAGCGTACAAGCCTGAGCCCCGACATGGCGGCACGCTGTGACTATATGATCAAAATACCGACAAAGTTCAGCCTTAACGTGGCGACTGCAGGTGCTATAGTCATGTATGATCGCCTGCGCATGCTGGGCGGTTTTGCCGAACGGCCAGTTATGCCGGGTGGTAAGCCGATTGAGCGGGCAGCCCATGTTCATGGCGGGCGTTTTAGTCGGCTTGAACGTCGCGCCGCGAAAACGGCGGCAGAAAACAACGAATAAACATGGCCCCTTTGGCGCCATTAACACGGGAAGAACGAGACAGAGATACTATGAAAAAGCTTCTGGCCTTCACATTCACAGCACTTCTTGTCATCAACTTCACGACTGCCGCGTTCGCGCAAGGAACGCCGCGCAAGATATCCAGTCATAACGATTGGGACACCATGGTGGCGGGCTCTGGCTCCAGCAAGGTTTGCTATGTGATTTCCATTCCGAAGAAAACATGGATCAGCCGCAAGGGCGCAAGCCGTGGCGATATCTACATGACCGTAACCCACCGGCCTGCTTTCGGCGTGAAAGACGAAGTGAATGTGGTAGTGGGATACCCGATCCGGCAGGGCAGTGAGGCGCGCCTCAGTGTGGACGGCAAGAAGCATTACCAGTTCTTCACAGAAGGAAGTGGTGCCTGGGCCTATGACCCGAAAGACGACCGCAGCGTTGTTTCGGCGATGAAAGCGGGTATCAATCTGGAAGTGCGCGCCACCAGCCAGCGCGGTACCAACACCCGCGATACCTTCAGCCTGCGTGGCTTCACAGCAGCCTATAACGCGGCGACACGGGCTTGCCGGTAACGGGTTTAAAGGCTAGCGATTTTCTTTTGCCGTTCGCTGCCCGATTTTCCGGGAACGAATAGGCATCTATCGGACTCTTTGAAAGAAGGATCGAGTGAATGGGCGGGTAGCTCGGTCAATCGTTATTTGTTTCAGTCGCCAGCGCGGCTTTATAGCGGCGGCTGGCACGTATTTTGTGATTGCCCTTGAGTGTTAGTGAAAGGTCACCCCCGGGCAGTGGATCGATCTTCCGGATCGCATCCTTGTTCACAAGGTATGACCGGTGCACGCGCACCACTTGCATACCGGCATTTGCCAGCTTTTCTTCCAGTTCGGAAAGCGTGATGCGGGCGAGGCTTTCGCCATCAGTAGACTGGATTTCTGCATAATTCGCCGCGCCTTTGGCAAACAGGAAGCTTTCAGGGTTGATGAGGATGCGGCTTGCCCCGCTTTTTAGCTCAATGGCCTGTGCCGCTGCGCGGGTGGCGGCTTTTGCCTTCAGCACGGCTTCAATCATGTTAAAGCCTGCAAACAGCAGGATGAAAGTGCGCAGGTCTTTCCAATATTCATAGGGGATGGGTCCAAGGCCATCCGGCAGGAACTCATATGTGGTGCCGAACAGGAAAGGTGAGGCAGCTTTGCGGAGCCCAACCATCACTAATACATGCCCGGCGGAAAAAATAACTGAAGCCATCAGGTAATAGGGCACATTCCGGCCCCAAGTGGAAAGTGATGGGGGACGATGCCTGCCAACGTGGATAATAAGGGGCAGCATGATCATTATGGCGATGGCGCTTGTCACTTCATAAAGAAGGGGTCTGCCCCAGAAGATGTCTCGGCCTGCTCTCGCATGGTCGGAAATTTCTGTCACTGTATTCACGGCGGTGAACATCAGTGTGAGGGCCAAAGTGGCGAATACAAAAGGCAAGTGGCGCCTGAAGGCCTGCCCATAGAATTTCAGTGCGTTTGCTATCATGCGGGCAGTGTAGGGCTACTTCTATTCTTCTCAAAACCCTTTCTCACAATGGGTTTTACCGCCTGTCCCCGGCATGAACCCGTTTATCCCAACCCTTGATTTCACTTATACCGTTTATCCCACGGGGGGATGTGGCCACCCCTATCTGATGGCAGAAGCCCTTCGGCTGGGTCATCCTGTTTTCAATAAGAATTGGAGACCCGACTCATGACAGCAAACCCTATAAACCAGCGCCGCTATGATCTGGATTGGCTGCGCGTAATCGCCTTCGGGCTGCTTATCTTCTATCATATCGGCATGTATTATGTGCCGTGGGGGTGGCATGTAAAAAGCCCCTATGCAGGGCCGTTCGCAGAACCGGCAATGATGCTTTTGAACCCCTGGCGGCTTTCGCTGCTGTTCCTGATATCGGGCGTGGCGATCCGTTTTGCCGCTGACAAGGCCACACCTTTTGCGTTTGCGGGCAAGCGGTTCATCAGGCTTTTTGTGCCGCTGCTATTTGGCATGCTGGTGATTGTTGTGCCGCAGCCCTATTTCGAACTGTTGCGCCATGGCGAGATCGAGCCCGGCTTTTGGGCCTTTTATGAAAGCTATCTCGCAGGTGCTGACTATAGCGTTACTGTGCCCACCTGGAACCACTTGTGGTATGTGGCCTACCTTATTGTCTATACGCTCCTGGCGATTGCCCTACTGCCGCTATTGCGCCCACTTGCGGCGTGGCTGGATAGCGACCGGTTCGAACGTCTTCTGGGCGGCGGGCGTATCATGTTTGTGCTGGTGCTGCCTTTCATTTTGTACCGATTTACAACGGCCATGTGGTTCGATACCACCCATGATCTGGTGAATGACTGGAACCAGCACGCCAACTATTTCACCATTTTTCTTTATGGGATGTTGATGGCGAAAAGCGGGGCTTTCTGGCGTGCCCTTGCCAGCCAGTGGCGGCTGTGCCTTTTGACGGCCTTCACCCTTGGTTTGCTGCTGTCACCAGTGTGGGCCAACTGGGAAGCCTGGACTGATGGCAACCCCATATTCACTGCCGTGGCGCGTGCGGGGCGTGTGCTTTATGCCTGGACGGCGATCCTCAGTCTTCTTGGGTTCGCGCAAGCCTATTTGAACCGCCCGAGTGCCCTGCTGACATACCTGACGAAGGCCGTGTTCCCATACTATATTTTGCACCAAACCCTGATCGTAGTGCTCGGCGTGTGGCTATCGGGTTTTGCGCTGGGCGCAGCGGCTGAATTCGTTGCCCTTGTGGTGCTAACGGTATTCGCTTGTTTCGCGCTTTATGAATATGTCATCCGACCGCTTGGATGGATGAAGCCGCTCTTTGGTGTGTTTGATGAAACGCAGTCCTTCCGTAAGGCTGTTGCAAAGCCTGTTCCCGCCGAATGACTGCGGCTTTACATCAAAGCCCAAGGCGCGTATAAGGCGCGCCAACAGATAACCCGCTGTGGGGTGGAACGCCCCGCAGCCCGAAACGCCCTGGATCGGCTCCCGAAGGACATCGGGCCCCGTGAAAGGCAGGAGTTAAAGAGATGCAGATCACACCGAACGGCCAGGAGCCGATCGTTTCCCCGCGTGTTCCAGTAGCAGAAGAAAAGCTGAATATCCTTGGCCTTGACCGCGCTGAGTTGAAGCAGGCAATTGCCGAAATTGGCGTTCCCGAGAAACAAGTACGCATGCGCACCACGCAGGTGTGGCACTGGGTGTATCACCGCGGCGTTACAAGCTTCGATGATATGACGAATGTGTCAAAGGATGTGCGCGCCAAGCTGGCCGAGCATTTCATCATCAAACGGCCCGAGATTGTCGAAGCGCAATATTCCGAAGACGGAACCCGCAAATATCTGGTGCGCTTCTCTGACGGCAACGAGGCCGAGGCCGTTTATATCCCGGAAGAAGATCGCGGTACGCTGTGTGTCTCGAGCCAGGTTGGCTGTACGCTCAACTGCAAATTCTGCCACACAGGCACCATGCGGCTGGTACGCAACCTGACGGCCGGTGAGATCGTGGCGCAGATGATGATCGCGCGCGACGACCTTGGCGAATGGGAAAACCCGACCGAAGGCCGCCGGGTGACAAACATCGTGATGATGGGCATGGGTGAGCCGCTATATAACTTCGACAATGTGAAGAAAGCGCTTGAGATCATCATGGACGAGGAAGGCATTCAGCTTTCCCGCCGCCGGATCACGCTATCGACCTCTGGCGTGGTGCCGCACATGGAACGCTGCGGCAAGGAAATTGGCGTAAACCTGGCTGTAAGCCTGCATGCCGTGCGAGATGATGTCCGCTCTGAAATCATGCCGATCAACAAAAAGTACGGCCTTGAAGAGGTGCTGAAAGCCTGCGCCAACTATCCCGGTGCCCACAATGCCCGCCGTATCACGTTCGAATATGCCATGCTAAAGGGTGTGAACGACAGCGACGCCGATGCGCGCGAACTGGTGCGCCTGATCCGCAAATATAAGTTGCCGGCGAAGGTAAACCTGATCCCGTTCAACCCATGGCCGGGCACTGATTATGAGTGCACCGACTGGAATCAGATCCAGCGTTTCTCTGATATTGTGTATGAAGGCGGTATTTCCGCGCCGATCAGAACACCGCGTGGCCGCGATATCATGGCAGCTTGCGGACAGCTTAAATCAGCGTCCGAGAAGAAATCAAAGGCACAGATGGCGCGTGAAGCCGAAGCCGCTGCCGCGAATGATACAGTGGCTGAGCCCCACCATACTTCAACGGGTTTGACCTAGAAACAAGGCCGGGTTTCCCCGGCCTTTTTACTATACAGCGTGTTTGTTTGTTGCCTGCCCGGCTGCCTGGATGAAGTGCCACACTTCTTTTGAAAAGGGTGCTTCGGGCGCGCCTTCCGGCCAGCTATCCATGTTGTCATAAAGCTTGGTTGCTGATTTTGCGAGGCTAGGGTCGGTCTCCATCAACGGCCGGGACATCTCCTGCCATTCTTTCAGAACCGCTTGCGCCTCGTCGCTTGCTGGGCTGGTATTTGTCGCAACAAGGGCTTCGGTACGGGCAATCAGCGAAGGCCACTTTCTCTGATGTTCTTCAACAATATTTGCCGGGATTGCGCCTTTGGCTGCTTTCCAGCGCTCCTGTTCTTCGGGCGTGTAGAATTTATCCCATACTTTTTGCCATTTTTCCTCGCTCATGGCGTTCTCTCCTATTTTGATAATGTGACAGAGCGTGGAAAGGTCAGCCGATGTATCGTCTTCCAGCGCCTTCATGGCGTCGTCAATGAGCGTTAGCGCCTTGTTGATTTGCGCGCGCTGTTTTTCAAGAAGGTCCTTTTGGATACCAAGGACAGTATGGGCGTCCCACTCGTTTGAGCCGATCATCTCTGTGATTTGGCCGAGCGTGAGGCCCGTACGCTTCAGAAGCTGGATTTGCTGAAGGCGCAAGACATCCTTGTAACGGTATAGCCGCTGTCGTGATTCGGACCGGACGGGGCTTATCAGCCCTTTGCTTTCATAGTAGCGAAGCGTCCTGACGGTTACGCCAGACTGTTTTGAAACTTCGCCAATCGTTAGCATTTGCATCGCATTTTCCTTTCCACAAACACGTGGCTAAGGGGTGACGTTACGTCAGGGGCAAGGTTTTTTTCAGCTTTTTCTGGAAGTAATTATGCAGGCCGCCAGTAAGGCGACCTTCACAGGCATCTGGATCGGGGAGAGTAATCCTGACCTAATCGTTCTGGAACAAAGCTAGAAGCGTGCGCGGCGTCTGGTTCGCGATATTGAGCGCGACAATCCCAAGTTGCTCCTTGATCTGCGCTGCCTGCAGATCGGCGGCGGTGCGCGCCAGATCTGCGTCCACCAGTCGCCCGATGCCGCGTTCAACCACATCATGCAGCTTCGACGCAAATTCCCGTTGGATTTCCAGCCGCCTTGACGCAGTTCCGAAATGCGACATGGCCCGGTTCACATTGTCGATCGAGTTGTTGATCTCATCCATCGAATAGTCCTGATCGTCCGTGAGGGTGATCAACGCTCCGCCGAACGACAGGTCCTGATGGCCAAAGTCCAGCGTGTCAGAGCCATCTGAATTTGCCAGGGCGCTGATCACATCATTGCCGTGATCAATCAGGTTGGTGCCGTTAAAGCTGGCGCTTGAGATAATCGATTTGATTTGGTCGCGGTACGCATCCAGATCGCGCGTGTAGGCCTCGGCCGCCAAGTCGTCATTGTTTTTCTGCGCACTGATAAGCGAGGCCATCTTGCCCTTCATCTCAATCAGGATGTCGGAAATGGTCTCAGTCGCGACCACAGCAACGTCCACGGCAACAGTGGCCCGGTCAATGCTGTCGAGCGACGCGCGAATCCCAGCAAGGTCACCGCGCATGCGCTGGGCAATGGAATAGGTGGCAGCATCATCGGTGATGGAGCCGACCTCATATCCGGTTGCGATACGTTCCTGAAGGGTTTGAAGCCATTTGTGGTTGGCTTCAAGATTGCGCAACGCCCCAAGCGCCGCTGCATTGGTGTTGATACTCATCATCGCCAGCTTCTCCAGCATTCGGTTCACCATTTTGGCAAACCACCCGTTAGGGCACCCATGGCTAGAATACACCAAACCGATGATTGCGGCAATCTGCAGATTATTCAGATTAACTTGACATAAACAGAATAATCTGCTGTTTACGCGCACGCGATTCGTTAGATTTTTTGCATTCCCAAAAGAGAAAGCATGATCGTCGAAGCGATTGACCGCTGTGTGTGCAACCCGCATACTCGCGCTGACAATTTTTACCGTTGGAGTTTTTGAATGTCGGACAAGATCAACAAGGTGGTATTGGCCTATTCCGGTGGCCTTGATACCTCGATCATCCTCAAGTGGCTGCAAGTA
>JABXIV010000233.1 GCA_013372925.1 Alphaproteobacteria bacterium
TCTGGTTCTTTGGTCACCCTGAAGTGTACATCATGATCCTGCCTGCGTTCGGTATCGTGAGCCATATCGTTTCAACCTTCTCTCGCAAGCCGGTATTCGGCTACCTGGGGATGGCATACGCGATGGCTGCGATCGGCTTCATCGGCTTTGTTGTGTGGGCACACCACATGTACACCGTAGGCCTGGACGTTGACACGAAAGCATATTTCGTGGCTGCGACCATGGTTATTGCCGTACCGACTGGTGTGAAGATCTTCTCATGGATTGCCACCATGTGGGGCGGTTCCATCACCTTTGAAGTGCCGATGATGTATGCAATTGCATTCATCCTGCTGTTCACCGTTGGTGGTGTAACAGGCGTGGTACTTTCAAACGCTGGTGCAGACATCGTTCTTCACGATACTTACTATGTGGTTGCTCACTTCCACTATGTACTGTCGCTTGGTGCCGTGTTCGCGATTTTCGCAGGTCTCTACTACTGGATTGGTAAAATGTCCGGTAAGCAATATCCAAACGTGCTTGCCCATATCCAGTTCTGGGTAACCTTCGTTGGTGTGAACATGATCTTCTTCCCGCAGCACTTCCTGGGTCTTCAGGGCATGCCTCGCCGTTACGTGGACTACACTGACGCGCATGCGTACTGGAACTGGGTATCGACGCTCGGCTACAAGGTCACGGCTGTTGGTGTGCTTCTCTTCATCGTTGTGATGGCAATGACTCTCTTCAAGAAGAAGAAAGACTGTGCTGACAACCCATGGGGCGAAGGTGCAACTACGCTTGAGTGGACGCTCTCCAGCCCTCCACCATTCCACCAGTTCAACGAACTGCCAAAGATCAAGTAAGCCTTCGGGCTTACCCCTTTGGGAACAAGGACAAGCGTTTTGGCAGATAGCCTGACATCCTTTGGAAAAGACATTCAGCCTTCCGCAACGCGGGAGGCTGAAGCGCGTGACTTCGTGGCTCTTCTGAAGCCACGGGTTATGTCGCTTGTTATTTTCACGGCCTTTGTTGGCCTTGTGGCAGCGCCGGGGACAATGAACCCTGTGCTGGCCTTTGCCGCGATCCTGTTGATCGCTGTTGGCGCGGGTGCGAGCGGTGCGCTCAATATGTGGTATGACGCCGATATTGATTCGATCATGAACCGCACCGCCAAGCGTCCTATTCCTGCGGGTAAGGTTACACCCGGTGATGCCCTCGGTTTTGGCCTGACACTCAGCATTGCGTCGGTCGTTCTTCTTGGGCTTATCGTCAACCTGACCTCTGCTGCGCTTCTGGCGCTGACGATATTTTTCTACGTTGTCGTTTATTCCATGTGGCTCAAGCGCCGCACGCCTCATAACATTGTTATCGGTGGTGCAGCGGGCGCTTTCCCTCCAATGATTGGTTGGGCCGCGGTGACAGACAGCGTAACGATTGAAAGCATGGTGCTGTTTGGCATCATCTTCCTCTGGACTCCGCCACACTTCTGGGCGCTCAGCCTTTTCATTTCCAAGGACTATGAAAAAGTTGGTGTTCCGATGTTGCCTGTTGTGGCTGGCGAGCGTGAGACCAGAAAGCAAATTCTGCTGTACAGCCTGTTGGTCGTGCCATGTGGCGTTGCACCATACTTTATGGGCTTCGCTGGGCCCGTATATGGCGTTGTGTCTGGCCTGTTCGGTGCATGGTTCCTGATGCTGGGCTTTATGGTGTGGCGCGGTATTGAAAAGGCCGAGCGGCGCTTGTTTGCCTTCTCGATCCTTTATCTGTTTGTTCTTTTTGCAACGCTCGCGTTTGAGCGTCTGATTACAGGATGGCTGGCATGAGCGAAGATCACAGTGAGATGCACAAGCGCATGAAAAAGCGCAACCGGGTTCTCGGCTTGTCGCTGGGCGCGTTTGTTATTCTTGTTGCTGTATTCAGCTTTTTCAAGATCAAAGGGCTGACACCTTGAGTGCAGAACGAGCAAAAAACACCCGCGTAGCGGTGATTGTTGGCTTGGTGGTAACCGGGATGGTTGGCATGGCATATGCTGCTGTGCCGCTGTATAACCTGTTCTGTAAGGTAACAGGCTATGGCGGGACCACGCAGGTGGCCGAGGTGGCAACAGGTGCCGTGCTGGACCGCGAGATGGATGTGCGCTTCAACGCAAGTGTACACCGCGATATGCCTTGGGACTTCAAGCCTGTGCAGGTGCACCAGAAGCTCAAAATCGGGGAACAGGCCATCGCGCACTATGAGGCCTACAACCCGACAGACAAGCCGATTGTAGGCACAGCAACATATAATGTTACGCCGCACAAGGCCGGTGAATATTTTGCAAAGATTGATTGCTTCTGCTTTACGGAGCAGGTGCTGAAACCAGGCGAGCGGGTTGATATGCCGGTCGTCTATTTTATCGATCCTCTGATTGCTGAGGATCCGAATTTGGATGAGGTTAGCGAAGTGACGCTTTCATACACCTTCTTCGTCATGGAAGACGAGACGGCACGTGTGCAAGCGGCAAGCGGTCGCTAAAGCTAGGGTAACAAAAGGGATTGCCGGAGAAGTATCCGGCACTTTTAGGAGAGATTTTATGGCGGGCGATGTGAAACACGATTATCACCTGGTAAACCCAAGCCCATGGCCGGCATTTGGCTCATTTGCTGTTCTGATCATGATGATCGGTGCAGTATTTGCCATGAAGCCGGATGCAACGCTGTTTGGCATGTCGGGCTTTGGCGGTTGGATGTTCGGTGCCGGCTTTATCGGCCTTCTGTACACCATGTTTGCTTGGTGGAAAGATGTGGTTAAAGAGGCCGAGCAAGGCGACCACAAACCAGTTGTGCGGATTGGCCTGCGTTACGGCATGATCCTGTTCATTGCTTCTGAAGTTATGTTCTTCGTGGCTTGGTTCTGGGCTTTCTTCAACGCTGCCCTTTACCCGAAAATCCCACTGCCGAACATCATGGAATTCTGGGATGTAATCGGCGGTGACGCGGTATGGCCTCCACAGGGCATCGAAACTTTCGATCCGTGGCACCTGCCATTCATGAACACACTGATCCTGCTGCTGTCTGGTACGACAGTTACTTGGGCGCACCACGCTGTTCAGGAAGGTGACCGCGATGGTCTTAAGAAAGGCCTGTGGATCACTGTTATCCTTGGTGCGATCTTCAGCTGCGTTCAGGCGTATGAATATATGCATGCGGCCTTCGAATTCTCTGGCAGCATCTATGGTGCAACCTTCTTCATGGCAACCGGTTTCCACGGTTTCCACGTTCTGGTTGGTACCATCTTCCTCGCAGTTTGCTTGGGCCGTGTCTATAAAGGCCACTTCACGCCTGACCAGCACTTCGGCTTCGAAGCGGCTGCCTGGTACTGGCACTTTGTAGACGTGGTATGGAGCTTCCTGTTCTTCTGCATCTACATCTGGGGTGGTGCATAAGGCATGCCTGCAGATATGCA
>JABXIV010000176.1 GCA_013372925.1 Alphaproteobacteria bacterium
ATCAACATGACGCCGATGCTCGACATCGTGTTCATCATGCTGATCTTCTTCATCGTTACTGCGGTCTTCGTGAAGGAAGCTGGTATCCAGGTCACAAAGCCTGAGGCGGAAACAGCAATTTTTCAGAAACAGGTTAGTATTCTGATTGCCGTTACCCCCGATGACGAGATCTGGATCAACCGTGAATCCGTAGAGCTTGATGCCCTGCGTGTTGCGGTTGAGAAGCTGCACAGTGAAAACCCGAAAGGGACTGTAGCTATCCAGGCTGACGAAGAAGCGAAGGCTGGTTTGGTAATGAAAGTCTATGACGCCGTGCGCGAAGCTGGCGTTCCAACGATAGCCATAGCAGCGGAGCAAAGTTGATGATTGCAAGATTTGTAACTGCGCTTATTGCCGCTTCTGGCGTAACCTTTGGCCTGTTTTTCATCATGCAGAGCCTCGTCGACTTCGGTCAAGAGGTGAAGCTTGAAGAAACCCAGCGCCTTCGTTTCATCGATGTTGTCGAAGACATCGAAGAACAACCGCCCCAGCGCATGGAGCGTAAAGTAGAGAAGCCACCAGAGGTGGAAGCACCACCGCCGGAAATGGACACGCCTGTCGTGGACGTTCAGGGCCCGAACAAGATGAACCTGTCAATTGGCCGTGCCAATTCAGGTGCCGGGGTTGACCTCGGTTCCATCGACCTCGGCCCAAGCCAGGATGGTGATTATCTGCCACTCGTACGGGTGCAGCCACAATATCCTCGTCGGGCGCAAGAGCGCGGCATCGAAGGATATGTGATCGTTGAACTGACGGTGAATGAAGACGGTACTGTTCCGCCTGATTCCATCATCATCATCGAAGCTGAACCTAAAGGCTATTTTGAGCGGGCTGCAACGAAAGCTGCATCCAAGTTCAAATACAAGCCGAAGGTGGTTAACGGCAAACCGCAGAAGGTGGTCGGTGTTAAATACCGGTTCAGCTTCGACCTTGCCGATTAATAGAGGGGACAGGAGAAAGTCATGAAAATGATCAAGACAATCAAGTCCCTTCCGATGGCAGTGGCTGCAGCGGCAATCCTTGCTGCTGCACCGATGCCGGAAGGTACGCCAATCTTTGGTGAAAACACTGCTTTCGCCCAACAGGCGCCAGCAAAAAAAGACCAGAAGACCCGTAAAGTTCCTGCGATGAGCCTGGATGCTCACAAGAAAATCCAGAAAGCGCAGGAAGCCATGGACGTACAGCAGTTCGTCGAGGCAAAGGAAATTCTGGACGACCTGCTCGAAAGTAAGCGTATCAACGATTACGAACGAGCCGTTGCATGGCAGCTCAAGGCCATGATCGCCTTTGAAGAAGATAACACTCAAGCAACCATCGGTGCTTACGAGCAGATCCTGCGTTTCGCAGAATCCATTCCGGAAGCGCTTGAGATGAATATCATCTACGGTCTGGCGCAGCTTTATTACAGTGAAGAAAACTTTGATAAAGCCCTTGAGTATGTGAACAAGTGGGAAAGCCGCATCGATCCAACACTGATCAGTGTGAGCCACCAACAGTTCATCGCCAACCTGCACTATGTGCGTAACGAATTCGAAGGTGCGCTGAAGTATATCTACGCAGCCATTGAAACAGCCAAGTCTCTCGATACGGTTGAGGTGAAAGAAGCTTGGTACGGCCTCGCTCTCTCTTCCCACTGGGAACTCGGTCAATTCGAAAAAGTGCGCGACGTGCTGGAAATCCTGCTGATCAACTGGCCGAAACCACAATATTGGATTCAGCTGGCTGGTATCTATCAGGAGCTCGGTGACGAGCCGACCTCTTACTCGCTCACAGAAGCAGCTTACAAGCAAGGCTTCCTTGACGACAAAGAGACTCAGCTTGTTAACGTGGCGCAAATCCAGCTCGCACGGGGTGCTCCGATCAAATGTGCATGGATTCTCGAAAAGGCTTTCAAAGAAAACCGTGTCGAGCGTTCACCACAGAACGAGAAGACCCTCGGCCAGTGCTACATGATGGCTTACGAGTATGAGAAGGCGCTTCCGCCTCTCTCCAAAGCTGCTGCCGGCGAAAAAGACGGCGATCTCTGGTTCCAGATTGGCCAGGTTCAGATGCAGCTGGGTCACTATAAAGACGCTGTAAACTCTTTCGACAACGTGTTGAATACGTTCAAGAACACAAAAGACACGAAGGAAAAAGAGAAGCGGCTGAGCGCCATGATGTCTCGCGGCCAAGCCTTTACTGAGCTGAAGCAATTTAAAGATGCCCATGAGGCCTTTAAAGATGCCAAGCGTATGGCGACTGACCGCAAAGACAAGCGCATGGTTACCCAGTGGGAGAAATATCTCCGTGCTGAGGAAGAGCGTGAGAAAATGCTGAAGGGTTAATTCCCTGTCATAAGCAAGATAAGAACGGCGCCCCTCGGGGCGCCGTTTTTCTTTGCCCCTGCATCCTTTGGGAGAAACTTTGATCAGCGTCAAAGACAGGAATAGCCTCTGTGATACAGTAGCCATCCTGCAAAGGAGATATCCGCATGACCAAAAGCATTGTCATCCTGCAGGGCCACCCTGACACCAGCAAATCGCACCTGTGCCATGCTCTGGCTGAGGCTTATGCAAAGGCCGCACAAGATGCGGGCCACACCGTGCATCAGGTGACTGTAGCTGATCTGGATTTTCCCGTACTACGGTCGGAAGAAGAGTGGACCGAAGGACCAACACCCGCGGGCCTCAGAAAGACCCAGCAGCTTATCCTTGAAGCCGATCACCTCGTGATCCTGTTCCCGCTCTGGCTCGGCAGCCTGCCGGCCCTGTTGAAAGCTTTTTTTGAGCAAATACTCCGCCCTTCCCTTAACACGGAAGGCAACAACCCTCTTGCCTGGCGCAGGCTCATAAAGGGTTGCTCAGCACGGATCGCATGCACCATGGGTATGCCCGCGTTCGTATACCGCCTGATTTACCGGGCGCACGGTGTCAAGTTCCTCAAACGCAACATTCTTGCCTTCACAGGTGTTGGGCCAATCCGCACCAGTTATTTCGGTATGGTGGAAGGCGCCAGCGAAAGCCGCCGCGCCGGATGGCTGAAGAAGATGGCCGAGCTTGGCAGATCTGTACGTTAGTAATTTTGTTATAATATAACTTTTCTGTTTCGACCTTTTATGATAGCGTTATAACCTAACATTTAAGGAGAGGGGTTATGTTTGCACAAAATCAAGCTAGGTTTCTTCCCATCTCGGGTGCCGCAATGGCATCCACATTTGGGCTGTTCTATCTGATGCAAGGCTTGGTAGCGTCAGATACGGTTACGCTGATTGAACCTAGAACCAGACCAGACTTTAACATTGTTATAAGCGACCCAGAGCCACCAGAAGTACGCGAGATTGAACGTGTCCTGCCGCCTCCACCCATCGAGCCGGAACCAAACAAGCTGGTCCATGAGCGCAAGCTGGTGGACGAAATCTTCCCAACCAGAATCCCCGGCCCAATCCCCAAAATTCAACCTCAAAGAGGGC
The DNA here is from genome assembly GCA_013372925.1 of Alphaproteobacteria bacterium. Lineage (GTDB taxonomy): Bacteria > Pseudomonadota > Alphaproteobacteria > Sphingomonadales > Kordiimonadaceae > Kordiimonas. The sequence goes on from JABXIV010000176.1 coordinate 3,488, forward strand.
CCGACCTTTCGCCAACAATGATCGATGGAGACCGCATCCCGCTCGTACGCGTCACACCAAACTATCCCCATCGGGCACTGCAGAATGCTGTGGAAGGTTGGGCACTGGTAGAGTTCACCGTAAACAGGCATGGCGAGGTTGTAGACCCTTCTATAATTGATGCAGAACCGAAGGGGTTCTTTGAGAAAGCCACGCTAAAAGCGATCCAGAAATTCAAATACAAGCCGACTGTGGTGGACGGGCAACCAAGGGCAACGCCGGGTGTGCGGTTCCGAATGGTCTTTGATCTGGCGGACGACTAGAAGGGGGTGGTTATGAAGAGAACACATCACACGAAAGCTATGGCAAAGGCAGACCTGACGCCCATGCTGGATATGGTGTTCATAATGCTGATCTTCTTCATCGTGACAGCCAGTTTTACGCTTGAAAAAGGCCTGTTCGTGACCTTCTCGAAAAACCAGGGGCCTAACATTGAGCGACCGGATGCGCCCATCGGCTTTCAAATCGATTCCTCTAATCGCATCTTTCATGCTGGTCGCTTGATCGATCACTGGTCGATTGAGGCCATTGTGAAACGGGAACACACCGAGCGGCCCAAAGCGCCGGTTGTGATTGAAACTCATGAGAATGCGCATACACGTCAAGTTGTGCGCATCTATGATGAAGCCAAGAAGGCCGGCATAGCAGACGGCACGATTGCTGTTGTTGTTAGTGCGGAGTAACGGGCGTCAACGTGTGAAGCGCTACAACAACATCGGGAGCGGCGAGGTTATGCCTCGCCGCTTTCCTTGAAAGCTATTTAATCCGCTTCTATCGCCTCATACACATATTTGTGCATTTCCGGCCTTAGCGGATAAACATTGCTGGGCAGAATGTTGGTCATCAGCAGCGCGACAACCTCTTCCTTGGGATCGATCCAGAAAATCGTATTGGCCATACCGCCCCAGAAAAATTCGCCAACACTGCCGTAGCCGCCTTGCTTTGCAACATCCTTCACCACGGCGAAATCAAGCCCGAAGCCAAGCCCGCGTTTGCCCCCCGCAATGCCGTTAACGCGCTCAGGCAGATGGTCCCGCGACATCAGGGCCACGGTTTCTTCCTGAAGCAGCCGCACGCCATCAAGCTCGCCGCCATTGGCAACCATCTGGGCAAAACGCCAATAGTCAATCGTGGAAGATACAAGCCCGCCGCCGCCTGAAAAATTGCTTGGCTTCTTGGTGAAATCCGGGAAGTAAGGATCGCTTGTAGGCACAAGCCCCTCCTCCTTTTTCACCTGATACATGGTCACGAGGCGCTTGGCTTGCTCGTTAGAAATATAGAAGCCCGTATCCTTCATGCCGAGTGGCTTGAAAATCCGCTCCCTGAAATATACATCCAGCGGCTGGCCGGACAGAATTTCGATAAGCCGGCCCTGCACATCCACCGCAAAAGAATATACCCAGGCGTCCCCTGGCTGGTAAAGAAGCGGTTGTGCTGCCAGGCGGCCCATCCATTCTTCAACACTCAGGCCGGCTTCAAGCACGCCATTTTTCTGGTAAAGCTTGTCAACCGGGGTATCGCCAAACACGCCATATGTCAGGCCCGCCGTGTGGCGCATCAAATCGCGTATCGTGATCTGCCGGTTGGCAGGCACAGTTTCAACCGTACCGTCTTCCCCCTGCGCTTTGAAAACGCGGGCATCCGCAAATGCCGGGATGTATTTTGCCACCGGGTCGTCCAGCTTGAACTTGCCTTCTTCCCACAGCATCATCAATCCAACGCCAGTAACCGGTTTGGTCATGGAATAGATGCGGAATATGGCGTCATCAGCAACAGCTTTGCCTGCCTGCTTGTCAGCCTGACCATAGGTCTCAAAATGAACAACCACACCTTTCCGGGCCACAAGCGTGGTCAAGCCTGACAGTTTGCCTTCATCAACATAGTGCTGGAAATGCGCCCTCAAAGCCTCAAGGCCATCGGCAGACATACCGACACTTGCCGGATCTGCCACAACAGGGCCACTTGCACGAGCTGCCTGTGCACCCGCAATCGCAAACACAAGAAACAATAGAACACGAATTTTCATAACTGCGCTTCCTCTCCACCCCATATGCAAAATAGCGTATCCTGTCGCCTCGACAAGCCAACGATTAAATTGTGATGACGAATTAACCTTAACTGCCTACTA
>JABXIV010000031.1 GCA_013372925.1 Alphaproteobacteria bacterium
AATGCTGCGTGGAATCACCCCCGCACGAATGGCCCTACTTTATGATTCCTGCGCGCAATTGCAACCATGCACAATCGATTTCTGAAATCGATTTAGTCGATTAATTTGCAATTTAATAATTCGCCTTTGCAATATACCTCCGGGGCCGCTGATTGCGAGGCTGATCAAGTGTTCATATAGCTCTGGAAAGCTGCTGGATAATCGCCCATATATGCCAGTGGCATGTGCAGATTGCCGCCTTGTGCGGCATCATGCCACCATGACAGGCAAGTGGGGTGCCTGTATGGCATGCGAGGGGAGGATAACACCTTGGAAACACTGGACGACATCCTGCGCTACAACGCGGTGGGCATGTTTATCTGGCTTGCAGTTTTAATGCATCGGCATTTCTGTGACCGGCTGGCCGGGTGGCTTGGCGGGTTCAGTGGTATATGTTCTGCCACCTACCTCTTGGCCTCGAAACCGGGGCTCACGATTTTGGGTGTGGATGCCGACCTTGTGTTGTTTCCATTGGCTGTTCTTACACCCGCCATGGCATGGCTGTTTGGCTTGTCGCAGTTTGATGACAAGTTCCGTATTTCCTGGGTGCACATGGCTGTGGTTGCCCTGAAATTCATAACCGGGGCCGGTGCGTATTTCCGGTGGCGCACAAGTGGCGCGGCATTTGGCACCGACATCGTTGGCTGGGGCGGCGGTGCTGTAATGGTCGGTATCATTGGGCATCTTATATATACAGCCTGGCGCGGCCGTACCGATGACCTTGTGGAAAGCAGGCGCGGTTTCCGGACGATATTTGTCGTTATGGTGATTGTCATCAGTGTGGGTATTTTGGTTGCTGAAGCGTTCCTGATGGAGATGGGAATCAACAGCTATCTCTTGTTGTTGCAGTCTTCTTCATTCCTGGCAGTAGCCATCTTCCTGAATTGGCGCATTTCGGCACGGGACGGGACTGACCTTTTCTTTGCTACAGCCCCAAAAGTCGAAAACCAGCTGCCATCGGACAGCAACGAAACGTTCGCGGATCAACATGACCTTGATGTGATCATGCGGCTTGAAGCGGCAGGGTATGTGCTGGAGCAGGGCCTGACAATTGCGCGTATGGCGGAAGAGGCCGGCATGCCCGAGCACCGACTACGGCGGCTGATCAACCAGCATTTGGGGTATCGGAATTTCTCAGATTACCTGAACCATCACCGTATTGCTGCCGCGCAGGAGCGCCTTGCATCGGTGGAGGACAGGAACCTGCCTGTGCTGACAATCGCCATGGACCTGGGGTATGGATCGCTTGGGCCATTCAATAGGGCCTTCAAGGAACGAACAGGCCAGACGCCAACCGAGTTCAGGCGACAAAGCCTCGCCTCCTGAATTCCTTACTATTGCTGGCTTATCAATTTTTGAAAAAGCTGGCTGATTTCTGAAAAAGCTGGCTCATTTCAAAATCGGCGAGAAAGAAACCGTCATTTGCTGTGGTTTAGGGGAGAACGGTAACCGCGAAACATACGCGGGCCTCATGACAGCAGGAGACGGTGATGCCGACAGACATGATACAGGGGCTACAGGCCCTGCTGGAAGAAGCGGCGACAGTTTGGCTGGATATCTTCACATGGGATTTTGGCCGGTATCTTGTTGGTGCCGGCGGGATATTCCTGCTGGTTTGGGTTTTGTGGGCACCACGGCTGCAGTCCAGAAAAATCAGGCCACGGACGCCACGCCGCAAGCAGATGTGGCAGGAGTTCAGGGCGTCGGTTATGACAGCCTGTGTTTTCGGCTTTATGGGACTTGTGTCGCACTTCGGCATGAAGGCGGGGGTGCTGCAGGGCATATATCTAGATGTGAACGACTATGGCTGGGCCTATTTTGCCCTATCGCTCATGGCGGCGATCTTTCTGCACGACACATATTTCTATTGGACACACCGCTTGATGCATATCCGCAGTGTGATGCGCCATGCGCACTATCTGCATCACCGGTCGCACAATCCCACGCCTTGGGCTGCCTACAGCTTCGATGTGGTCGAAGCCGCAGTGCAGGCTGCTTTTGTGCCTTTGTTTCTTTTGGTCTTCCCAATGCACGGCCTGGCGATGTTCCTGTTTCTGGCACATATGATTATCAGGAATGGAATGGGTCATTCTGGCTATGAACTGTTCCCGCGTCGCTGGGCTGTGCACCCCATTTTCGGATGGCTGTCGCTTGTTACGCATCACGACATGCATCACGAGAATGGAAATTATAATTTCGGCCTTTACTTCACCTTCTGGGATCGCGTAATGGGCACCGAACATCCGCAATATTTGGCGCGGGTGACGGGCATTGCAGGCCTCCAGCGCGGAAACTTGATTGGAGTTGGGGTGAAAGAAAATGCATAGCCCATGCATAAATGAAAGTTCTGCTATGCGTTTATTGAGGGTAGTCTTTATCAGTCACCCTCGCCATATCCACCCACATGTGCAAGGGGCATCCGTGCCTTTTGAGTTGGTGGTTTCAGGGGCGGTTCGTGCCGCCATAGAAAACTAGTTAATCCAAGCGAGGATACAGAGATGATGAAATTTGCAAAATTCGTTGGTGCCGCTGCCCTGATGTCAGGCATGGCCTTGAGCACGGCTGGCGCCGCCGACCGCGAGCTGGTTGTTGGTTACTGGCTGACTGGCGATAAGGCCAGCGTTGTAGAAATCAAAGCATGCAGTGAAGGTTCCCGTCGCCTGTGCGGTGATGTTGTTTGGAACAAAGGCGGTAGCGCCGAGGCTGCTGAACTGATCACTGGTATGCGGGCTTCCCGCAGCAACCTTTCCAAAGGCCACTTCTGGAACAACGGTAAGATCGTTGACCAGGAAAGCGGCAAGAAGCGCGATGGCAGCATTGAGTTTCTTGAAGACGGCACGCTGAAGGTTGCTTCCTGCAAGCGCAAGCGTTGCAGCAACGAGATTTGGGAGCGTCCTTCTTCCGATATGGCTGAACTGCCAGAACATATTCGTGTTGCCAGCCGCTAAGGCTTTTGCATACAGAAAATAAAGAAGGCGGGTCCAAGAAGGAACCCGCCTTTTTCTTTTGAAGGTGTCTGCCTGTTATTGGCGTTTTGCTGTCAGGCCATATTTTTCTTTTGAAGGTGTCTGCCTGTTATTGGCGTTTTGCTGTCAGGCCATATTTTTCTTTGAGGATGTCCTGCACGGAATCTTCGCCTGCAAGATGGGCGGCCCCCACGGCAATGAAC
>JABXIV010000156.1 GCA_013372925.1 Alphaproteobacteria bacterium
CGCCTGAACAAGATTTTCCGCAAGCTGGAAACCGGTGATAAAGACCGCAAGGTACTGATGAAGGAAGGCACCAAGCCTTTCGCCGCAGCCGTTAACGGCCTTGCCCTTGGTGGCGGGTTCGAACTGGTGCTGGCGTGTCACTACCGCGTCATTGCTGACAGCCCGAAAATGCAGCTTGGCTTCCCTGAAGTGCAGGTTGGCCTTCTGCCCGGCGCAGGCGGCACACAGCGCCTGCCGCGCCTGACCGGCATTCAGGCTGCTGCCCAAGCCATCACAACCGGCAAACCATACAATGGCCAGATCGCCATGGGCCTTGGCATTGTTCAGGAAATGGCGCCTGCCGATCAGGTTGTTGAAAAAGCCAAGAAATGGGTCAAGAAATCCCCATCCGCGCTTGCCCCTTGGGACAAGAAAGGCTTCAAATATCCGGGCGGTGCTGGTGCCATGAACCCGGCAGCCGTTCAAACCTTCATCGGCGCGAACGCCATGGCGCAAAAGCAAACACAGCACAACTACCCGGCTGTGGAAGCGATCCTGTCATGCTTCTATGAAGGCGGCATTGTGGATTTCGATACTGCGATCCGGATCGAGAGCAAATATTTCATGAAGCTCTTGGCTGGCCCAGTAGCACCAAACATGATCCGCAGCCTGTTCATCAACAAGCAGGCCGTTGAAAAAGGTTCGCTTCGCCCTCAAGGCTATGAGCGCAAGACCGTGAAGCGCCTTGGCATGCTGGGTGCTGGCCTGATGGGCGCAGGCGTTGCCTATGTTTCCGCCAAGGCCGGCATGGAAGTGGTTCTGCTGGACCGCGAAATGGCCGCTGCCGAAAAAGGCAAAGACTATTCCCGCAAACTGGTGGAAAAAGGCATAAGCCGCGGCAAGGTGACGAAAGAGAAAGGCGACGCCCTTCTTGAGCGCATCATCCCAACCGACAACTATGACGACCTCAAGGATTGCGATCTGATCATCGAGGCCGTTTTCGAAGCGGAAGACATCAAGAAAGACGTTACGGAAAAAACCGAAGCGGTTATCGGCAAGGATATTGTGTTCGCATCGAACACCTCTACGCTGCCGATCACGGGGCTTGCGAAAAACTTCACCCGCCCGCACCAGTTCATCGGTATTCACTTCTTCTCACCAGTAGACAAGATGCCACTCGTTGAGATCATCATGGGCGAGAAAACCGATGACGCAACACTTGCGCTGGCGCTTGATTACGTAAGCCAGATCAAAAAGACGCCGATCGTTGTGAACGACAGCCGCGGCTTCTACACCAGCCGCTGTTTCGGCACGTACGTGCAAGAAGGCTACGCGATGGTCAAGGAAGGCGTGAACCCGGCGCTCATTGAGAATGCAGGCAAAATGGCCGGCATGCCGGTTGGCCCGCTCGCGGTTGGTGACGAAGTAGCGATCGACCTTTCCTACAAGGTAGGCATGGCCACGAAGAAGGCACTTGGTGACAAGTATGTGCCGTCCCCTGCCGATGATTTCGTGCAGAAAATGGTGGTAGACCTTGAACGCTTCGGCCGCAAGAACGGCAAAGGCGCTTATGTGTACCCCGAGGACGGCAGCCCCAAGCACCTGTGGCCTGGCCTTGCCGATCACTTCCCGCTTGCAGATGATCAGCCAAGCGTGGACGAGGTGAAATCCCGCCTGATGGTACGCATGGCCATTGAATGTGCTCGCTGCTTCGAGGAAGGTGTTCTTCGCGATACAGCTTCCGGCGACATTGGCGCCATCTTCGGTTGGGGCTTCGCGCCCTTCACCGGCGGCCCGTTCAGCTTTATCGACACCATGGGTGTGGACGAGTTCGTCACAGAAGCAGACCGCCTGGCGCAAGCCTATGGCGCACGCTTCACCCCGCCACAACTGCTGCGCGACATGGCCTCGAACGACGAAACCTTTTACACGAAGGGCGCCAGCCGCGGGAAAATTCCGGCCAAAGCCGCATAAATAGATCAGCCAGTTAAACGTCAGTTTCTGGCGCTGTATCGAGTAAACAAAGGGGCTGCATATGCGGCCCCTTTATTCTCGCCTGATCATAGGCAATCACCTTGTAGCCCTTCATCGCCACCCCATATTCCATCAAACACAATCAGCGAGGCCCAAATGATCCGAATAATATTTTCCCTCTGCCTTCTTTGCGCGTTAGCTGGCACAGCGACGGCTTCCAGCCTGAACATTACGACGGAAAGCGGAAGCGAAAGGGAACTACAGGTCGCCAACATGATACAAAAGTTTGAGGCCGAGTTCGATCTCTCAGAATGGCGCTTCACCAATAACATCCACATAAAAAGCCGCGCGATTCCACATAGCCATCCCGTGCTCACCTTGCACACCCGTCATATCAAGAAACCATATGCATTATATTCCACATACCTGCATGAACAGATTCACTGGTATCTAGACGCCCATCCTGCAAAGGAAACAGCGGCGAAAGCCGATCTCGCACTGCTTCTAGGCGAGGCAAAAACCGGTCGTCCTTATGGCTCCCGAACGGTAGACGCCACCTATATGCATGTGATTGTTTGCTTTCTGGAAATCGATGCCATGAAGAAGCTTTTCGGCACCCAGAAAGCGAATGAACTGCTCAATTTTTGGCGCAACGATCACTACACTTGGGTGTACGACCAACTCACGGATCATTGGGATGAGATCGAGCAAATAATTATCCGCCACGACCTTAAAATATGACACCCTGCAAGACTAACCGCCTCTTGCTCGAAGGGGACAGCCGCAGGAAAATCCCGGCCAAAGCCGCATAAATAGATCAGCCAGTTAAACGTCAGTTTCTGACGCTGTATCGAGTAAACAAAGGGCTGCCTTACGGTGGCCCTTTTTCTTATCGGCGCACTATGCGCTGGCAATGGCATGTGATTTGCTTACTCTTCAACAGAAGATATTGGGTGAATACGGATACTGACATAATGTTTGAGCAATTTTCCTCAGACCGGGCCTTGCTGGACCGGGCTTTCGACGACCTGTTCCCGATCATGCGGTCGATCACAGGCCCCGGCATTGAGCAATCGATCGACTATTTTCGGCAATTCATGCCGCTGGAAATGCAAAAGGTGCCCACAGGCAGCCAGGTTTTCGACTGGACAGTGCCACAGGAATGGCATTTTGCACGGGCAACGCTGCATGGCCCTGATGGCGAACTGGTATGCGATACAGACCATCACACGCTGCATGTGGTGAATTATTCCGAGCCCATTGATGCCACCTTCACGCTGGAAGAGCTTGAACCCCATCTGCACAGCTTGCCAGACCTGCCTGACGCCATTCCCTATGTTACCAGCTATTATAAGCGCACCTGGGGCTTTTGCCTGGCACATAACGTTCGGGAAAAACTGAAGCCGGGGAATTATCGCGTTCAGATTAGCGCTGAATTCAAGGATGGCGGCGTTCCCTACGCGACCTGTGTCCTGCCCGGCGAAAGCGACCGGGAGATCATGCTGACAAGCTATCTGTGCCACCCGTCGCTGGCCAACAATGAACTGAGCGGGCCCCTTGTGCTTCTCGCGCTCTATCGCCGTATCATGAATTGGGAAAAACGGCGTCACAGCTTCCGTTTCGTACTGAACCCGGAAACCATCGGCTCGCTGTGTTTCCTGCATCATTATGCTGATCACCTGCGCGACAAACTGGAAGCCGGCATCATCCTTACATGTGTGGGCGGCGACGCCCCGAGCCTGCGCTATAAATCAAGTCGGCGCGGCGACACCCATCTGGACCAGCTTATGGCCCGCTTTGGCGAAGGCCGTGAAACCACCCCGATGCCTCTGCGCGTTGAAGGCTTCAGCCCCCTGGGCGGCAGCGACGAACGCCAATATTGTGCACCGGGCTTCAACCTGCCAGTGGGGCAGATCGCCCGATCGGTTTATGGGGACGGGTATGTGGGCTATCATAATTCGCTCGACACCAAAGAATTCATGAACATTGACGCCCTTATCGAGACAACAGACACCGTTGAGCATGCCCTGAAGTTGCTGGATATCAGCACCCGCCCTGTTAATCAGGCACCCTTTGGCGAACCGCAACTGGGGAAAAGGGGCCTTTATCCCAATATGAATGCTGCCGCCACACGCAAACAGTCTGATGATTCACTCGTGGATGGCCGCACGCAGCTTAACCGCTTGCTGACAGTACTGAACATGGCGGATGGCCACACCGACACGATGAAAATTGCCGACGCTTGTGGCTGCAGCCTTTCGGATCTTCAGCCAACCATCGTAAAGCTGGAACAAGAAGGTTTGCTGAAATTCAATTCGGAGCCCCTGGTACAATGAAGATTGTTTTCCTGACCGGCAGCCACCCGCGCCATAAATTCATTGCGCGCGCTATCGCCTCCACCGGATGGCTAACCACAGTCGTTTCCGAAATCAGGGAAGCCCATGTCCCAGAGCCACCCGAAGGGCTTGATGAGAAAACGGCAAGCCTGTTCCGACACCATTTCGATCGTAGAGAACAAGCAGAGCATGCCTTTTTCGGTGCCGGTGAGTGGCCAGACACTGCTGTTAAAAGCATCGACATCAGTGACCTGAACGGCCCGGTGGTGCACAGCATTCTGAAAAAAGAGCAGCCTGACCTGCTGCTCAGCTATGGCTGCCACAAGTTAAGCGACGAAACGCTTGCCTTGGCAAAGGGCGAACGCTGGAATATCCATGGTGGCTTGTCCCCGCGCTATCGGGGGGCCATTACCCATTTCTGGCCTAGCTATATGCTGGAGCCACAGATGACCGGCATGACGATCCATGACCTGACAAACCAGCTTGATGCCGGGGATGTGGTGCACCAGTGCGCAGCCGATCTGGTGCGCGGCGATGGCCTGCACGAACTGGCCTGCCGGGCGGTTCAAAAGGTTGGGGAAGAATTACCCGCCGTGATCCAGAAGCTGGCGTCGGGCCAATCGATCGAAAAAAAGGCCCACAAGACCACCGGCAAGATTTGGCCTTCAAGTGATTGGCGGCCTGAACACCTGCACCTGATCTATGAGACATATCAGGACCGCATCGTGGACAAATATCTGGACGGCGTTTTCACACAGCGCGCGCCCAATCTTCACCGCCAGATCGACTAGGGTGATCGGAAGTCGCCAGCACAGCCCGCTTCATGATAAAGGGCCGCTACTGATCCCCCAGCGCGGCCCTTTCCTACATCTTGAAAGCAAACTCAGAACTGGAAGATCAGCCCCACTTTACCCTGATATTGCTCAGTGCCGCTGAAGCGCTTGTTGATCACACCGTCAAACAGCAACGGATCGTTCTTCCCTAAATCAACATAGTCTGCGCTGATACGAAAACGAAGCTTCCCGGTAATTGCGCGTTCATACCCGCCGCCAAGGATTAGGCCACTGTCATTTGGGTTGCGCACCTCAAATATTTCGCCACTTTCATTGCCATATATAAATGCATCGCCCTCCGGGATATCCGAGCCGTTGTGAAGCTTGATATATCCTGCTTTTGCGAAAATCAGGTTCTTTTGCCCTACACCAAACGTGTGCCCCAGTGTTCCGGAAAGGCTCCAGCCATAGTCCGCACTATAATCGGCCACCCAATTGTTATCCAAACCTATCGCGTCAAAAAAACCACAGTCAGTACAATCAATCGGTCGCGCCTTGTTTTTATAGGTGGTATCGCCAAGGGCGGCTTCCAGACCGAAAACAAAACCGCTGTCCAGTTGCAGGCGGTATCCTGCAAGAACACCATAATAAAGGTTGGTATCGTTTGCATTATACCATCTGTCTTTTGGCTGGCCGCTGTCATGCGATATGCCGGTTTCGATCCCGGCAAAAAAGCCATCAAAATATTTCTCAATACCGTTGGCAGCGTTTGCTGCACCCGGCACTGTAAGCAGCAACGTGCATGCCACTAAAGCCTGTTTCATTTCACAATCCCCATCGTGTTTTGTTGAAGCCCCATCGTGACTCGGTGCCGCAGAACACGTCAATGCAACTTTAGGGTAATACAGCTGCACCTAAAACGACCTGCACAGGAGCCGCCAGCAACCATGCCAGCGTAGGATGGGCTGCCATCACGGCTTGATTTCAGCCATGCAGGAAAAAGCTTTCATTGGGCCCTCACCAGGCGCTAGATTTAGCGCATCAAGGGAGTATCCAATGTCGTCTTTTTCCATCGATCCGAAATTTCAGAAACTGGGTTTCGCTGTTCATGCAGGTACGCTTGATTTTGATGTGGCTGTGCGCCCGTCACCGCCCGGCCTTGTTCACGCGATTGAGGACGGAGCCGAAATGCGCCTGCAGGAACTGCTGGGCGAAGCCGCGTCGTCAGACCCTGTGATCGCTGGCGTACGGGCGGCCTTCAAGGCCTGCGGCAAAGACCCAAGCCGCTATCGCCCCTCAAGCGAGGCACTGACACGGCGGGTCATATCGGGCAAGCCGCTCTATCAGGTGAACAATGTGGTCGATAGCGGCAATCTGGTGTCCCTGATGACCGGCGTCCCCATCGGCATCTATGACTCTGCCAAGATCGAAGGCGCCATGCAGCTTACGGTGGGCAAAAAAGGCGATACATACGAGGGCATTGGTCGCGGCGAAATCAACCTTGAAGGCCTGCCGGTCCTGACAGATGCAAAAGGCCCCTTTGGCACCCCGTTTTCAGACAGCGCCCGCACGGCCGTGGGCGACGACACACAGCACATCATTGTTGTGCTCTTTGGCCTGAATGTCGATATCGCCCATGTGGAAGCGGCAGCAGAAATCATGGACACACTGATCACACGCTTCTGCGCACCCGACTGATCCATCATACCTGACCAGCAAAAATTTGGCTTGCCAGATGATACGCCTCTATAATAAATGTTATTTTATTACATATCATTTATGTTTCTTGGGTTTTATATTTCTGGGGGGAGACAATTGTGATGGTTCGCCTGTTTGGGGTTCTATTGTTGCTTTGCACTATTTTCAGCATACCGCTGAAAGCATCAGAAGACGGCTATTTTCGCCTGTTGAACAGCTATCTGGCCCTAAAGCTGCACCTTGCAGAAAACCCAAAAGACGGAAAGCTGGTTGGCGCCGCCTGGATTCGGTTTGAAAACCGCACGGGCGAAAAGGTTACCAAGATCCCGCTTCTGCTGAACCCGGGCCTGAAGGTTACCAAAATTGTCGCCACAAAGGGACAGCCCCTACCGTTCAGCCAGCAAACCAAACCAATCAAGGACTGGCCCAAGCTGAAGTTGAACGCTGTTACAGCAGACACGGGGCAAGGCATCAAACACAAGGGCATTTACGAAATTACGGTGAACTTTGAGGGATCGATTGAGCCGCTCACAGAAAGCGGCATGGGCTATGTGCGCGAAAGCCTGTCATCAGATTTCACGATCTTCCGGTTCGAGAACTTCGGGTATCCGGTTTTGGCCAAACCCACAGATGCCGCCATCAGCGCGGCGGGCCAGAACCAGAATTATTACCAGTCAGCCACCCTTGAAGTGCCGGAAGGCTATGTCCCCGCAGGAAACCTGCCTATTGAGAAAAAAACGCTTCTCGACAAGCGCGTGACCTATGACCTGAAATCGGAAACCCCCATCCCCTTCCTGATGCTGCCGATCGCGCGATACGGGCAGATCAAGCGCGAGAATATCACTGTCAATTTCCTTGAAGGCGGGCGCGAAAATGCCGAAAAGCTTGCCCTTGAGGCTGAACGGACGCTCGCGCTTTTCACCCGGTGGTTCGGCCCCAGCCCGGACAGGAACCGCCTCGCGATCACCGCGATCCCTGAAGGCTATGGGTCGCAGCGCATGCCCGGCCTGATCATCCAGGATGAAGCCGCCTTCAAAAGCGCCAGCAATTATGATGAGCTGTATCACGAGATCGCCCATCTGTGGCACCCCAAAGAGCCAAGCCTGAAGCCCAGCCGGTGGAACGAAGGCCTTGCCATGCTGATGCAAGCCATCGCCGCCGACACCCTTCAGGGCACCCATGGCCTGCAGGCCTTCAAGGAAAACCGCTTCAGCCGCACCAGGGACCAGTTCACCAAGCACGCGGATTATGGCACCACACCGCTGGCCAACTATGGCGACAAGGGCCTGACCGACCTGTCCTACAGCAGCGGCGCCGTGTTCTTCGCCATGCTGCATGACCTTCTGGGGCATGACCGTTTTCTGACACTGATCCGGGATATGCAGCAGGAATTTGCCATCAGCGGGGCCAGCACCGGCACTTTCGCCACCTATTTGATGGAACGCATGCCAAATCGGAAGGCGGAAGACTTCGTTGAAGGCTGGTTTCTTGCAGGCGGGGCCGGGCAGGATATTCAGGCGACGGAAAGCTACGCAGCACTTGTTGAAAAATACCGGCAATAAAACTGGCCCATCCCTGCTTTCGCACAATATCATGGTGGAAACCGTGGGGAGACAGCAACAATGACCTATGAAACGCTTGAAGTAAAAATTGAAGGCCACATCGCCCATGTGGCTTTCAACCGGCCTTCCAGCCTGAACGCCATGAACGGCACCATGTTTGGTGAAATCGGCAAGGCCTTCAGGGCACTGGATGAAAACCCAAGCGTGCGGGCCATTATCCTTTCCGGGAACGGCAAGCATTTCACCGCCGGGCTGGACCTGAAAGAAAGCGGCGCAGTGCTCGGTGCCACAGAAGGCGACCCGGCGCGCATCCGTGAAAAATTGCGGCGCCATATCCTTTGGCTGCAAGACTGTTTCACCGCTATTGAGACCTGCCGCGCACCAGTGATCGCCGCCATCCATGGTGCCTGCGTGGGCGCGGGCGTTGACGTGATCACGGCTTGCGATATGCGCATCGCAACCAAGGACACCTTCTTCACCATTCAGGAAATCAATGTGGGCATCGTTGCAGACGTGGGCACACTGCAGCGCGCGCCCCATGTATTGCCGTTCGGCATCGTCAAGGAAATGGCCTACACCGGCCGCAAGATGTTCACCGATGAAGCCCTGCGGCTTGGTTTCATCAACAATGTGGGTGATGATATCGCTGCGGTGCATGAGCTTGCCTTAAGCATGGCGCAAGAAATTGCTTCCAAGAGTCCCCTTGCAGTTGCGGGCACAAAAGCGATACTCAATCATGCACGGGATCATTCGGTTGCAGACGGTCTTGATTATGTTGCCACATGGAATAGTGGCATGCTGCTTGGGGAAGACCTGATGAAGGCAGCATCGGCAGCGCTCACACGCCAGTCTGTTTCGTTTGATAACCTGCTTGAAAGTGACGACCCGGACTAAGGCCAGCCTGCTGCCCTTGCCAAGGGTCGATCCGGTGTTGAGGGCCGGGATTGAAGGAACAATCGAGGCATGCCTGTTTCGGTAAAAATTTGCGGCATCACATCGCCTGAACACGCCAACGTGGCCGCCTTTTATGGCGCCCGCTGGTTGGGCTTTGTGTTTTTTGACAAATCACCACGCAACCTGACACTCGAACAAGCAGCCGCCATGCGCCGCCATCTGCCGCGCAGCACCGAACGCGTGGGACTGTTTGTAAACGCCTCGCATGACTTTATCGAAGACGCCACCGACGCGCTCGATCTCGACTGGCTGCAGCTTCATGGCAACGAGACACCGCAAGAAGCATTGATCCTGAAGAACCGCCTCGGCGTATCAATTATCAAAGCCATTGGCGTTTCCACGGAAGAAGACATCGCCAAGGCGGATGATTTCATTGGCCATGCGGATGCCATGCTGTTTGATGCCAAGCCGCCCAAAGGCGCTGACAGGCCCGGCGGGAACGCCATATCGTTTCCCTGGAACCTGCTTGCGGGCAAACAGTTGCCCTACCCTTGGCTGCTGGCCGGTGGCCTGACACCGGAAAATGTAAAGACCGCTGTTCAGCAAAGCGGTGCCCATGCGCTTGATGTATCGTCGGGCGTGGAAAGTGCGCCGGGCGTGAAGTCCGGCGAGAAAATTGAAGCCTTCCTTAGTGCTGCAAAAGCCGTTAGGTAAGGTTTCCAAAGGTTTTAGTATTGTTAGGACGCCCTGATGTCGCTCAATAGTTACCGTACCGGCCCCGATGAAAAAGGCCACTTTGGCAAGTTTGGCGGACGCTATGTCTCTGAAACGCTGATGCCGCTCGTGCATCAGGTTGAAAAAGCCTACCGCGAGGCCATGCAGGACCCGGAATACCTGAGGGAACTGGATGAGCTGAACCGCGTATATATCGGCCGCCCCAACCCGCTTTATTATGCGGAACGGCTGACCGAACATCTGGGCGGCGCAAAGGTGTACCTGAAGCGGGAAGACCTGAACCACACAGGCGCGCACAAGATCAACCACGCCATCGGGCAGGTACTGCTTGCAAAACGCATGGGGAAAACCCGCGTGATTGCGGAAACCGGCGCAGGCCAGCACGGCGTTGCAACCGCAACCGTGGCCGCACGCTTCGGCCTTGAATGCACGGTGTTCATGGGGGCTGTTGATATCGAACGGCAAAAGCCGAACGTATTCCGCATGAAGCTTCTGGG
Source organism: Alphaproteobacteria bacterium (assembly GCA_013372925.1). GTDB lineage: Bacteria > Pseudomonadota > Alphaproteobacteria > Sphingomonadales > Kordiimonadaceae > Kordiimonas. The sequence goes on from JABXIV010000156.1 coordinate 10,449, forward strand.
GGCCGAGGTAAAACCCGTGACATCCGGGTCAGCCACGCTGAAAGACGCCATGAATGACGCCCTGCGCGACTGGGTCACCAACGTGCATGACACCTTCTACATCATCGGCACCGTGGCGGGACCACACCCCTACCCGATGCTGGTGCGGGATTTCCAGTCGATCATCGGCCGCGAAACCAAAGAGCAGATCATGCATCTTGAAGGCCGCCTTCCCGACAGCCTTGTGGCATGTGTGGGCGGCGGGTCAAACGCCATGGGTCTTTTCCACCCGTTCCTGGATGATACAGACGTGAAAATGTATGCGGTTGAAGCTTCCGGGCATGGCCTGGATACAGACAAGCACGCCGCCTCCATCGCGGGCGGCAAGCCGGGCGTTCTGCACGGCAACCGCACGTATCTTTTGCAAAATGAAGACGGCCAGATCACCGAGGCGCATTCGATTTCCGCGGGCCTTGATTATCCGGGCATCGGGCCAGAGCATGTATGGCTGCATGAAGCAGGCCGCGTGAATTATGTTTCCGCGACAGACGATGAAGCGCTTGAAGCCTTCCAGCTTCTGTGCCGCTGCGAGGGCATCATCCCGGCGCTTGAAAGCAGCCACGCGCTGGCGCAGGTAATCCGCATGGCACCAAGCCTGCCGAAAGACCACATCATCGTCATGAACCTGTCCGGCCGTGGCGATAAGGATATTTTCACAGTGGCCGATGCGCTCGGCGCGGAGATATAGAGTATGAGCCGTTTATCCTCCTGTTTTGAGCGTGTGGCCGCTGAAAATCGCGCAGCCTTTGTCACTTTCGTAACCGCGGGTGATCCAACCCATGAAGCCTCGCGCGAGATCGTTCTTGGCCTGCCTGCAGCCGGGGCTGACATCATTGAACTGGGCATGCCCTTCACGGACCCATCTGCCGATGGCCCTGCGATCGACAAGGCCGCCCAGCGCGCGCTGAAGGCTGGCGCGGGCATGCACCGCACGCTTGATATCGTGCGCGATTTCCGCAAACAGAACGATCACACTCCTATCGTGCTGATGGGCTATTTCAATCCGCTTTATGCCTATGGAGTTGACCGTTTCTGCACAGATGCCGCCGCGGTTGGCGTTGATGGCCTGATCATCGTGGACCTGCCGCCCGAAGAAGATGAAGAGCTGCGCCTGCCTGCAAATGCAGCCGGGATTGATGTGATCCGCCTTGCCACGCCAACATCAGATGACCACCGCCTGCCAACCATACTGGATGGCGCAAGCGGTTTCGTTTATTATGTTGCTGTGGCAGGTGTAACAGGCGGCAAATCCGCCACCACTGAAGATATCAAGGCTGCAGTAACGCGCATTAAATCACATACAGACTTGCCAGTTGCTGTAGGATTCGGTATCCGCACGCCTGAACAGGCTGAAGCCATTGGCCGTGTGGCTGATGGTGCTGTGGTTGGGTCTGCAATCGTATCCATGATTGAAAACGGGCTCGATGAAACCCACATGCCAAAGGATGGCATGGTGAAAGACGTGCTGGACTTTACCAAAAAACTCGCCGATGGTGTGCGAGCTGGGACAAAGGGCTGAACAGGCAAAAAAGCCTGAAAAAGCCAAGTGAGAGAAGGGGTTGAGACGCATGAGCTGGCTCACCAACTATGTAAAACCGAAGCTTCAAAAAGTTCTGAATCCGAAGGAAACACCGGACAATCTTTGGCACAAGTGCAAAAGCTGCGGCCAGATGATCTTCCAGAAGGAATTCGTTGCGAACCAATATGTGTGCGCCCACTGCGACCATCATGATCGCGTGCCGCCACAAGACCGGTTCGACAATCTTTTTGATAACGGCACGTATGACCTTCTCGACATGCCGAAGGTGAAGCAGGACCCGCTGAAGTTCCGCGACACCAAAAAATATTCCGACCGCCTGAAAGCAGCCCGCAACAAAACCGGCGATGAAGACGCCATCAAGGTTGCTGTTGGCAAGATCGGCGGTGAAGACGTTGTTGTGGCCGTGCAGAACTTCTTCTTCATGGGTGGTTCCATGGGCATGGCTGTGGGCGAAGGCATTATTACCGGTGCTCGCCATGCGCTTAAAATTGGTGCCCCATACGTGATGATGACCGCATCAGGCGGTGCCCGCATGCAGGAAGGCATTCTCAGCCTGATGCAGATGCCGCGCACCACTGTTGCTATTCAGATGCTGCGTGATGCAGGCCTGCCTTACATCGTTGTGCTAACCGACCCGACAACGGGCGGTGTTTCCGCATCCTACGCGATGCTGGGTGATGTGCACATCGCAGAACCAGGCTGCATGATCGGCTTCGCAGGCCAGCGCGTGATCGAACAGACGATCCGCGAAAAACTGCCTGAGCGTTTCCAGACTGCAGAATACCTGCAGGAGCACGGCATGGTGGACGCCGTTGTGCACCGCCATGAACTGGGTGAAAAACTTGGGACGATCATTCGCCTGCTGATGGGCGGCCGACACAAGAGAATGGCTGCTGAATAACAGCGTATCGGCCGCCGACAAATTTCTCGGCGGCCTTTTTTCAGGGAGCGCCAAGCCGCAATGGACACCTCTGCCAGCGATGCTGTTCTCGCGCGCCTGATGCGCCTGCATCCCAAAAAGATCGATCTCTCCCTCGGGCGTATGGAACGCCTGCTGGACCGGCTGGGCCGCCCGCAGGACAAGCTGCCGCCCGTGATCCATATCGCTGGCACCAACGGCAAGGGCTCCACCACAGCAACGCTGCGCGCCATAGCCGAAGCCGCCGGACACCGGGTGCATGTGTATACCAGCCCGCACCTTGTACGCTTCGCTGAACGCATCCGCGTGGCAGGGAAATTGATTTCTGAAGATGCGCTGACAGAGCTGTTGGAAGAATGCGAACAGGCAAACGGCGAAGACCCGATCACCTTCTTCGAGGTAACGACCGCTGCCGCCATCCTTGCTTTCGCGCGCACGCCCGCTGACCTGTGCATTCTAGAAGTCGGCCTTGGCGGGCGGCTTGATGCCACCAATGTGGTAGACAAGCCCGCAGCCGTTGGCATCACCCCTGTCAGCATGGATCACGAACAATTCCTGGGTAATACGCTCGCCGCCATCGCGGGGGAAAAGGCCGGTATCATCAAGGAAGGCGTTCCCGCTGTTATCGGCCCGCAAATGGGCGATGCCACCAAAACCATTCTGGGCGATTGCGAAGCCAAGGGTGTGATCCCGAAACTGTTTGAGCGTGACTGGCAGGCCAGCATCAAACCGCGCGGTGACGGCTTCACCTATGGCGACTGGCAGAGCGAATTTGACCTGCCCATGCCCAACCTTGTGGGCGAACACCAGGTAACAAACGCAGGCATGGCCATTGCACTTGCCCATGCACAGCAGGCCATCACGATTCCTGACGCGGCCATCCGCGCAGGTCTTGGCTGGGTGCGCTGGCCCGCCCGCCTGCAGGAAATCAAGAATAGCCCACTGAACGCATTACTGCCTGAGGGGCACGACCTGTGGCTGGATGGTGGGCACAACCCGGCGGCAGGACAGGTGATCCGCACCTTCCTTTCGGAGATCGATCCGGTGGAGAGGGAGATTATCCTGATCCTTGGCATGCTGGGGAACAAGGACGCAGCGGGCTATCTGAAGCCCTTGTCCGGCATTGTGAACCGGGTGATTGCAGTGCCCATTCCGGGTGAAGAAAGCGCGGCTGAGCCCAGCTTCCTTGCGGGTGCCGCCACAGACGCGGGCATCAACGGTATTGTGGCCAAGGATGTGGCCGCGGCCCTGAAGATGACGGGGGAAAAAGCGCAAGACGAACGGCCGCCTTTTGTGCTGATCGGTGGCTCGCTCTATCTGGCAGGGCAAGTACTGCGCGAAGCGGACATCCTGCCGGGCTAAAGCCCAACGTCCCTTCGCAACAGTCTGTCATGCTGAACTTGTTTCAGCATCCATGAATTCCATCAACAATCGCGCAGGGTGCTATCTGGACCCTGAACCAAGCTCAGGGTGACAAACAAGGCGCCGTCAGCGGCAACAAAAAAGGCGCCCCAGTGGGCGCCTTCTCCGTAAATTTGTCGTCTGAGTCCGTCGCTTAGAGCGCGCCGTTGATCCAAGCTTCGATCTGGGCTTTCGGTTTCGCACCCATGGTGGTGGCAACCGCTTCGCCGCCTTTGAAGATCAGCATGGTCGGGATAGAACGCACACCGAAGGATGTTGGTGTTTCCGGGTTCTCGTCGATGTCCATTTTCGCGATGATGATGTCGTCACGCTCATCGGAGATTTGCTCAAGGATCGGGCCGATCATCTTACAAGGGCCGCACCACTGTGCCCAGAAGTCAACCAGCACAGGTTTGTCGGATTTCAGAACTTCTTGTTCAAAATTGTCATCAGTGATGGAGATGGTCGCCATTTTTCGCTCTTCTTTCTACGCGTTTGAACGGGCCGGAACATTTACAGTGCCCGCAGGCGATGGGGTCTGTCATCGCCCTGTGTTGTGCTTTGACGCCTAAAGTAAGAACGCGCTTTCAAACGGTCAAGGTTTAGTAACAGATAGTTGAAAACAAACTATATATAGCTTAAAGGCCAAGCGCGTTAAGTGCTTCATCCATCTGGATTTTGTCCAGTTCCATCAAAAGCGAAATGTCTGTCCACAACAGCGCGGCGCGCACTTTCCTGCCCGGATAAATCCCTTCAAGCGCGCGGGCATAAAGCCCCATCTGCTTGAGGTAAATCTGCGGCACCTTGGCCGCATCCCTTGGTGGGGGGCGGTTGGTTTTATAGTCCACGATCAACACTTCCGATTCGGTCACCACAAGGCGGTCAACCTGCCCGGAAATGATGCGTGGGCCGACGCTGCCGGCCACCTGAACCTCGGCACGGCTGCCGGGCGCAAACAAGGGGCTGAACACCGGGTCATCCAGAATGCGCTGCACCTCAGCCCAGAAGCCTTCAACATCGCTTTCTTTCAGGCCGCCTGAACGCGCCAGATAGGCCTTTGCGGCGGTTTCGCGGGCACCCACCGGCATATCCGGCAACCACTCGAGCAGCGTGTGGATCAACCGCCCGCGCTCAAACCGCTTGCCGTCACCGCGTGCTGTGGGGCTTGTGGCGGCGGGTTCGTCTTCATCGGGACGGGAAGGCGCAAGCGGGCGTGGCGGATCGGGTTCTTCGGGCATCGCACGGGTGATCCAGTCCGGCAGCGCGGCAGCCACAGCGACCGCCTCTTTCGCCTTCTTGGGCTCAACATCGGCTGTTTGTGGCACTATAAAGCGCTGCACCTGCCGCCCGTCGGGCAGCGTAACCTCATCGGCACCGATGCGGCCAAAACCGGCCTCAATCGCCTTGAACCATGAATGCTCGTTCGGATCGCGCCGGTCCTGCCAGCCCGCGATATAAAGCCGGTCCTCTGCCCGCGTCAGCGCCACATACAGAAGCCGCCGGTATTCATGCACCTGGTTTTCCTTCAACGCCGCTTTCATCTCGTCAACCAGCGCCAGGTTCTTGGCCGGGGATGTCCACAACAACAAGGGCGGCATGCCAGGGTCTGCGGCCTCAATGGGCAACACGCGGCCATCGCGGCTGATATCCGGCATGCTCACAAGGTCTGACAGGAATACGATCGGTGCCTGCAGGCCCTTGGCGCTGTGGGCTGTCATGATACGCACCGCACCGCCCGCGGCTTCCATGTCCCGTTTGATCTGGGTGCCGCCATGTTCCACCCGGTGAATGAAAGCCTGCAGGCTGGCGGCTTGCGTGTGCTCGAACCTAAGCGCTTCCTCCAGCAGCTCGTCGATCGGGTCGTGCACCTCTTCACCCAGCCGGGATGTCAGCTTCTTGCGCCCGGCAAGATCCGTCAGCACGTGGGAGAAAAATTCAAACGGCGTCAGGATGTCCGCGCCTCGCACCACTTTCTGCATGAACTTAAGCGCACGAGCAAAATCTGGCCGATCACCAGCCTTTTTCTGCAGCGCGTGCCACAACGCACCCTTTCGTCCATAGGCCAGATCAAACAGCAGGTCGTCGTCAAAACCAATAAACGGGCTCTTGAGCACAGTCGCGAGCGTCAGGTCATCGGTGGGCAGAAGCGCTGCGTGCGCGAGGGCCAGCAGGTCCATCACCGGCAGCTCGTCTGTCAGCACCATGCGGTCTCGGCCCGCAACCGGCACGCCCAGATATTTCAGCGCCCGCACCAGATGGTCAACAAACGCTGTGCGGCGACGCACCAGCACGAGCACGTCGCCCGCTTCAATGGGCCGGGCCTGCGCCTCAAGCATTTCTTTGCTGTCGATCATCTCGCGGATGCGGCGGGCAATGCGCCATGCAGTACGACCCTCGGCATCATCGGCCTGTTCCTGCACCACCGGCGGTATCCATGTGGCGTCTTCATCTTCCTTGTCGGCCGCGGGTGCCTCAAGGGGCCACAGCTCCACCAACCCGCCATGGCCCGACCGGATAAACTGGTGCTCAACATGCTCCATATCCGTCGAAAGCCCGTTCGACGCATCCGCTTCCCGGTGGAACACGGCGTCCACAAGTGACAGCACGGCCCCGCCAGAACGGAACGAAAGGTTCAGCGGCACAGGTTCGGCTTCGCATTCCGCTGCCCAGGCCCGATGGAACACACGGTCGCGCGCCGCGACAAACTCGCGCGGGTCTGCCCGCTGGAACGAGAAGATAGACTGTTTTGCGTCCCCCACTGCGAAGATCGTCCGCACTTTCTCAGCCGCACCTTCGCCCGCGAAAAATTCTTCCGCCAGTGCCTCCACCACGCGCCACTGGTCGCGGTTGGTATCCTGCGCTTCATCAACCAGAATATGGTCCACCTCGGCATCCAGCTTAAAGAGCACCCATGGGGCGACATCACCGCGGCTAAGAAGGCCCACAGTGCGGTCGATCATGTCATCGAAATCCACCAGCCCGCGTTCGGATTTGATGGTGTGATAGCGCCCCAGTTGCGCCAGCCCAAGCTGCAACAGCGCGGTTGTGGCCTCTGCTGCCTCAATCCGTTTCATGCGGTCGGTCACATGCAGAAGGCGGATTTGCTCTTTCTCGATGATGCTTTCAAATTCGGGATGGTCCGTCAGTGTTTTCTTCACTGCGATCCGGGCACGCGGTGTGCCGGTGGCCGTAAGGAACGCCAGCGTGTAATCCTCAAACAGCGCCTTCCTCGCGTCCCCCTCGGCCGCGGTAAAGGCGGTGATTGCTTCACCCGCCTTGGCCTCTGATTTACTGCCCGCAAGCAACACCGGCCCCATGGCGCGCATACCTTTCAGGTCAAACGCATCGTCGGCGATTGCCTTTTCAAGCACCATAGCCCTGGTTTCACCGGGGGTGAGACCCAGCGCGCGATATAGCGCAGGCACAAGCCCCACACTGCCGTAGGCCTGCTCGGCCCGCCGCAGGGTTGAGGCCTCAAACGACAGGCGCTCAATCACCTCGTCAAACGTGTTTTCGGTTACGAGGCCCGCCACTTTATCAAGCGCCTTTTTCACCGCCCCACCTGCCGGGGTTTGGGTGAAAGCCAGCATCTGGTCCTTCGCGGTTGCCATGGTTTCCCGCGCGTCGGCCTCATCCATGCCTTCAAAGCCCGGCGCCATCCCGGCCTCAAGCGGGAAACGCCCTAAAAGCGCCTGACAGAAGCTGTGGAAGGTCTGGATCTGAAGACCGCCGGAAAGGTCAAGCACCTGCGCGAAAAGCTGCCGCGCTGTGGTCAGCATCTCAGCGTCTGGATCTTCTTCCGTGCGGCGATTGATTTCAGCCGCAAGCACCTCGTCCGGCATCAATGTCCAGCGACCCAGTTCCTCAAAAATACGGTTCTTCATCTCGGCCGCGGCGGCCTTTGTGAAGGTGAGACAGACGATATTTTCAGGGTGCGTGCCCGTTAGCATCAGGCGCAGCACGCGAGCGGTCAGAACGTGGGTTTTGCCGGTGCCTGCAGATGCACCCACCCAAGCAGTCAGCTCAGGGTGTGTAGCGCGGGCCTGCTCAAATGTCATGCGAGGTTTACTCATCCCCGCCTCCCCCAAAGGGATCATCCGCGTTGCGCCATTCTTTCACCCGCGCCAGATGGTCAAAATCGCCATAGCCCGCTTCCTTCGGGCGCGGATTGGAAAGATAGGGGGTGGCTTCTTTGGAGAACTCTTTCACCAGCCCCCGCAGGCCTTGTTCCGCATCCGAAATAATATTCGGCGTGTCTGCAACAGGGCGGTGCTGCTTTTGCACAGGCTCCCCGCCTTTCAGTTCCCAGAACACAAGATCTTCTACCGGGCTTGCGTCCACCCCTTCAAAGCCGCCGCGTTCCGCAAGCCAACCTTCAAGCGGCAACTGGGGCGCAAAGCCTGCTTCCATCCGCCGCCGGGTTGGAATATTACCGGTTTTATAGTCGATGATCGTCAGCGCGCCACTCTCGCGCCGCCGGTCGATCCGGTCAGCCTTGGCGATCAGGGTGAAATCCGCCCCGGGCAGCTTGGCCTCAGCCCAGCTTTCAACCGCCGCCACGTCAAAGAGTTCCGCCCGGTCTTTCTCATTCTCAACAAACCATTCTGCGATGCGTTCAAACCGCGGCCACCAGAAGGCGTAAACGGTTGGCTGCGTCAACACCGGTTCAAACACCTTGCGTCCCACATCCATCAGACGCTCAAGCCCCGCATCGCCGCGCTTGGGGCCCTCTTCCAAGAGGAAACGCTCCAGCGCTTCGTGAAGAAGCGTACCCTTGGTAGCTGCATTGGGGCGGTCATCCACCGGATCAAGCGGACGGAAGCCCAGCACCTTTTGGGCATAAAGGCCGTATGGGTCTCGCATCCATGTTTCCACCTGGGTGACCGACAGCTTTTTCGGCCGTGCTTCAAGGGGCGGCATGGGCCGTGGCGGTTTGCAGGGCGTAACCTGCGGGCTTTGATCCAGCATGGCCGCCCACTTGAGATAGGGGCCTGCGGAGGGTACATCGCGCCCGGCAAGGGCTTCAATGCGGAACAGCCAGCGGCTTGGCACCGTTGGGGCACCGCCTACTTTTTCGGCGCGGGTCAGCACCACATCGCCGCCCGATGCCGCCTGCACAAAATCATGCGCGGATTGCCCGGTGCGCCGTTCAAGCGGCGGCAGGCCGAACGCGGCCCGCATTGGCCGGTTCATCCACGGTTCGGGCTTCACCTCACCCGGCCAGGTGCCTTCATTCAACCCGCCAAGGATCATCAGGTCAGCGCGCTGAAGGCGGGCTTCAAGCGTACCCCAGATGCTGAGGCGCGGGTGCTGCCGCCACACGGGCCGCACGCTGACGCCCGCCAGCAGTTCATCAAACAGGGCGGCATAGCCTTCCGCCGCCACGCCGGATACGGGCGCTGTTTCCTGGATCAGATCAGCAAGCGCATCAGCAAGCGCCTGCCCTTGCTCGCCCTTCCACAGAATGTCTGCCCCGGCATCCTCATCCGTGGTGCATAGGGCTTCGGCCACCGCCACATGGGCGCGCAACAGCGCATCAAGCGGCTGGTTTTCCTCAAGAACTTGCTCCAGCGGCAAGAGTGCCTCAAACACGCGCGTCAGAACCGCCACGTCATCATCGTTGAACCCTGCCTTCGGGTCAGCCGCCACCACGCGTGCCCGTGCCATCAGGCCAGTTAGGCCACCGGCAGGCCGCACGCCGCGCAGTACATGCATATCCAGCCGCCTGAGACTGGCAAGAAACGCCGGGCGATCAAGCCCCACGGCCACAAACGGATGCTGCAACAGCGCCAACAGCGTGACCGGCGCAAACTGCTCAGCAGCCGATGCCGCCAACAGCCCCATGAACCGGCCCGGCAGCGTGTTCAAAACCCGGTCACCACCACTATCGTCCACCTCTATGCCCCAGCGGGACAGGCTGGCCCGCACCATCCGGGCGAGGGCACGATCTGGCGTAACTAGGGCTGCGGTTTTCGCCGGTGTTTCCAGCACTTCCCGCATCATCACGGCGATGGCGTCTGCCTCTTCACGGCGTGTGGGGGCCACCAGTTTCCTGAGGCCATCAAACGGATCATCCTGCACCACCAAGCCAAGGCCACGCCAGCAATCGGTTTCCAATGCAGGCAACAGGGCATGGCGCATCAGCAGCCCGCGATTTTGCTGAACAGGCAGCCCGGGGGCATGCCAGCGCTCCACTTCATGGCGGCTTGCCCCCATTGTTACCAGAAGGCCTTTCAAAACGCCTTGCGGGTGGGTGGCGTCAATCGCATCCCAGGCCGTATCCGGCATGTCGCGGTCAAGCCCCGGCAGGATAACTGCCCCTTTGGGCAGCCGTGCCACAACGGCAAGAAGCTTTGCCGTGGCGGGAATGGACCCTGTTGAACCAGCGGCGAAAATCTGCCCCGCTGGTGGGCGCGCAGCCCAGGCCTCTGCCACCATGGCAAGCATGGCATCGCGGCGGGCGGCTGGGTTCATCGCACCTTCTTCCTCAAGGAGCGCAGGCCAGCTTTCCGATACGATCTTAAGGAAGGTTAGCGTTTGCTCCCAGTGGTGGGCGAGCGCATCCGGCACCAGATCCTTGAGCCCATCAAACGACAGGCCTTCGGTATCGATGCTGTCCATCAGCTTTGCCAGTTCCCCGGCCAGCCGCCAGCCTTGCGCGGGCGACAGGCTTTCCCCTTTCAGGGCGATCCAGCGCATCACCTGCTGCATCAAAAGAACCTGCCGGCGTGTACCGCCGATGGCTGGTTTCAGTGCGGAAGGGTCGATGCCCAGCCCGGCACCAAGGAAGGTGATTTCGTCTTCATCTACATCGCCAATGGGGCGCATGGCTGGCAGAAGCGTGGGCTTTTGCCCAAGCTGGCGCAGGAAGGCTTCCCGAAGCGAGCGTTGCGCCCTGCGGTTCGGCACCAATATGGTCATATCCGCAAGGGCGGCAGGGTCGCCCTGGGCTCGTTCGATCAGGCCTGCGGCCAGCGCATCCACAAACGGCAACGCCGCATCAACCGTATATATGGTGGGCGCGGCCATTTACCGCTCCTGCCTCAATGCATCGATCTTCTCTTCAGCCGCCTTGATGGCGTCCCTCGTGCCCACATGCATCCAGTGGCCTGTGTGCCGAATGCCAAACAATCGGCCCTTGGCCGCCGCCTTGCGGAAGATTTCCCGGTTCGACCAGGCACCCTCCGGCATGTCGTCATAAAGGCCCGGTTTCACGATCTGGATACCACCGAACATTACAGGCGCGCTTGGGGCATCGCCCCGGAATTCAAGAGGCTCCGGCGCGGCAGGGTCGCCCTGGGGGATAAAATCCCCAACCCCGTCATACCCGAGGGCTTCGCCAGTTGGCACAAGCAGCAGAAGCACATCCATCCGGGCCGGATCAAAAGCCTTTTGCAGGCGTAGCAGCGTCGGCATGCTTCCATCCACCCACAGGGCATCGCTATTGATCACCATGAAAGGATCAGTACCCAGAAGGGGTAAAGCTTTCTTCACGCCGCCACCCGTTTCCAACAACTCCGCACGCTCATCCGAAATCAGGACATCGCCCGACTTGATCAGCTTCTCAAGGTGGCTTTCCATCTGGTCCGCCAGATGGTGCACATTCACCACCACAGGCCCACACCCGGCGCGCCACAAATGTGCAAGGATACGGTCAATCAGCGGCACACCATGCACGGGCACAAGCGGCTTGGGCAACGTATCCGACAGGGTGCCCATACGCGTGCCCTTGCCTGCGGCCAAAATCATGGCTTGGGGCACAGCAATCATACGCCAAGCCCTTCAATCAAATCCCGCCAGTGTTCCTCATTGCCCGATAGCACCACGGTGCGCTCGCCCTTATCGCCAATGGTGATATGAAGTTTCAGCGCATTCTGCCACCAGTCTTCCGGCATGCGGTCCGGCCATTCGATCAGGCAAATGCCGTCTTCCCGCGCTTCATCAAGGCCCAGTTCATAGGCCTCTTCCGGGTCGGTCAGGC
>JABXIV010000089.1 GCA_013372925.1 Alphaproteobacteria bacterium
CGAGGACGCGCTGGAACAAACGGTTTTCAACATAAAAGAGGCGCTTGAATAAATAATTCCCTGTGTATTTTATGTGTTTTCTTGACACAAAGTTATGTTTTCCAACATGGTCTTCACGGAAGACAATACGTATGGGGGATTGGTATTCCGTCGATCTACAAAGGCGACAGTTGCCATGCTGGCGATGTTAATGGCTGGCGTGCTGGGTACATTGCTTCATTCTACGCTCGGTGAGCAGATCAACGTGATCGGTATCATCGGCGCAGTCATTTGGGGTTTGATTGTCTGGTTCAAGGTTTATCCGGCGATTGATTCAATCAAGGTTTTGGCAGCGGATGATATCAAGCCACTCGCACCAGCTGGCTCACCTATTGAGTTAGGAGTTGTGGGCATAGCCTATATGATTTTGTTGGTCAGGGTCTGGTTGGATTTAACGGTGCTGTTTTTATAGACAAAGAAAAGGCCGGAGCACATGCCCCGGCCTTGTTTCCATTTGATGTTTGCCGCCCTTAGTGGCGGAAGTGGCGCATGCCGGTAAACACCATGGCAAGGCCGGCTTCATCGGCGGCCTTGATCACTTCTTCGTCGCGCATGCTGCCGCCCGGCTGGATCACAGCCGTTGCCCCCGCCTCTGCGGCAGCCAGCAGGCCATCGGCGAACGGGAAGAAGGCGTCTGATGCCACAACGCTGCCTTTTGCAAGGCTTTCAGCGTCCCCGGCCATTTCAGCGGCTTCGCCCGCGCGGATCGCGGCGATCCGGCTGCTGTCGCGGCGGTTCATCTGGCCTGCGCCGATGCCCACGGTCATGCCGTCACGCACATAAACGATGGCGTTTGATTTCACGTGCTTGCCCACCTGGAAGGCGAACAGCATGTCTTTCAGTTCCTGATCCGTTGGTGCGCGTTTGGTCACCACTTTCAGGTCATCCAGCGTGATGCGGCCTGTGTCGCGGTTCTGCACCAGATAGCCACCGGCCACGGTTTTCACCATCTTGGCGGCTTGGGCTGGGTCGGCAAGGCCGCCGGTTGTCAGCAGGCGCAGGTTTTTCTTGGCACCGATGATGGCTTTTGCTTCATCGGTAACCTCTGGCGCGATGATCACTTCGGTAAAGACCTTGATGATCTCTTCTGCCGTTTCCGCGTCTACGGTGCCGTTGAGGGCCACGATGCCGCCGAAGGCGGAAACAGGGTCGCACTTCAGGGCCTTCTCATACGCTTCCTTCAGCGTTGCACCCGTGGCTACACCACATGGGTTGGCGTGCTTGATGATGGCGACGGTTGGCACCTTAGGATCAAATTCGCTAACCAGCTCGAACGCGGCATCGGTGTCGTTCAGGTTGTTGTAAGACAGTTCCTTGCCTTGGTGCTGAACGGCTGTTGCAATGCCGGGGCGGTCTTCACTGTTCTTGTAGAAAGCAGCAACCTGATGCGGGTTTTCGCCGTAGCGGCATTCCTGCACCTTGGTGCCGGATACGGTCATGCGGTCAGGGAAAGTAACGCCGTTCTGTTCGGCATACCACTGGCTGATCGCCGTGTCGTATGCGGCGGTGCGGGCATAGGCCTTGGCGGCAAGCTGTTTGCGCACGGCGTGCGTGGTGCCGCCCTCTGCTTTGATCTGTGCAATAATTTCAGCATAATCCGCAGGGTCGGTCACGATGGTAACGAACGCGTGGTTCTTGGCGGCGGAGCGCACCATGGCAGGCCCGCCGATATCGATGTTTTCAATGCATGTATCAAAGTCAGCGCCGGAAGCCACGGTTGCTTCGAACGGATAAAGGTTCACGGCCACAAGGTCGATCCCGCCGATGTTATGCTCTTCCATCGCCTTCACGTGCTCGGCGTTGTCCCGCAGCGCAAGGAAGCCACCATGGATCATCGGGTGCAGCGTTTTCACGCGGCCGTCCATCATTTCCGGGAAACCGGTGTGGTCGGCAACTTCCTTGACGGGGATGCCAGCATCGCGGATCACTTTGGCGGACCCGCCGGTTGAGAGAATTTCAACGCCCTGATCTGCGAGCGCCTGTGCAAGATCAACCAGCCCGGTTTTGTCGGAAACCGACAAGAGCGCGCGTTTGATTGTGACTTTATCCATGTCTAAACAGCCTTCATATTCAAGCTCTCCGCGCCCGCAACCCAACAGCAGGCGTGTCAGAGGCTCATTTCACTCAAAACCCAATTCGCAATGGGTGGTTCGTTCCCCTCCCGCACCATGCGCACCACAATCTGGCGCGATGGCACCGGATGATCGGGGCGGCTGAGATAGAGACTGTCCTCAATCTCGGCTTCCCCGCCATCAACATCAAATATCCAGGTCTTGCCACTCCGCGTTTCAAGCGTGATCCGCCCGTCAGACGCCTTAAGCGCGCTGATGTTCGGATGTAGGTGGAACCTGAGCGTAATTTCCTTGCCCTGAAGCTTCTTGAGCTTGGGGCCGAAAAGCTTGTCGCTGCCGATAAGGCGCGTTCCGTCGCTGGATAGGTTCAGCGTGCGCTCGTGCTTTACGCCGAAGCGCTTCAAGTATCCATTGTGGGTGTGGCGAACGCGGGTGCCGTCCTCATTCTTTTCGCGGATGGTCAGCGTTTCGGAAACGCCCGCGCCAAGGCGGCCGTTTTCCAATAGGCGGCTTGAATTGCGGTCTGCCACGATCAGCGTGGAATGGGCGGCAGTGGTGCGGGCCAGTTCGGCCAGCTCGGGCACCGGGCCACGCTTTGAGGCCGGTCCCACGTTCACGATCATGCGTTCCAGCCCTACGGAAAACTCAAACGCCGCCGTGCCTGCATGGGCCTTGGCGCTGTAGGCGCTTGGCGGTGGTGTGCCCGCATCCATGATTAATAATGATCGGCCTGCTTCAATGCGCTGAAATCCGCTGTGGGCAGCGTTTTCAATGGGTTTTCCTTTGGCTTCGGATGCGGCTAGTACGGCGTTTGAGCCGTGCCCGCCTTCAGCAGACGTGCCGCCGAACTGGGCGAAATTGCCGTCACCGTGGCGCATGGCGCGCACAAAGGGGCCGATGCGGTCCAGCGTGGTTTGAACCCAGCCGGGCAATTCTTCACCGCGGTCGGTATAGGCGTCGCGCACCAGCACCAGAAGCTGCATGGTGCGGATGGTATCAGACGTGTTGCGGCTGATCGGCCCACCGTCTGCCAGAATGAACGAGCTGAGGGTGCGTTCAAGCGCCCGCGCACCCTTATTGAGAAGGGCGTCACTTGCAGGTAGCAAAAGCCCAGCCAGCGTCAGTGCCGTTGCTGTGTAAACGCGCGGCAGGCCTTCTTCGGTGTCATTAAGCACCCGGCTCAGGTGGCGGCTTTGCTGGGCAATCGATGTGAGTACCTTCGAGCGGTACACCAGATCGCTGGACGACAGGATCAGCGGGGCATGGGTGAACCAGTTGATGATGCGGCGTGCCAGTGTTTCGGCCGCCCAAACATCGCGGAACCAATCTTCACCTAGCGGCAACCACCATTTGAGGATGGTCTCAGCGGCGTCACGTGCCTTGATCTGGTCGTTTACCTGCGCGAGATCCTGCAGCCAGTGAAAGCTGTGGGCATATCTTTGGAAAGCGGGGCTGGCGTCTTCAACGCGCACCCAGAAATCTTCACCAAGCGCGTGCTGCTCGCCTTCAAATAGCATATCGCCGCCAAAAATGGCGGACCCAAGCGTGGCATTTCCGGGGGCCGGGTCATCGGGGCTGCCCAGAAGCTGGACCGGATGGCGGCCCTTCAGCCGGTGGGTATATAGCGGGGAGGCATAGCCCCACTCGCGAATGATACGCCCCAGATTGCTGAGCGAACGTGAGACCGCATGGTTGCTTTGATCGCGCCGAAGCGTAGAGCGCGAGGTAGGCGCTGTGGCTGCATATTCGGCAATTTGATCAAAGGCCGCGCTCATCGCCGCCTGCTCCCTTGTTGAGTGGCTTACTCTTCGGCGCCCTTGAGCGCCTTGATGTTCGCGGCATACATATCAGGCCCACCCTTGAAGGTAGCACTGCCGGCGACCAGAAGGTCTGCGCCCGCGTCTACTACCTGACGCACGGTTTCCGTGTTTACGCCGCCATCAACCTCAAGGTCGATATCAAGGCCAAGGCTGTCGATCCGTTTGCGGATGGCTTCGATCTTGCGAAGCTGGCTTGAGATAAAGCTCTGGCCGCCAAAACCTGGGTTCACAGACATCACCAAAATCAGATCAAGTTCTTCATAAAGATAGTCGATGCTGGTCTCTGGCGTTGCCGGATTAAGTGAAATGCCTGCCTTAACGCCAAAACCACGGATTGCCTGAAGCGTGCGGTGCGTGTGTTTGCCGGCTTCCACGTGGGCGGTGATGATATCTGCGCCCGCTTTTGCAAATGCTTCGATATAGGGATCGACCGGGTCGATCATCAGATGCACATCAAACGGCTTCTCGGTGTGGGGGCG
>JABXIV010000092.1 GCA_013372925.1 Alphaproteobacteria bacterium
ACAGCTCAATTACGCTTTGGGTGATGTTACATACCTTCGCGACATATACCGTACGCTAAAGGCAGAGCTTGACCGCGAAAACCGTGTTTCATGGGTGGAGGAGGAAACAGCGGTATTGCGGGACCCAGAAATCTATCACGTGCGACCAGATGAAGCCTGGAAGCGGCTTAAGGTACGAACTAACAAGCCACGTTTTCTCGGTATTCTGAAAGCACTCGCCGAGTGGCGTGAACTGCAGGCGCAAGAGCGCGACCTACCCCGGAACCGTGTAGCAAAAGACGAAACTTTATTCGAAATTGCCGCCCATCCACCAAAAGATGTTGCCGGGCTCGACCGTATTCGGAGTATTCCGAAAGGTTTTAGTCGTTCTCGAGCGGGAAAATCACTGATGGAAGCTCTGGAAAAAGGTCAGAATATGCCTGAGGCAGAGCTGCCTCATATAGAGCGAGCCAAACCACGGCCAGCAACTCCACCAATGGCAGATCTTTTGAAAGTACTTCTGAAGATCAAATGCCAGGAGGCGCGAGTAGCGTCGAGAATGGTTGCAAATGCACAGGACATTGAAGCCTGGGCGGCTGAGCCTGAAAAAGACATTCGCGCTATGCATGGTTGGCGATATGAGATTTTCGGCGCCGATGCCAAAAAGCTCATGGCAGGCGAATTGGCGCTAACAGCCCACAAAGGCGACATTGAAGTTGTGGAATTGGAAGCCGAGTAATATCACTCGGCTGCCGCTTGCAAATCTTTCGGATATTCTATTGCCGCCCTGCGCCCCATAAGCTGCCCAAGCTGTGTCAAGCGCTTGAGGACAACTTCATTAGCAATATCGCGATAAGCTTTCGGGACACCAAGATATATCTTGGTTTTTGAAACCCTTAGTCGACTGTTTTCAAGTGGCGCAGCAGTACCACCTGACAGGCGCTGAGCCAACCTGAGCGCAGCCCCCATCATCCGCGCTTCGAGAATTTCGTTGATTTTCAAGAGCGGCAGGATGTGCGCGACATGGCCCAAGTCTACGGATGCGCCATAGGCTTGGTTCATTGCGACTGCCAGATAGGCCCGGTCGCGGTGCGATACCCCAACAAAGTGCCCGTGAAGAACGGATTCAACCGCCTTTTCAGCCCTGAAGTCTGGGTGGCCGCGCCAAGCGATATCACTCAGCAAGCAAATTGCATGATGTAATTTTTCACGAAGAGCCGGATCAGGTACCTTGTGCCAGAATAGTGGCCGTGTCCATTCGTACAAAAGCTCACTGTGCTCTGCAAACCTGCAACGCTCCGCAGCCAACACATGACAGGTGAATAGAAACGGGTCCATTGGCCGGTCTCGATCATCAATCTTGTCGAAGATTAACCCTTCTCGAATCCCATAAGTTGATACGACAGCCGACTTAGCTTTCATGGCAGCCAGCACTTCCAGTAGAATGAGGGCTGCTGTGGGCATCACAGCCCGACGCCTTGACGTAAGCGAACTGGCAAAGGGGATATCGTCAGGTAGTAGCCTGCTGATCCGTTTGCAGTAATTAGTGAATTCAGACCGACTGTTGCGGTACCCCTGCAATATAGGCAAAGGATTGGATTTCTCTCGCATCATCAGCTTCGCGATGTTACGCCATGCGCCACCAACCATATATAGGTTCTGACCAGAACTTTGCTGAAGCCAGGGTATTTCGTCAAACAAATCACGTAAGTGCTTCTTAATCTTACGCCGATTATCGCCGTACATGCTCTGCAATCTCAATGGGCCGATCGGCAGACTTATGGTTTCGTGTACCTCGCCATTTTCGATGCGCGCCAGCTCTAGCGAGCCACCTCCAAGGTCTCCCATAATACCGCTTGCATGCGGTTCGGCTGAAATTACACCATGTGCAGCAAGGCGTCCTTCCTCTTCGCCATTGATCGTGACAATCTCGATACCGCACTCGCGGCGGACGCGGTTGATGAAGGCTTTGCGATTTTTCGCATCGCGAACCGCAGCAGTGGCAAGTACTTCAATCCGACTTACTTGCATTTGTTCGCAAAGAGCCCGGAAGCGTTTCAGCGTTGAAACGGCACTATCCATGGCTTCTTTACCCATTTTGCCTGTGACACCGATCTCGGCGCCAAGGCCGCACATCACTTTTTCATTAAAGATGGTATCTGGCACTCGTTTCAGGCCGGAAAAAACGACCAAGCGAACAGAGTTGGAGCCAATGTCAATCACAGCAACGTAGTCATCAACCCTTGCGGCCGCCTCAAACATACAAACTAGTCCTCGATACTATAGTCAATTAACGGCACTACTTTCTTGTCATCGCCTAATGCAGTTCCTCGCCCAGACAATGAAGAATTATTCATGAAATACTCATGCGCGATAAATTCTTCTTCGCCCTCCCTCGGACAATTGCGCTTGAAACTTCCATCCGGTGCCATCAACCAGGACTGCGTATTGTCCTTGAGGTTGGCCGCCATAACCTGTCCCATGATTTGGTCATGTACGGTTGGATTCTCGATAGGGACCAATGATTCTACACGGCGATCAAAATTCCGTGGCATCCAGTCGGCTGAAGATATGAAAACTTTTGCGTGTCTAGAGGGTAGTCCATGGCCATTACCGAAGCAGCTAACCCTTGCATGCTCAAGAAAACGGCCAACGATTGACCTCACCCGAATATTCTCACTTAAACCTGGAATACCAGGCCTAAGAGTACATATACCCCTAACAACAAGGTCGACCTGCACGCCATTCATACTGGCTTCGTAAAGCTTGTCGATGATTTTCGCGTCAAGAAGTGAGTTCATTTTTGCCCAAACGGCACCAGGCCCACCTGCCCTAGCCACCTCGATTTCCCTGTCGATACGCGCTATTAGCTGATCCCTCATTTGGAACGGCGACATAACGAGCTTTTCCATGCCATCAGGCTCTACATAGCCAGTCAGGTAGTTGAACATTTTGTTCGTATCTCGGGCCAAGGCCGGATCCGCTGTGAAGAAAGAAAGGTCCGTGTAAAAGCGTGCAGTAATCGGGTGGTAATTGCCGGTACCGAAGTGCATATAGCTACGCAACTTGCCGTTTTCCCTGCGAACGACCATGGAAACCTTAGCGTGGGTTTTCAGGTCAATAAATCCGAAAACCACATGCACACCGGCGCGTTCCAGGTCGCGGGCCCATTTGATGTTCTGTTCTTCATCAAAGCGGGCTTTCAGCTCTACAACAGCCGTTACAGACTTGCCTGCCTCTGCGGCCTCAATCAATGCCCGGATAATCTGTGACTGCGATCCAGCTCGGTACAACGTTTGTTTAATCGCCACCACATCGTCATCGCGTGCCGCCTGCCTCAAAAAATGGTGCACAACCTCGAAGGATTCATAGGGATGATGAACAACAAAGTCCTTGGCGGCGATTGCCTTGAAGATATCACCGCCGAAATCTCGAACACGTTCCGGATACCGAGGGTTATAGGGAACATATTTCAGGTCCGGGAAGTCATCCACAATCAGCTCGCCGGTTTCGTCAATACCCAGAACGCCATCTACAACCACGACGGTCTCTTCATCGGCGTCCAGGCGATTAATTACCAGGTTTCGCAAAGACTTGGGCATGGAAGCCTCTACTTTGAGCCTGATAACCCTGCCCCGCCTCCGGCGCTTCAGTGCGCTCTCGAAAACGCGTACAAGATCCTCAGCCTCTTCCTCAATCTCTATGTCGCTGTCTCGAATGATACGGAACACGCCGCAACCATCCACTCTATAGCCCGGAAAAAGCTGATCTAGAAATAGCTCGAGCATTCGTTCAAGCGCGATGAAACGAACCTCTCCGCTCTCGTCATTTGGAAGCCTGACGAAGCGCTGAACATGGTGAGGAACTGGTAACAAGGCTACCATTTCCTTGTTGTCGCGTTGACGCTCTAGCAACAGCGCCATGGTGAATCCGAGATTTTGAATAAATGGAAATGGGTGCGCAGGGTCTACGGCGATAGGCGTTAGAACTGGCAGAACATTTTCGAGAAAATATTCTTCAATCCAGTCACGTTCTTCTTTGGATATCTCGTTCTTTTCCAGCACGATAATCTTGTTTTCGCGAAGCTCCTTGTTCAGCTTGGCCCAAACCTCTTGCTGGCGGGCCATCAACTCTTCAGCCAGATCGTTCACCTTCTGCAACTGCTGGAATGGAGATTGTTGGTCATCAGAGATAACATCGAGTTTTAAATCACACTGGCCACGCAAACCTGCTACGCGCACCATGTAGAATTCATCAAGGTTGTTGCCGGAGATCGACAAAAACCTAAGCCTTTCAAGGAGCGGATGCCTTAGGTTTTCAGCTTCCTCCAATACCCGAAGGTTGAACTGAAGCCAGCTTAGCTCTCGGTTGAGATATTTTTCACCGCCGGAAAGACCCTTGATGGTGCTAACAATATCGTCGCGCGTTGGCAGCGGTGGCACCGCGCCGTCAGCTACTTTACCTGCCATCTTTTGATCTCCGTCCGCCATATGGCTGCTCACTCTTATGTGATTTCAAAGGCTTACCACTAGCCTTATTTTGTTACAATTATCTGTCGAGAAGCTCTTCGAGGCAAGCCTTAGCCAGTGGTTTGGTGATTTTACGTTTATCTGCCAATGCGTGCCGGTCCAGCAGTTCTACCAATGCCTTTGCCGCAACGAATGATCGGTCCATACGCTTCAAAATGTAATCTATAACTTCTAGGTCTACCTGTAACTGTCTGTCAGCAAACAACTTTGCCATAAGAACCATTAGCAAATGATCGTCCGGTGCAACGATCTCTGCCACAGGCAGCGTCGCCAACCTTGACCGCAAATCAGGTAAGCCGATATCCCATCGATTTGGAGGAATAGATGCCGTGATCAAGAGATATCCTGACGTCTCTTTCGACCAATTGAACAGGTGAAACAGCGTTTCCTGGTTCACTTTGGCTACGTCTAAAACTTCGACCAACACACTGGTTCCCGCAGGAATAACCGCGATATCGTCCTCTGCTTTATATTCGATCGCATTCGCGCGACTAGCCCACGCCTTTGCCAAATGTGTCTTGCCGCAGGCTTTTGGCCCAACTAAAGCAACCGCATGGTGAGGCCATTCCGGCCAGCTATCAATCAACGAGAACGCGGCCTCGTTCGACGCTGAAACAATAAAGTCTGCCATGTCGAAACTTGGCTTGTGTGGCAGCTCAAAGGGTATTTGCTTAGCTTGTTTGGCCATCTCTTTGTTCACCTAAGTTACTCTGAACCAAAATATCATGGGGTTCGCCAGTTGCAGCTTCTGCGATGTCATAATGTTCGAGATAAACATCTATCCAATAGCGAACCAACACGGCGATCGCGGCAGCAGCAGGTACCGCGACCAGAACTCCTACAAACCCCATCACTTCACCTCCTGCGAACACGGCGAACAAAACCCACACCGGATGCAGGCCAACTCTGTCCCCAATCAATTTCGGGGTCAGGAATGATCCTTCGATAATTTGAACCACCAGGAAAACGCTGGCGACAAGACCGATCTGAACCGGATCAAACCCCCATTGTCCTATGGCCATAATAACCGCAACGGCAGCAGCGAATAGCGCCCCAACAAAAGGTACAATAGACATAACCCCCGCCAAAACGCCTAAAACGATCCCAAAATCCAGCCCCACGAGCGACCACCCAAGCCCATAAAGAACGCCCATTACCGTGCTTACCATAAGCTGTCCTCGAACAAACCCCGCGAGAACGCTATCAATTTTCTGCATCAAACCACGCACAATAGGCGCATGCACTGGCGGTAACCAACTATCGATCTTAGCTACGAGAAGATCCCAATCGCGTAACAGATAAAAGGCAACAACCGGCGAAATCAGAAGAAGACCCATGATATTGAAAACAGCCAGGCCACTTTTCAAGATACTTCCTGCCGCTTGCTGCGTCTTCGCCAGCAGCTGATCGGAAAATGCCGCAAGCATACTGTCCACGTCGCCTACAAACTCGGGGCCAAATCTATCCGATATCGTCTGAAGGACTTGATTAAGCCAGGGCCTTAGGCCAGCCAGTGTTTGCGGCACAGTTTTTGACGCGGCCGCAATCTGCGCCTGCAGCACAGGCCAAAAGGCCAGCACCACCCCAGCGATTACCAGGAAAAAAAGCGTAATTACGATCCCTGTTGCTGCGCCTCGGGGAATTTTTATGGTTTCAAGTTTGTCTGTAACCGGGTCAAGCAGATACGCGATGGCCAAGCCAGCCAGAAACGGCAGCATGACAGCGTGAGTTAGATAAACAAATAAAGCAAAAGCCCCAACTGACCCAAGCCAAAACCATCGTGTCATTATGCTCCCCCTATCCTATTTTTAAATGGCCTCAGTTCTGACTAACAGGCCTGGGTGCGAGCAGTTTTTGCTCCCCATAGTCGCTGATATCGAGCCCGGCATACCGTAATGCTAACGTAAGCTGATCCAGACGCCCAGTATAGGGAAAGCGCAATTTGCTGAAAGGTAGACCTATTTCCAGGCGCTCAACGGCACCAACGAGGCTTACTTCAGCTAGCTGATTAAGCACTTTCTGGTAGGCCGGAAATTCCGTGCTTGGCACCAGCACCTCCAGAACACCACCCTCACCAGTATCCACGAGCAACTGGGCACGCCATGCACTATCAATGTTGTCTAGTACCTCGTCATACATAGTTACCAATGCATGCACTTCAGATGACGAGTTTTCGACAGCACCATGACCAAGCAGGTCCCCGTCCGTTGAAACATAATCATAAATCAGCGCTTTTCGGTCTCCGTCTACGACCCATCGAGAGCTAATTATCAGCGCTGAGTTTACTTGATAGCGAACGGTGAGTGGTTTTGCATCTCGTGTATCCAGTGAAGAAGCTTCTTCATAGGTAAAACGGGATCTTTCAGCCATGTCCCCGAAAGGGAAAACATATTGCCTGATTCGGTTCAACCAATCCACCTGCGAGCGTGCCGCCGAAACCTCTGCATCATGCTCCCACAACACGCTATGCAAGCCTTCCGCATGGGCATGCAGGACCAGCATACCCCGCCCTGTGCCTAAAACGTGAGGAACGTCATGTTCAGCGAGGAATTGACTGACAAGACCCGGTTCGAAGCGTACATTCAATGTTGCAAGATAGCGCCTTGATGATGATTGTTCATTAACCACCTCAATACCGCTGATCATTGTTTGTATCGCGCGCGCGCTCACTGTTGGCAACTTTGCCCGCCCCTCCGGCTGTGTCAGCTTGCGCAATAACTTGAAATACGCCTCCTGCTCAGCCTTCGCCAGCGCAGTACGCCGTGCCTCGCTGGCTCGTGTGGCTGTTTCATCAACGCGGATGTCGCGGATCGTAAATAGAATATCAAGTGAGTTATCAGCCGACTGCGCAAACACGCATGTTGGGACTGTCATCGCCATAAAAGAGGCAACAAGAGCAGCGAAAAGACCATTATTTACCAAAAGCTTGCGCATAAACACTTTCATAACTGAACCGGCGACACTATAACGCGCTTGAAATCAATTGCCAGAGGGTCTTAGGCTGACAATTAAATTTGCCCAATTTATGGCCACCCGATGAGCAAAAACCTAACAAGCACTGCCGCAACCAGTGCCCAAGGCTTGGAAGATAGAACGTGAGCGCCCAGAACGAATCCTACACCTATAAACAAGCTGGCGTCGATATTGATGCTGGCGAAGCATTGGTAGAAAACATTAAACCCCTTGCCGCTTCAACACGGCGCCCTGGCGCCGATGCAGACCTTGGCGGTTTTGGCGGCCTGTTTGACCT
Source organism: Alphaproteobacteria bacterium (assembly GCA_013372925.1). Classification (GTDB taxonomy): domain Bacteria; phylum Pseudomonadota; class Alphaproteobacteria; order Sphingomonadales; family Kordiimonadaceae; genus Kordiimonas. The sequence goes on from JABXIV010000092.1 coordinate 7,759, forward strand.
GAAAGCCGCAGGCTTCAGCGATCCTATTCTCGTTGCGGCCAACGACGGCGTTGGCACCAAGCTAAAGGTGGCGCTGGATGCAGGCATCCATGATACGGTTGGTATCGACCTTGTCGCTATGTGTGTGAACGATCTCGTTGTTCAAGGCGCGGAACCCCTTCTCTTCCTGGACTATATGGCCACTGGCCATCTTGACGTCGGCCAGATGACCGATGTTGTGAAGGGCATAGCTGAAGGTTGCCGTCAGGCCGGTTGCGCCCTCATTGGTGGCGAAACTGCGGAAATGCCGGGCATGTATCATGGCGGCGATTATGACCTTGCCGGTTTTAGTGTTGGTGCAGCAGAGCGCGGCACGCTGCTGGACGGCTCGACGGTTACTGAGGGCGACGTGTTGCTCGGGCTCGCATCCAACGGCACGCACTCTAACGGCTACTCACTGATCCGCCGTATTGTCGAAGACAAAGGCCACGATTATGCCGACAAGAGCACTTTTGGCGATGGCACGCTCGGCGAAGAGCTTCTGGCGCCAACACGCATTTACGTGAAGAGCTGCCTTGCTGCTGTGAAAGCTGGTTATGCCAAAGCCTTCTCTCACATCACAGGTGGCGGTTTTCTTGAAAACATTCCGCGTGTGATGCCGAAAGATACACTTGCGGAAGTGCACACTGGGACATGGACCTTGCCGGGCGTTTTCGATTGGCTGCGCAAGCAAGGCAATATTGAAGCAGCCGAAATGGCGCGCACATTCAACTGTGGAATCGGCATGGTTGTCGTCGTTTCTCCCGACGATGCAGCTGCGACAAAGGCCCTGTTGGAGGAAAACGGCGAGAAGGTTTACCAGATCGGCTCCATTACCAAAGGCGACGGGAAACCAAAGTGTCTCGTGACAGGCAAGGCTGGCACTTGGGGATCAGATGAAGACTGGTCTGCGATGACAAGCGAAGGATAAACGGATGCGCAAGCTACGCCTCGGCGTCATGATTTCCGGTAGCGGCACAAACCTGCAGGCATTGATTGATGCTTGTGCGGCGGCTGATTATCCTGCGCAAATTCAGGTAGTGATATCAAACCGCCCTGATGTTCGGGGCCTTGATCGTGCAGCACAAGCTGACCTTACAGCCATTACCATCGACCATAAAGATTTTGACGACAAAGAAAGCTTTGAAGATGCTGTTCATCAGTGCCTCAGCGATCATGACGTTGAACTTGTCTGCCTCGCAGGTTTTATGCGGCTGCTGACCTCAACTTTCGTGAACCGTTGGCGCGACCGGCTGATCAATATCCACCCGTCGTTGCTGCCTTCGTACAAGGGCCTTCATACGCACGCACGCGCCCTTGAGGATGGCGTGCGTTTCCACGGCTGCACGATCCACTATGTGCGCCCTGAAATGGATAATGGCCCAATCATCATGCAGGCCGCTATTCCGATTGCTACGGATGAAACTGAAGAAAGCCTCATCGCCAAAACGCTGACGTACGAGCACAAGATGTATCCGGCGGCCGTTAAGCTGATCGCCGAAGGTAAAGTGCGCGCCTCCGGCAACAAGGTGGCTTTCAAAGACACAGACATGGGGGACGAGGGAATTATCAGCCCCCTCCCCTGAATACCATCAGCAAGTAATAGTCCTGTGACATTCCGATAGAAAAAGGGTCGCCCGTTTGGACGACCCTTTTCTTTTGCAGGCAACCCTGCGTGCCTAGTAGCTCCCAGGCAAATTCTTATGGCTGATTAGCCAACGATCTCGTTGCCAGAGAAGAACTGAGCGATTTCAATCGCTGCGTTTTCTTCGCTGTCGGAACCGTGAACAGAGTTTTCACCGATGGACAGAGCGAACTCTTTACGAACTGTACCTTCAGCAGCTTCAGCAGGGTTAGTTGCGCCCATTACTTCACGGTGCTTCAGAACAGCGTCTTCGCCTTCCAGAACCTGAACAACAACAGGAGCGGACGTCATGAACTCAACCAGTTCACCGAAGAAAGGACGCTCAGCGTGAACAGCGTAGAAAGTTTTCGCTTGGTCTTCAGTCATGCGGATACGCTTCTGAGCAACAATGCGAAGGCCATTCTTTTCGAAAATGGCGTTGATCGCACCAGTCAGGTTGCGGTTGGTTGCGTCTGGTTTAATGATAGAAAAAGTACGTTGCACAGCCATGTGACTATCCCTTTTTGGTACTTGGTTAAAACTGATTCGCGCGCCTTATAGCTACAAACCATCGGAAAGCCAAGCTTTGTCTGCGCCCTCGTCCAATCTCGTTGCGCTTGCACCTGCCCTGTGATACTTCGCGTTCCCATGCTTCACATAAACGACATAACCTACCGTATTGGTGACCGCCTTCTCTTTGAAGAAGCCACTGTTGGCATACCCGCCGGACACAAGGTGGGGTTTGTCGGCCGTAATGGCGCGGGCAAGTCTACGCTCCTTAAAATGATCCTGGGGGAACTCAGCCCTGAAACCGGTGAGATCAAAATTCGCCCCACGGCCCGAGTTGGCCATGTAGGCCAGGAAGCCCCTGACGGCCCGCAAAGTCTGCTAGAAACCGTTATTGCTTCGAACAAGGAGTTGGTAAGCCTGCAGGAAGAAGCTGAAACGGCAACTGACCCCCACCGCATCGCGGAAATCCACACACGCTTGGCCGATATTGGCGCGCACACGGCCGAGGCCAAGGCGGCAACCATATTGTCCGGCCTTGGTTTCGATCAGGATGCGCAGGCCCGAAGTTGCCAAAGCTATTCTGGCGGTTGGCGGATGCGCGTGGCCCTTGCCTGTGTTTTGTTTAACGAGCCTGATCTGCTGTTACTGGATGAGCCGACTAACTACCTAGACCTTGAAGGCGTAATGTGGCTGGAAAACTTCCTGCGGAGCTACCCTTACACAGTGCTGATTGTCAGCCATGACCGAGACCTTCTGAACAAGGCCGTTACCCACATCGTGCATCTGGAGAACTGCAAGCTGAACCTATATACCGGTGGCTATGACCGATTTGAGGAACTCCGTCGGGAGCAGATGGAACGCCAGATGGCGCTGAAATCCAAACAGGAGGCTGAACGTCGGCATATCCAAAGCTTTGTAGACCGTTTCAAGGCCAAAGCTTCGAAGGCCAAGCAGGCACAAAGCCGCATCAAGGCGCTTGAGCGCATGAAGCCCATTGCCACGATGGTCGAACAGCACACGGTACCGTTTCAGTTCCCGAAGCCCGATCCTCTTTCCTCGCCACTGATAGCGCTGGAAGGCGCCAGCGTGGGCTATGAGGAAGACAAGCCTATCTTGAAGCACCTGGACCTCCGTATCGACATGGATGACCGCATCGCCCTTCTTGGCGCGAACGGTAACGGCAAGTCTACCTTTGCCAAGCTGCTTGCAGAAAAGCTTGCTCCGATGGACGGTACGATGCGACGCCCCCGCAAACTGACTGTAGGCTATTTCGCGCAGCACCAGCTTGATGAACTGGTGCCAAAGGCCAGCCCCTATGACCACCTGGCCAAGCTGATGCCGGATACGATTGAAGCCAAGGTCCGTGCGCGGCTGGGATCGTTCGGCTTCGGCATTGAGAAGGCAGACAGACCCGTTGAATCCCTGTCTGGCGGCGAAAAAGCACGACTGATGTTTGCTCTTGCTACTTTCCATGCGCCACAACTTCTAATTCTGGATGAGCCAACGAACCACTTGGATGTTGATAGCCGCGAAGCGTTGATTCATGCGGTGAATGACTATGATGGCGCCGTTTTGCTTATCAGTCACGATCGGCATCTGGTTGAAGCCTGCGTGGACCGGCTATGGATCGTTGAGAAAGGCGATGTGAAACGCTTCGAGGGTGACCTTGAAGATTATAAGCAACACCTTCTGAAAGAGCGGTCGGGTGACCGCGCAGAAAAACGCGGCCAAAAGCCGGATAACCACAAGAAAGCCGCCCGACAGAATGCCGCAGAACAGCGCCGCAAACTGGCACCTTACCGTCGCGAAGTCGAGAAGGCTGAGAAGCTTCTCGAAAAACTGATAGCCGACAAAGAAAAGGTCGATAGTCGCCTGAGCGATCCCGGCCTCTATGAACCAGGCCAGGAAGACAAAGTGGCAAAGCTCTCGAAAATGGCTTCCGAGTTAACAAACCAGATCGAAGACGCCGAAGAGGCCTGGATGGCCGCCGAAGAGTCATACGCGACTGCTCAAGAAGCTGTGAACAGTGAGGCTGCGGCTTGACGAAGCGCCGCTTCTTTTGCTTAGTGCATTCGCACAAGGGGAGGATGCCAGATGTTCACGATAGTCAACCAGATACGGCCAAGCCACCAATTCGCTGAGCTTTTTGTCACACTGTCTTTCGCAGTTGTACTGATTTGGTTCGGTTTGATGAACATCTCGGGTGTGTCCGAAAGTGTTGTGGCCGGTTGGCTGGATGCACACCCGCTGCTGTCCAGATTCGGCTTCTATAACCACGAAATCACTATTGGTCTCGGCGTTCTTCAATCTCTTTCAGGGCTTCTCATTGCCTTGCATTCTGTACCAGACCGTATCAAGCGCTATGCTTATGGTTTCGTTGTTTTCATGGCCCTGTTTTCCCTGTCGCTTCTTTTTACCAACCCGGTGTGGATTAAAAGCCTTGGTGGGTTTCCTGCCATTGGGGCTGGTCAGGGGTTATTGAAATATATTGCCATTTGCGGGCTGGCTCTTTGGTGTCTTGGGTATCGCCACGCTAAACTTGTCATGGTCGTTGGCTTGATTGTCGTCCTTGGCTGGATCGGCGGCATGAAATTCACGGTTCCCGAGGCCGATGGCATCGCGCCACTTTTAAAAACAAGTCCTGTGTTTGGCTGGTGGCTGCCGGTTTACTTTGACAAAATGGGTGCATCATACGTGATTGGCGGAATTGAGCTTCTCACGGTCTTCTTACTTACAGGGTATTGGTGGAATGCCCAGCTCTATATAACCGGCCTTGCGCTTAGCGCGATAACATTCATCACAACGCTGAGCTTCATGGCTACCTTCAGCTACGCGTGGCATGGCGGGATGGGCGGTTTTCCGTACCTGACATCCGGAGGCCAGTTTCTGCTGAAGGATCTGTTGCTATTGGCTGCCGTACTGGTTTTGGCCAAGCGCAGTTAAAGCAACTACTCTTCCTCGTACAACACCCGTGCGATCTTTGGATCGAGCTTTTCCATCAGGATTTCCGGCTTTTCAGGGGCTTTAAATCCAAATTTAGTGTAAAGCGAATGCATGTCTGAGGTGGCGAGCATCATGCGTCGCAGGCCTTGAAGCTCTGGATGTGCCAAGATGACTTCCATCAGCCATTCACCCAAGCCTCTCCCCCGGTGGTTCTCAGCGATAAATACATCACCCAGATATGCGAAAGTGGCCTTGTCTGTGATCAT
>JABXIV010000003.1 GCA_013372925.1 Alphaproteobacteria bacterium
AACAACAAGCAGGAAATCCTGCTGAAAGCGCGCCAGAGCGGCGAGCTGGCTGATAACACGGTAACTCTTGGTGGTGCTGTAACCGCAATTGCCGATTATTGGCACAGCAACACCGCTGACAAGTTTGGTTATCTGATGCGCCACCCTACTGCCAATAACCAGCAGCAAAACGATGTCAGCGAGGCTGTTATCCATAGTGCGCAGCTCAGCGTAACAGCAACGCTTGGGGACTGGATCACGGCCTATGCAGAGATGCTGTATGATCCTGAGCAAAGCTTTGGTGCCGGTACCATCACGGCGCTTGACCGCAATCAGGTTCAGCTGCGCAAAGGTTATGTGGTTCTGGGTAACCTTGATAAATCGCCCGTCTATCTGACGCTTGGCAAAATGGCGACGCCGTTCGGCCTGACCGATACCGTAAACCCATTCACGGCATCCACCGTTTGGCATGCGTTCGGTGGTCTGGCATACGGTGCGAAGCTGACCTACGCCGACAACGGCCTGAACCTGTCGTTTGAAGCGGTACAGGGTGGCGCCCAGTTCCGTGGCGCCAATGTGCCGAATGCAGGTACATCTGTGCCAAGCAAGCTCAACAACTATGTTGTTGATGCCAACTACACCTTTGAATTTGCAGAAGACGGCTATGCCATGATTGGTGGTTCTTATGAGCGCGGCAGTGCCTATTGCCAGCCGTTCCCTGTAGTGCACTTCAATCCCTGCAACGAGCCAAACCCGGCCTGGGCTGCCTACGGCAAGCTGCGGTCCGGCGCATTCCTTGTGATGGGTGAGTACGCCAAAACCACAAAAGAGTGGCCGGGCACGTTCAACCCAACGCCACCACTTGATGTGTTTGCAGCCAGCAAGGTGACGAGCTTCGGTATCGGCGGCAAATATTCGTTTGCCATGAACGACAAGCCAACAGACCTGTCGCTGGAGTTTAGCACCTTCATTGCAGGGCCGGATGGCGCACCATGGGAGCGCCAGAACCAGTGGGTTCTTGGCTTTGCCCATTTCCTCAGCCCAAGTGTGAAAGCCTTTGCTGAACTGGTGCAAACAGATGGTTATGCGCCGCTTAACTTCATCAGTGGCGGCAATTTGGCGCCGGGCGTTACGCATAGTGAAGCAGACGCCCAAAGCCGGGGGATCATCTTCGGTGTGAACGCTGCTTTCTAAGGCAAGTGGATAAAGACAAAGGAAAGGCTCGCTACTTTGGCGGGCCTTTCTTTTCCTAACGCGCGTATGTGAACGGGATGCGTGCCTCTTAAGGCTTGAGGATTTTTCCTGCCGTGCTAGGGAAGAAAGACATGATCCAGTATCGGAGGTTTAAGCCGTCATGACAGAAAGCCCCTTGAATGCCTATCGCCGCCTTGAGGCAGAAGGTGAGGTGCGTTCTGATGCCGACCAACTCCGGGTGCTTGGTCATTTCGAGCGCTTGTATCATGAGCTGGTTGATTACCCTGAGGTTTCCGGGCGCGGCACTGGGCTGTCGATTAAAAGCTGGCGTTTGACCACACTGCTGCGCTGGAAGGGCAAGGATAAAGAGCCCCCAAAGGGCCTTTATATTTACGGCGGTGTTGGGCGGGGCAAGTCCATGCTGATGGATCTGTTTTTCGATGTGGCTCCCGTGAAGGCCAAGAAACGCGTTCACTTCCATGAATTCATGCTGGATATACACGCACGCCTGAAAGAATGGCGCAGCCTTTCTGGCAAGGAGCGGGCGGCTCGCGGCGGTCGCGCGACAGAAGACGACCCCATTCCGCCAGTGGCGCGGCAAATTGCGCTTGAGGCAACGCTTCTGTGCTTCGACGAAATGCAGGTTACGGATATTGCCGACGCCATGGTGCTTGGCAGGCTCTATAAAGAATTGCTGGAACGCGGCGTGGTGATCGTTGCCACCTCGAACCGTGTGCCGGATGATCTTTATAAGGGCGGCCTCAACAGGCAACTGTTTCTGCCGTTCATTGAGATGATCAAGGAAAAGTTTGACGTGGTGCCGCTCGATGGTCCGACAGATTATCGCTATGACCGGTTGAAGGGTGTTGATACCTATTACACGCCAGTGAATGAAGAGACTACGGCCAAGCTATCCGAGGCTTTCTTCCGGTTAACCGACCGGGACGTGGAAAACCGCGACAAGGTACCATCTGAAGAACTGCACGTGCAGGGGCGAAAGATTTTCGTGCCCAAGGCCGCGCGGGGTGTGGCGGTATTTTCCTTCAAGCGGCTGTGCGCCAACCCACTTGGTGCGGCCGACTATCTGGCGATTGCGCGGGCCTATCACACCGTAATTATGGTGGCGATCCCGCAACTGGGGCCTGAGAAACGAGACCAGGCCAAACGTTTTGTCACATTCATTGATGCCCTTTATGAGCATGGTGTGAAATTCCTGTGTTCTGCAGCGGTGCCGCCGCATGAATTGTATGTCGAGGGTGATGGCCGCTTCGAGTTTGAGCGCACCGTATCGCGATTGATGGAAATGCAGTCGGAAGACTATCTGCATCGTGGGCACGGCAAAAGCGCAGAGTAGCACCAAAAAACACCTTTAAGCAGTATTTTTGTCAAATTTCGTTCCAATATACTCGAAAAAGTAGTATATCAGTCAATCCATACTGGTGAATACTACTTTAGAGGGATTGGGGAATCATGACCAAAACGACCAACAACACGCCGGCAATTCAGGTGAATGGCAAGGCGTTTGAATGCAGCAAGACAGGCAATCGGTTCATTGTGCGGGGTGTGGCTCTGTCTGCATCCGCAGTTTATTCGATGACCAAGGGGGTACTGTCTGAAAAGCCTGTTCTTGAAATCGATGACATCCTGGCTGATCAAAACCACGATTTCATGAAGAACACGATCATGCCGGCGCTGAATGACCTGAACATCAACTGTGTGCGGGTGTATCAGGTTGATCCGAACAACAGCCATGCCAAGACCATGCAGGCGCTGTCGGATGCTGGCATCTATGTGATGGTGGGGCTGGCCACCGCAACCTATTCCGTCAAGCAGATGACGGGCGAGTAT